>JANNWL010000114.1:0-4312 GCA_031414735.1 Burkholderiales bacterium | reverse complement strand
GCCCGCTCGCCGGTCTGCAGGCGCCACAGCGCCGCATACAGGGCGCCCTGCGCCACCAGGGCCTCGTGGCTGCCGGTCTCGACGATGCGGCCAGCCTCCATCACATGGATCCGCGTGGCATGGCGGATGGTCGACAGCCGGTGCGCGATGATCAGGCTGGTGCGGCCCACGACCAGCTTGTCCAGCGAACGCTGGATGGCGGCCTCGGTCTCGTTGTCCACCGCCGAGGTGGCTTCGTCCAGGATCAGGATCGGTGGGTCCTTGAAGATCGCGCGGGCCAGCGCCAGGCGTTGGCGCTGGCCGCCTGACAGCTTCATGCCGCGCTCGCCGACGGGGGTGTCGTAGCCCTGCGGCAGCGCCATCACGAAGTCGTGTGCTTCAGCGGCTTGGGCGGCGGCGATGATCTTGTCGCGCAGTGCCGCATGGCTGCCGGCATCGGTGCCGTAAGCGATGTTTTCGGCCACCGTGCCGTCGGTCAGGAAGCTGTCCTGCGAGACATAGCCGATGGCGCGGCGCAGGTCTTGCAGCGCCAGGTCGGTGATGGGCGTGCCGTCCAGCCGGATGCTGCCGGGCCGCGTGTCGTACAGGCGCAGCAGCAGGCGTGTCAGGGTGCTCTTGCCGCTGCCGGTGCTGCCGACAAAGGCCACTGTTTCGCCCGGGGCGATGGTCAGGCTGACGCCGTCCACCGCCAGGCGCCTGGTGTCAGCGGCGTCTGCAGAGTCATACGCAAAGCGCACGTCGTCGAACACCAACTCGCCGCGCACCGTGGCCAGCGGCAGTGGCTGGCCCGCGTAGGGGATGGTCACTGGCGTCTGCAGCAGGTTCATGACGCGGTCGATGGAGGCCATGGCGCGGTTGTACATGTCGCTCAACTCGGCCAGGCGCGTCAGCGGCCACAGCAGCCGCTGCGTGAGATAGACCAGGGCCGAGTAGATGCCCACGCCAAGCTCGCCTTCCAGCACCAGGAAGCCGCCGTAGAGCAGCGTGAACGCGAAGCCGGCCAGGATGGCGATACGAATCACGGGCGTGATGGCCGCCGACCAGCGGATGGCTTCGGTGTTGCGCGTGCGGTAGTCGTCTGAAGCCTGCCGGATGTGGCCGACCTCGAAGTCCTCGGCCGCGAAGGCCTTCACCGTGGCAATGCCTTGCAAGTTGTTGGACAGCCGCGATGACATGGCCCCGGCGGCTTCACGCATCGAGGCATAGCGCGGCGCCAGGCGCGCCTGGAACCAGAAGGCGCCGACCAGGATGAAGGGCACCGGGATCAGCGCCAGCGCTGCCAGCTTCCAGGTCAGCGCGAAGAACACCGCGCCCACCATCAGCGTGCCCATGAAGACCTGGATCAGGCTGGACAGCCCGTTGTTCAGGAAGCGCTCCATCTGGTTGACGTCTTCGTTCAGCACCGACATCAGGTTGCCGCTGCGGTTGCGCTCGAACCAGTCCAGCGGCAGCTGCTGCACGTGCGCGTAGGCGTCCAGCCGCGCTTCGTGCTGCAGGTCCTGCGCCAGGTTGCGCCACTTCAGTTCCAGCAGGTACTCGGTCCACGACTCCATCAGCCAGATGAACGCGGTGAGCGCCGTCAAGGCCAGCAACTGGTGCTTGGGGTCCACCAGGCCGACCCGGGCCAGGAAAGACGCCTTCTGGTTGACGACCACGTCCACGGCCACGCCGATGAGCAGTTCGGGCAGGACGTCGAAGAACTTGTTGACCACGCTGTAGAACGTGGCCAGCCACACGTCACGCCGGTGTTTGCCTGCATAGCCGAACAGGCGGCGCAAGGGGTGCATGGCCGTGGCGGCATCCGCCGTGCCGCGGCACTCGGCTTCGGCGCTTGTCATTGGCCCTTCATTTGAAGGCGACCGGACTGGCAGTTGCGCCAGCCTGCTGTGAACACGATGTGGAGCGCGGCGGGCAGGGCCGGCGATGACTTGGGCAATGATTCGAGACGCACGAGGCACAAGAGCGTGAAGCCGGGACGCTTTGATTATGAACAGCCTCCTCAAGGCCCTGCCTGCTGCGCCTCAAGTCATGACTGAACTGGACTGGTTGGGCGCGCGGGCAGGTGGTCTGCACGCCCGGTGCCGGGGACGGTCTAGCGCCGGCGGGCGCCCCGGGCCGCGTTCTTCTTCGCCAAGCCGGGTGGCTGGCTCAGCGCCTCCAGCGCCAGCAGGCTCTCGACGTGCCCCATGAAGTGCTGAAAGTAGGCCGGTGACGTGTCGCGCATCACTGTCAGCGCCTGGTGCAGCAGGCGCTGGCTGTTCAGCGGCCCCGCGTTGGCGGGCACCTGGGTCCCGGACTGCCGCAGCCGCTGTTCCTGCCCCAAGCGCACCCAGGTGCCACGGTAGTCGCGCACGGCCTTGAGTTCACCCGGCGGCCCGGTGTGCCGGGCGATGTAGGACAGCAGGTCGGCGAGGTTGCGGGGTTGCGCCGACGCTGGCGGTTCTTCGCCCGGCTCAAGTGCAGGCGCGGTCACGGGGACGCCACCTTCTTCACGCCGGGCTTGGCTGTGGGCGTGATCTCGACGCGGCGGTTCAGGGCGCGTCCGGCATCGTCGGCATTCGACGCCACGGGCTGCTCGGCACCGAAGGCCGCGGCAAACACGGCCGACGGCGGCACGCCGCTGGCGATGAGGGCGCGCGTCACCGTCAGCGCGCGCCGGGCGGAGAGTTCCCAGTTGTCTTCAAAGGCCTGGCTGCCGCCGCGCATCTGCCGGTCGTCGGTGAAGCCGCTGACCATCAGGATCTCGTCGCGTGCGCCGAGGTAGGCGGCCAGCGTGGCGGCCAGGTTCTTCAGCAGCACACGGCCCTCGGGCTGCAGCTGGTCGGAGTTGAAGGCGAACAGCAGGCTGCTGCTGATGCCGATGCGGCCGTTGTTCAGCGTCACGCGGCCCTCGGCCAGCGGGATCGCCAGCGCCTGTTCCAGCGCGCTGCGGCGTTGTTCTTCGGCCTGGCGCTTCCTGACTTCCTGCTCCAGTTGCGAGGCCAGGTCCAGCTGCAGGGCCAGGGTGAAGACCAGGATCAGCACGAAGGCCCCCAGCAAGCCCGCCATGAGATCGCCGAACACCGCCCACACGGGGGCTGTGGCTTCGTGACCGGCGTCGGCGGCGGCGTCCAGGTCTTCAAGACGGGACGGCATGTTCAGGCCTCGCTTCCCGCAGCCGCCTTCTGGCGCGCCAGGCGCTGCAGGTCGTCGACGATCTGCTTCTGCGACAGCAGGCTCAGGTCGATGACCTCGCGCGCCTGGGCCACGTAGTAGGCGAGCTGGTCGTCGCTGCGTGTGCTGTTCTTGGCCAGCGCTTCTTCCACGCGCTGCAGCTGCGCCACCATCTTGCTGCTGGACTGGCTGAACAGGTCCACCGCGCTGCCGAAGGCCGCGCCCAGGCTGGCCACCTCCACCGCGCTGCCGGTGAGCTGCGTGGCGACACGGTTCAAGCGTGACGACTCGGCGTTTGCGTGCTGCGTGAAGTGCGCACCGGCCTGGTCCAGCCAGTCGGCGGTGGCGGCCACCATCTTGTCGATGGCTGCCTTTTGCTCTGCGGCGGTGTGCTGTACGGCGCCGAGCAGGCCGTTCAGCGTGTCCATGATGCGGCTGCGCTCCTCCAGCATGGCGTTGTCGCGGGCCAGGCTGTCGCTCAGGCTGCCGCGCAGTTCAGCCACCAAGGCGGCCGCGGCGCGCGGTGCCTCGGACGCGGTCTGCACCAGGCGGGCCACCTCGGCCACGGTCTGGCGGGCCTGTTCCTGCGCCTGGACGCTGACAACCTCCAGCGTGGCCAGCCACGCGGCGCGCTGTTGTTCGGCAGCTGCCGCGCCTTGCGTTTGCTGGCGGGTCTGCGCCTCTTCCAGCGTGCTCAGCAAGCGGCTGCCGTGCTGCTGCAGCTGCGTGCCGGCGGCGTCCAACCAGTCTTGGGCGTGGGTCTCGAAGTGCTGTGCGTAACCTTCCAGTTGATGCTGAACGACGTGGGTCAGGTGGCCGTGCAGCGCGGCGGTTTCGCGCGTGATGCCGGCCAGGGTGGTCGCCACCGCCGGCTGCAGCGTGGCGGCAGCCAGGCGCGCCCCTTCGGCCAGGCTGTGGCTGAGGCTGCGCTGCAGCGTCCGGTCCACCGACGCTGCCAGTTCGCGATAAGCCTGCTCGGTGCTGCCGTGAAAGCGTTGCTGGCTGGCCAGCAGCTGTTCTTGCGACTGCCGGGCTTGAAGGTCCAGCTGCGTGGCCAGCGCCTGCAACTGCGCCACCAGGGCCGGCAGATGCTGCGCCTGCTGCTGCCGCTGCAGCAGGGCTTGATCGCGCTGCTGCTGTTGCCGGAAATCGCGCGAGA
>JANNWL010000113.1:0-3252 GCA_031414735.1 Burkholderiales bacterium | reverse complement strand
GCAGCGCGATGACCACCGCCCTGTCGTCCAACTGTTCAAACTGCAATTGGCCGTCTGGCGCCATGCGCAGGGCGGTGGAGCCGATGCGCAGGTCTACCCGCGCACTTGCCAAGGTGCGCAGCGCCCAGCGGGTGGTCAACGGTGCGCCCACCGCTGCCGGTTGCCAGTTCTCACCGTCGACGCTGGTTTGCACAAGCCCGCTGAAAAAGCTGGCGTGGCCCACCCGCGCAGGCGGGTCGCCGTTCGCAGCCGTTGCAACCTGAACCCCAACCAGCCACAAGGGGCCAACCCAAACCAAGGCGCGCACCAAGGACAGCACCAAAAGCGTCTTCGATGCCAGCTCGCGCCTGTGTAAGGGACGAGGCGATGGCGAAACAAATGCAACACTCATGCGCACCATTGTGCAAGGCTGGCCTGTTGAAAACCCGAGCCCAAGCTGACGGGAAGCTGTCACCTTGCGCCCCGTGTCGCCATGGGCAGGCTCACGCGCACGCGCAAGCCGGGGCCTGCGGGAGCGTCCAGCAGTTCCACTTGGCCGCCGGCGCCGTTGGCGATGTCACGCACGATGGCCAGGCCCAGGCCGCTGCCTTCGTGGGCCTGCCCGTGTGCAGCGCCGCCCGAGCCGCCGCGTTGAAAACGCTGCATCACCCGCGCGCGTTCGCTGGCGGCGATGCCTGGGCCGTTGTCTTGCACCTCCAGCACCGCGCTGTGTTCATCGTGCCAGCAGCGAACGGTGACCTGCGCGCCTTGGCCGGCATGGGCCAAGGCGTTGTGCAGCAGGTTGGCCAGCAGTTCGCGCAGCAAGAAGCTGCGGCCCAACAAAGGCGCGCTGCGCAGTTCGAACCCCAGGTCGATGCCAGCGGCCAGCGCGCGGGGCACCCATTCCTGCGCCGCTTCTGCGGCCAGGGTTTCCCAGTCCAGCGTCTCGACCGGCAGGGTGGCTGCCGCGGCGCTGTCGCTGCGCGCCAGCGACAAGAGCTGTGACGACAGCCGCGCCGCGCGTGCCGCGCTGGTGTTCAAGCGTGCCAGCGTGGCCTGCACCGCCGGTGGGTGAACTTCGGCCAGCGCCAGCTCGGCTTCGTTCTTCAGGGCCGCCAGCGGCGTGCGCAACTGATGCGCGGCATCGGCCAGAAAGGCTTGCTGGGCCAGCGAGCCGCTGCGCATGCGGTCGAGCAGCCGGTTCATGGCCAGGACCAGGCTGTGCAACTCGCGCGGGATGCGGGCGGGGTCCAGAGGGCGCAGGTCGTCCAGCGAACGTTGCCCCACCTGTTCACCCAACTGGCGCAGGGGCAGCAAGCCACGGCGCGCCGCCAACACGATGCTCAGACCACTGGCCAGGGCAAAGGCCAGCACACCGCCGACGGTGCCCACCAGCGATTCGCGGAAGACCTTCTGGCGCTTGACCTGCGTCTCGCCCACGCGCACTTGGCACACGGCGTTGCCGCAGGCCACGCCGCGAGCGGCCACACGCACGGCTTGCCCGTCGATGGTGGTGTCGAAGTAGGCCAGCTCATCGGCCGCCAGGTCCACCGCAGCTTGCGCCAGCGGCGGGTCGCCAGCCAGGCGCTGCTGGTCCGGGCCCAGCACCACGTAGTAGATGCTGTCTTGCTGGTCGGTGCGAATGCTGCGCTCTACCTGCGGGTTCATGTCGAAGCGCAGCCGCCCATCCTGTTCAGTGACGAAGGCCGCCACCGACAGCGCAGTGTTGCCCAAAGCCTGGTCAAAAGCCTGGCGCGCCGGTTGCAGCACCAAGGCGTATTGCATTGCCATCGCCGCAGGCACGATCACCAGCAGCGGCAGCAGCAGCCAGGCCAGCAGCGTGCGCCGCAGGCTGGGCGCCCGCCCGCTTTCAGCTGCCATCGGCAGGGCCGGCTTCCAGCAGGTAACCAAACCCGCGCACGGTGCGCACCTTCACACCGGCAGGTTCCAGCTTGGCGCGAAGGCGCGACACATAGACCTCGATGGCGTTGCCCGAAAGCTGATCGTCCCAGCCCGCGATGGCCAGCAGGATCTGGTCTTTGCTCAGCACCTTGCCAGCGCGTTCCAGCATGAACGCCAGCACGCTCCATTCGCGTGCTGACAGCTCCAGCGGTGCGTCACCCACAAAGGCGCGCTTGGCCACCAGGTCCATGCGCAAGGCGCCCATCACCAGCAGGTCGCCCTGGCGCGCCTGGGCGCGGCGGGTGAGCACGCGCGCGCGCGCCACGAGCTCGGCAATCGCGAAGGGCTTCACGAGGTAGTCGTCAGCGCCGCCTTCCAGGCCGCGCACGCGGTCTTCAACGGCGTCCCGCGCCGTCAGCATCAACACCGGCGTGCGGCTGCCTTGGGCGCGCAGCCGGCGCAGCGTCTCAAAGCCATCGATGCCGGCCAGGCCGATGTCCAGCACCACCAGATCGTAGGGATCTTGTTTGACCGACGCCGCCACCGGTTCCCCGCGCGGCGACCAGTCCACGGCCCAGCCCTGCGCCATGAAGGCGCGGGTGGTGGTGTCAGCCAAAGCGGAGTCGTCTTCGACCAGCAAAATGCGCAAGGAAGCACCCCAGAGCTATGAGCACGCAGCATAGCGGCTGGTGGCTGGTTCCTCGGCAGCGGTGGCCGCTGTCTTTACTTGCCGAAATGCCTATGGCC
This sequence comes from Burkholderiales bacterium, assembly GCA_031414735.1. Lineage (GTDB taxonomy): Bacteria > Pseudomonadota > Gammaproteobacteria > Burkholderiales > Burkholderiaceae_C > Rubrivivax. The sequence goes on along the minus strand of JANNWL010000113.1, from coordinate 624 downwards.
CGCGCGCCAAGCAGATGCGCTGCGCCTACCCTGACGGGTTCAGCCTGCACGCCGCTATGCGCTGCCCAGCCGAAGACCGGCAGGCGCTGGCGAAAAGGTGTCGCCACATCACCCGACCGGCACTGGCCACCGACCGCCAAGCTGGGCGCGCGGGTGGCGCCGCAATGGCCCGCGGCGCCTGCCTCTAAGGGCGAAGCCCTTGGAGTGCAAAGCGGGATGTTCTTACCACTGCCAGGTGCGGCTGCGCGGGGCCAAGCCGTCCCGCGCTCGTCAACTGTCGCGCAGCAGCGCCCCCAGCTCATCCGCCCCGATCGGCGCGCCCTGGTCCTGACCTTCCAGGATGCCGTCGGCCAGGCTGCGTTTGTCCTGGTGCAGGGCCACGATGCGCTCTTCGATCGAGCCGGCCGTGACCAGGCGGTACACCGTCACCGGGCGTTGCTGGCCGATGCGGTGGGCGCGGCCCATGGCCTGGTCTTCGGCGGCGGGGTTCCACCAGGGGTCGACGATCAACACGTAGTCGGCGGCGGTCAGGTTCAGGCCGAAGCCGCCGGCCTTCAGGCTGATGAGGAAGAGGTCGCCCTCGCCGCGCTGGAAGGCCACCACGCGCTTGCCGCGTTCGGCTGC
>JANNWL010000112.1:0-22706 GCA_031414735.1 Burkholderiales bacterium | reverse complement strand
GGTCCCGCCACCACGCCGGGCGGGCGCGTCGCGGCGCTGCGCGTGCCCAAGGGCGGCGACGCGCAAGGCGGCTTGAGCCGTGGCGAGATCGACGCCTATGTCGAGTTCGTGAAGATCTACGGCGCCAAGGGCCTGGCCTGGATCAAGGTCAACGATGCCGCCAAGGGGCGCGAGGGGCTGCAGAGCCCGATCGTGAAGAACCTGCACGACGCGGCGCTGGCCGAGATCATCGCCCGCACCGGCGCGTGCAATGGCGACCTGATCTTCTTCGGCGCCGACAAGGCCAAGGTGGTGAACGACGCCCTCGGCGCGCTGCGCGTGAAGATCGGCCACAGCGAGTTCGGCCGCAACCACGGGCTGTTCAACGACGTCTGGGCACCGCTGTGGGTGGTCGACTTTCCGATGTTCGAGCACGACGACGCGGCTGGCCGCTGGAACGCGGTGCACCACCCCTTCACGGCGCCCAAGGACGGGCATGAGGACCTGATGGACACCGACCCGGGTGCGTGCATCGCCAAGGCCTACGACATGGTGCTCAACGGCTGGGAAATCGGCGGTGGTTCGGTGCGTATCCACCGTGCCGAGGTGCAAAGCAAGGTCTTCACCGCGCTGCACATCAGCCCGGAAGACGCGCAGCTGAAGTTCGGCTTTCTGCTCGATGCGCTGCAGTATGGCGCGCCGCCGCACGGCGGCTTGGCCTTCGGGCTGGACCGCATCGCCACGCTGATGGCCGGCGCCGAGAGCATCCGCGACGTGATTGCCTTCCCGAAAACCCAGCGCGCGCAGTGCCTGCTGACCGGCGCGCCCAGTGCCGTCGAGGATGTGCAACTGCGCGAACTGCACATCCGGCTGCGCAACCCGACACCTGTGGCTTGATTAGCTAAAATGGCCGGATTGCCACCTTGGAGTCCGGCCATGGAAGTCACCGCCACCGAAGCCAAGAACCGCCTGGGGCAGATGCTGGAACATTGCCAGCGCGAGCCTGTGACGATCGAGAAGTCGGGCCGCCGCCACAGTGTGTTGATCTCGGCCGCGAAGTACGACGCGCTGGTCGCCGCCGAGCGGCGCGCGGGACAGGAGCCACCGCCGCCGCGCACTTCGGAAGAGTTCTATGCCCGGTACAAGGACTGGGTAGATGAGCAGAACCGGCACTTCGAGCAGTACGGAATCTGGAACGAAGAGTTCCGGACTTGGTAGGCGGTGATGGCGCAGTGGGACGTGCATCTCAATCCAGTCGCCAAGGCGCGCGATCAGATTCCCTTCCTGGTCGTGTTGCAGAGTGACCTTCTTGACGAGCTTCCCACTCGCCTGGTCGCGCCGCTGTCGCGCAGCACCGTGGACGCGGTCGGCCTGCCAGGGCGGCTGGCCCCTGAGTTTGTGGTGGCGGGCGAGCGGGTGGTGTTGAAGCCCCATGAAGCCGGCACCTTGCTTGCACGCCAACTGGGGTCCCCCCTGGCCTCCTTGCGAACCGAGTCGTTCCGCATCATCGACGCGCTGGACGCCGTGGTCAGCGGTGTCTGACGTCCCCCGCCCCTTCAAGATCCCGCGTTCGGTGCTGGTCGTCATCCACACCGCGGCGCTGGACGTGCTGCTGCTGGAGCGCGCCGACAAGCCCGGCTTCTGGCAAAGCGTGACGGGCTCGCTCGACGTCGAGGACGAGTTGCTGGCCGACACTGCGCGGCGCGAGGTGCAGGAAGAAACCGGCATCACCGACGGCGCGCTGAGCGACTGGGCGCAGGAGAACGTCTACGAGATTTACGCCACCTGGCGCCACCGCTACGCGCCCGGTGTCACGCACAACAGCGAGCATGTGTTCGGCCTGCGCGTGGCTGCCGGCACGCCCGTGCGCCTGGCGCCGCGCGAGCACCTGGCGTTCCAGTGGCTGCCGTGGCGCGAGGCTGCCGCGCGCTGCTTCTCGCCCAGCAACGCGCAGGCCATCCTGCAGTTGCCGGCACGCCAGTCCGGCCAGCAGGGGTGGGCATGACCGGCTTGAAGCCACTGCAGTCCTCGCTGATGCCGGCAGCCAGCGGCCGGCCCGGCGTGCTGCGCGTGGCCACCTACAACATCCACAAGGGCGTGCGTGGGGTGGGGCCGCGCAAGCGGCTGGAAATCCACAACCTGGGCCAGGCCGTCGAGGCCTTCGACGCCGACCTCGTGTTCCTGCAGGAAGTGCGCCTGTTCCACACCCGCGAAGCGCGGCGCTTTGACCGCACCTCTTTCGGCTGGCCAACGCAGGGGCAGGCCGAGTTCCTGGCGCCTGTGGGCTATGAAGTCGCCTACCGCACCAACGCCGTGACGCGCTTCGGCGAGCACGGCAACGCGCTGCTGTCGCGATGGCCCATCCACGAGGTCGGCCACCATGATGTGAGCGACCACCCCTTCGAACAGCGCGGTCTGCTGCACGCTGCGGTGGACTGGAACGGCACCGTCGTGCACGCCGTGGTGGTCCACCTGGGGCTGGTGCACGCCAGCCGGGTGCGCCAGGTGCAGCGGCTGGCGCGCTTCGTGCAGCAGCAGGTGCCGCCCGGCCAGCCGCTGGTGGTGGCCGGCGACTTCAACGACTGGGGCGAGCGGCTCGACGAGCCGATGCTGGCCCTGGGCCTCACGCGCGCCACCGCGCCGGCCGGTGCGCCAGCCAAGCGCGCCACGTTTCCGTCACTGGCGCCGGTGTTCGCGCTCGACCGCTTCTATCTGCGCGGCCTGCGCTGCCAGCAGACCATGGTGCCGCGCGGCATGACGTGGTCGCGCATGTCCGACCACCTGCCGCTGGTGGCCGAGCTGGCGGCTGAGTTGGTGGCCGGCTGACGCGGCCATGGTCGGCCCCGATCTCAAACGCCTGCGCGCCTGGGCAGCGGTGCCCGAGCCCGAGTTCCTGGGCGGCAACCAGGTCGAGCTGCTGCAGGGCGGTGACGAGCTGTTCCCGCGCATGTGCCAGGCCATCAACGCGGCGCAGCGCGAGGTCTGGCTGGCCACCTACATCTTTCACAACGACCCTGCGGCCAGCGCCATCCAGACCGCGCTGGCTGCGGCTGCCGCGCGCGGCGTGGCCGTGCATGTGGTGGTCGACGGTTTCGGCTCGCTGGGCACGCTGGCCGGACTGCGCAGCGCGCTGCAGCCGGCGGGCGTGAAGCTGGAGGTGTTTCGACCGCTGGAGCGCTGGTATGCCTGGTTGCAGCCCGGGCAGTTGCGTCGCCTGCACCAGAAGCTGTGTGTGTGCGACGAAACGGTGGCCTTTGTCGGCGGCATCAACCTCATCGACGACCGGCACGACCTCAACCACGGCTGGGTCGACAGCCCGCGGCTGGACTTCGCGATTGCCGTCAGGGGGCCACTGGCGGCATCGGTGCATGCCGCGACGCGCGCCATGTGGGCGCGCGCCCACCTCGTGCGCGCCTGGCGGGAGGAAGTGCGCGCGGTGTCGCGCAGCCGGCGCCCGGTCAAGGCCACGCTGACGCTGCTCGGCCAGTTGCGCGGCGCGGGCGCCCGGCCCGAACCCGGGGCCGATGTGCAGCCGGTGCACGCGGCCTTCGTCGTGCGCGACAACCTGCGTCAGCGCCGGGCTATCGAACTCAGCTATGTGCAGGCCATCCGCCGTGCGCAGACGCGGATCGACATTGCCGTGCCGTACTTCTACCCTGGGCGCGGCTTCCGCCGTGCCTTGACGGCAGCCGCCCGGCGTGGTGTGCGCGTGCGGCTGCTGCTGCAAGGCAAGGTCGACTACCGCATCGCCGCGCTGGCCGCGCGGGCGGTGTATGACGAGATGCGCGCCCGCGGCGTGCGCATCTACGAGTACACCCCCGCCTTCCTGCACGCCAAGGTGGCGCTGGTGGACGACGACTGGGCCACGGTGGGCAGCTCCAACATCGACCCCCTGTCGCTGCTGCTGAACCTGGAGGCCAACGTGGTGGTGCGCGACGCGCCCTTCACCGCGGCCCTGGCGCAGCGTTTCGACGAGGCGCTGGTCGTCTCGCAGGAGGTGCTTGGTCCGCCCGTGCGCCGCGGCTGGCGCGGCTGGCTGATGCGCGCTGGCGTGGCCTGGGTGGCCGCCCTCTACCTGCGCCTGGCCGGCATCACCGGTCGGTACTGATGGCCACTGGATCTGGCCCGAAGCGGTTGGCCCCGACCGTGCCACGCAGCACACCGTTGCACCACAGCGCCCACAACCAGCCGACCACCGGCACCAGCACCACCAGCACCCACCAGGCCGACTGGTCGCGGTCGTGCCAGCGTTTGGCCGACACCGCCACCGTGGGCCAGAACATCAGCAGGTTGACGGCGTTCTCGGCCGTCTCCACACGCACGCGCGCGATGCCCAGCAGCGCATGCAGCAAGAAGGCCATGCCGATGGGCAGCGCCACGCCGTACAGCCACCAGGTGCGCCGGGCGATGCGGCCGCGCGGGTCCAGCAGCAGACGCCACAGCGGGCCGCTGCCGTCGTCGGCGCGCCAGTTCAACGAAGGGGTCGGGTCGGTGCTCACAGGCAGAAGTATCGCCCGGCGTGGCGCGCACCGGGGTCTGCCGGCGTGACCGCCATCGCACATCCTGACCTCGTCGTCGCACGCCCCGAGGGGCTTTACTGCCCGCCGGGCGACTTCTACATCGACCCCTGGCGCCCGGTGGCGCGCGCTGTCATCACCCACGCCCATGCCGACCACGCCCGCCGCGGCCATGGCGCCTACCTCGCCCACACGGCCGGTGCCGGCGTGCTGCGCGCACGGCTGGGCGACATCACGCTGCAAACGCTGGACTACGCCCACCCCGTGCACCTGGGCGGCGTGCGCGTCAGCCTGCACCCGGCCGGCCACGTGCTGGGGTCGGCCCAGGTGCGGCTGGAACACGCCGGCCGGGTGTGGGTCGTGTCGGGCGACTATTTCGTCAGCGGCCAGGGCGATGCCAACGCCACCTGCGCGCCTTTCGAGCCGGTGCGCTGTGACTGCTTCATCACCGAAAGCACTTTCGGCCTGCCGATCTACCGTTGGCCTACGCAGGCCGAGGTCATGGCGCAGATCAACGCCTGGTGGCAGGCGAATGCCGACGCTGGCCGCGCCAGCCTGCTGCTGGCCTACAGCTTCGGCAAGGCACAGCGGCTGATCGCCGGCGTGGATAGCGCCATCGGGCCCATCGTCGTGCACAGCGCGGTGCAGGCCCTGAACACCGCCTACCGCGCTGCGGGCGTGGCCCTGCCGCCCACGTTCCTGCCCAGCGAACTGGCCGAGCCCGGCCTGCTGCGCCGCGCCCTGGTGGTCGCGCCACCCGCCGTGCATGGCAGCGCCTGGGCGCGCAAGCTGGGTGAGCTGAGCGACGGCTTTGCCAGCGGTTGGATGCAGCTGCGTGGCGCGCGCCGGCGCCAGGGCGTGGACCGCGGCTTCGTGCTCAGCGACCACGCCGACTGGCCCGGCCTGCAAAGTGCGATCGTGGCCACGGGCGCTGAACGGGTCATCGTCACCCACGGCTTCGAGGCTGTGATGGTGCGCTGGTTGCAGCAGCAGGGCCTGCAGGCCGGCAGTTTCAAAACCGAGTTCGGCGCCGACGAGGCCGGCGACTGATGCGTCAGCTGTTCGAGCGCCTGGGATGCCGGGCCGCCGGTGCCGCCGCAACAACTTGCAACGAAAAGACCACGCAAGTCGGCGCGTTGTCCGACAACGCCGGGGCCGCGCCGGGCGTTATGAAGGGGTTGCCACCTTGAGGGTTGATCCATGAAGCGTTACATCTCGCTTGCCGCCCTGGCCGCGTGCCTGCCCTTCACGCTGGCCGCCAGCGCTGCCGAAGTTGGCGTGTCGGTGCAGATCAGCCAGCCCGGCGTGTACGGCCGCATCGACATCGGCAACTATCCGCAGCCTGTGCTGGTGCAGCAGCAGTCGGTGATCATCGTCCGCGAAAACCGACCGCAACCCGTGCAGCCGGTGTACATGTGGGTGCCGCCGGGCCACCGCAAGAACTGGAAGAAGCATTGCGGCAGGTACCAGGCCTGCGGGGTGCCGGTGTACTTCGTGCAGGACGGCTGGTACCAGGAGCATGTCCAACACGAAGGCAAGGGCCACGGCAAGGGCAAGGGGCACGGCAAGAAGGACGACTGAGAGGCCGCTCGCCCGGGCTTGCAGGCCGGGTTCGACACCTGCCTGCCTTGACGGCTCAGGTCTTCGCCACGGCCGACTCTGCCGCCTGTGCCACTGCGGGCGGCACCAAGCTCAGCGTCACCGCCACCGTGTCGTCGGCGGGCTGCTCCTCGTCATGCGCGAAGCCCATGGTCTGCACCATCGCAAGCATGCGTGTGTTTTCGCGCAGTACCGTGGCGTGGATGAACCGGGTGCCGCGCTGGCGCAGGTAGCCCACCAGCTTGTCCATCAAGAGCCGGCCCAGGCCCGTGCCTTTGAGGTCGGACCGGATGACGATGCCGAACTCGGCGCCGATGTTGTCGGGGTCGGTCACGGCGCGCGCCACGCCCAGGGTTTCTTCCTCGCCCGTGGCGCCCGGCGCGGTGGCGACGAAGGCCATCTCGCGTTCGTAGTCGATCTGTGTCAGCCGCGCCAGCTCGGTGCGTTCGATGCTGCGCCGGCTGTAGAACACCCGCATGCGGATGTCGGTGGGGTCGAGCCGGTTCAGGAATTCCAGGTGCCTTGCTTCGTCTTCGGGGCGAATGGGGCGCAGCACCACCGTGCCATCACGCCAGGCCACCGTCTGCACCAGCTCGGCCGGGTAGGGCCGGATGGCAAAGGCCGCGCCGCCGCCCGGTGCCTGGGCGCTGACGCGGATGCGGGCGTCCAGCGCGACCACGCCACTGGCGTCGGCGAGCAAGGGGTTGATGTCCAGTTCGGCGATCTGCGGCACCTCGGCCAACAGGGCCGACAGGCTGCACAGCGTGGCCACGATGGCCTCCATGTCGGCGGCAGGCACGTCACGCCAACCCGCCAGCAGGCGCGCCACGCGGGTGCGGGCGACCAGGGCGCGGGCCAGCGGCGGGCTCAGTGGCGGCAGCGCCACGGCGCGGTCGGCCACCACCTCGACCGCCGTGCCGCCCTGGCCGAACAGGATCACCGGGCCGAACAGCGGGTCGACATGGGCGCCTGCGATCAGCTCCAGCGCGCGCGGCCGGCGCACCATGCGCTGCACGGTGAAGCCGGTGACCTCGGCGCCGGGCTGGTGGAGCACCACACGCGCCAGCATCGCCGCGGCCGCGGTGCGCAGGGCGGCGTCGTCTTCGATGTCCAGCGCCACGCCGCCGACATCGCTCTTGTGGGTGATCTGCGGCGACAGTATCTTCAACACGACCGGGTAGCCGATGCGCCGCGCAGCGGCCACGGCTGCGCGTGCCGACGCGGCCGTCACCAGCGTGGCCGCCACGGGGATGCCACAGGCTTCCAGCACCGACTTGGCCTCGGGCTCGGTCAGCCATTCCTGCCCGGCCGCAAGCGCACGGGCCATCACGTCACGCACGCGCTGCAGGTGGGCCGGCGCTGGCGTGCCCGCAGCGGGCGGGGCTTCGAGCAGCAGCGCCTGGTTCTGGCGGTAGTCGCGCAGCATGGCGAAGGCCCGCACGGCTTCCTCGGGGGTGTCGTAGCAGGGGATGCCGGCGGTCTGGAAAGCCGTGCGTGCGGCGCGCACCGAGGGGTCGCCCATCCAGCAGGCCAGCAGGCGCTGCAATTGGCCCGGTGCGGGCTGCACCAGGGGCAGCAGCGCCATGGCGATGTCCGCACTGGGCACGATGGCGGTGGGGGCGTGCATGAACAGCAGCGTGCCCGTGCTGGCGTCTTCCAGCAGTGTTTTCAGGGCTGCTGAATAACGTTCTACCGGTGCGTCACCGATGATGTCGACCGGGTTGCCGTTGGACCAGTTCGCCGGCAGCACCGCACCCAGCGCTTTCAGCGTGGCGGGCGACAGCACGGCCAGCTCCACACCCGCCCGCGCCGCCGCGTCGGCGGCCAGCACGCCGGCGCCGCCGCCGTTGGTGACCAGCGTCAGGCGGTCCAGCGCGTCGCGGTGGTGGTCGCTCAGGCCGCGCGTGGGCGGTGTGCGGAAGTGCGCCAGCGTGGCCGCGGCCGTGAACAGGTCTTGCAAAGTGTCCACGCGCAACATGCCGGCGCGGCGGATGGCGGCGTCGAAGACGATGTCGCTGCCGGCCAGCGCCCCGGTGTGCGAGGCCGCGGCCTGCTGGCCCTTTGCCGAGCGGCCGGCCTTGACGACGATGACCGGCTTGTTGCGCGCTGCCGCCCGCGCCGCCGACATGAACTTGCGCGGCGCCTCGATGCTTTCGATGTAGAGCAGGATGGCCTGGGTGCGCGAATCGCTGCCCAGGTAGTCGAGCAGGTCACCGAAATCGACGTCGGCATGCTCGCCCAGCGAGATCACCTGCGAAAAGCCGACCCCACGCGGCTGCGCCCAGTCCAGCATGGCCGTGGCCAGCGCACCCGACTGCGACACGAAGGCCAGCGTGCCCGGCGCCGCAGGCAGTTGCGCAAAGCTGGCATTCAGCCCGTGGTGCGGCGCCAGCAGGCCCAGGCAGTTGGGCCCCAGGATGCGCAGGGTGTGTTTGCGTGCAGCGGCGAGCGTGGCCTTTTTCTGCGCCACGGTCAGGCCGGCCGTCATGACGATGGCCGCGTGCGTGCCGCGCGCGCCGAGCTGGCGGATGAGTCCGGCCACGCCGGCCGGTGGCGTGCAGATCAACGCCAGTTCGGGCGTGCGGGGCAGCGCGGCCACGCTGGGCCAGGCCTTCACGCCGTCAACGCTGGAGTGGTTTCGATTCACGGCGTACACCGTGCCCTCGAAGCCGCCCTGGCGCAGGTTGCGCCAGACGGTGGCGCCCACGCTGCCGGGGCGGTCGGACGCGCCGATCACCGCCACCGATTCGGGCTGCAGCAGGCTGTCGAGGTGGCGGATGCTCATGCCCGCAGCCTAACCGTTTCACTTGACAGGGCATCATCGCCGCATGCGCTTGTTTGCCGACCTGTACGACGCGCTCGACGCCAGCACCCGCACCGCTGCCAAGCTCGAAGCCCTGGGCCGCTACTACGCCCAGGCGCCAGCGGCCGACGCAGCCTGGGCCACCTACTTCCTGGCCGGTGGCAAGCCGCGCCAGGTGGTGCCCACGGCGGTGATGCGCGGGCTGGCCTGCCACCGCGCCGGCATCGACGACTGGTTGTTCGACGCCTGCTACCAGGCCGCGGGCGACCTGGCCGAGACCATCGCGCAGGTGCTGCCCGGCGCGGGGCAGGGCAGCGCGGCCGGCCTGGCCGAATGGGTGGAGCAGCGCCTGCTGCCGTTGCGCGGGCTGTCGCCGGCCGACCAGGCCGATCGCGTCGGCGCCGCCTGGGACGAGCTGGACGCGGCGGGCCGCTTCATCTTTGTGAAACTGGTCGGCGGTGGTTGGCGCGTGGGCGTCAGCCGCCTCCTGGTGCAGCGTGCGCTCGCCGCCCACGCCGGCCTGGACCCCAAGCAGATCGCTCAGCGCATGATGGGCTACACGGAAGCCCGGGCCACGCCCGACGCGGCCCGTTTCCTGGCGCTGCTGGCGCCGCACGACACCCCCGCCCAGCAGTCGGGCCAGCCCTACCCGTTCTTCCTGGCCCACGCGCTGTCGGCCGCCCCGGAGTCGCTGGGCCCCTGCAGCGACTGGCTGGTGGAGTGGAAGTACGACGGCATCCGCGCGCAGGTGGTCAAGCGCGCCGGCCAGGTCTGGATCTGGTCGCGCGGTGAAGAGCTGGTGACGGACCGCTTCCCCGAGGTCGTGGCCCGGGTGCAGCGGCTGCCCGATGGCTGCGTGCTCGACGGCGAGGTGCTGGTGTGGCATGACGACCAGCCCCAGCCGGCGCCCTTCAACCTGTTGCAGCAGCGCATTGCGCGCAAGACGCTGGGCAAGAAGCTGCTGGCCGATGCGCCGGTGGTCCTCGTCGCCTACGACCTGCTGGAACACGCCGGGCGTGACCTGCGGGACGAGCCGCAAAGCCAACGCCGCGCGGCCTTGGAGCAACTGCTGGCAGACGGGCTGCTGCGCCTGTCGCCGCTGCTGCACGGCAACGCCTGGGCCGACTTTGCCGCGCAGCGGGCGACATCGCGCGAGCGCGGTGTCGAGGGCCTGATGCTCAAGCAAGCCACGGCGCGATACGGCAGCGGCCGCACCAAGGCCTGCGGCGTGTGGTGGAAGTGGAAGACCGACCCGCTGGCGGTGGACGCCGTGCTCGTCTACGCCCAGGCCGGGCACGGCCGGCGTTCGGGCGTCTACACCGACTACACCTTCGCGGTGTGGAGCCGCCCGCCGGCCAATCCGGCCGAGGCGCAGACGGCGCTGGACCACATCGCCAGCGGCCAGCCTGCCGTCCCAGGGGCGCTGCAGCTGCTGCCCTTCGCCAAGGCCTACTCGGGGCTGAGCGACGAGGAGTTCAAGGCCGTCGACCGCGTCATCCGCGCCACCTTGCTGGCCAAGTTCGGCCCCGTGCGCAGCGTGCGGCCGACGCTGGTGTTCGAGATCGGTTTCGAAGGCATCAACGCCAGCCCGCGCCACAAGAGCGGCATCGCCGTGCGCTTCCCGCGCATGCTGCGCATTCGGCACGACAAGCCGGTGTACGAGGCCGACAGCCTGGACACGCTGCGGGCCTTGCTGACGGCTGCGGTTTAGGTCGCGGCTGTGGCCGGCCAACGCACGCGGTCCAGGTGGGCCAGCAGCTGGTCCTCGGCGTAGGGCTTGCCCAGCAGGGCCGTCACGCCGGCGGCGCGGGCGGCCTCGCCCAGGCTGCCGTCGGCGGACGAGATCATCAGCACCATCACGTGCGCCATGTGCGGCAGGCTGCGCACTTTGCGCGTCAGTTCCAGGCCGTCCAGGCCGGGCATTTCGGCGTCGGTGAGCAGCACGTGGGGCACCTGCAGTTGCATCTGGCGCAGCGCCGCCAGGCCGTCTTCGGCCAGCATGACCTGGAAGCCGTGCTGTTCGAGCAGCCGGCCGATCTTGACGCGCACGACCTTGGAATCGTCGGCCACCAGCACGACGGTCTCGGCGCGTGTGCGCGGCGCGGCGGGTGCTGGCGTGGGACGCCCGGCGGACGGCGTGGGCACGGCAGCGCGGGGGGCGACTGGCGGGGCGGCTGCGGCGCGGGCTGCGGCATCGGCAGCCCGCTCGGCCAGACGTTTATCGAGCAGCTCCTGTGCATGCTGCCTGGCAGCGTCGTCTGCAGCACGGCGGCGGGCTTCGCGCTCGGCGGCTGCCGCCTGGCGCTGGGCCAGCAGCACGGCCTGGGCGCGCTGGCGTGCCAGCGCCACGGCCTCGGCTTCCAGGCGCTGGGCTTCGGCTTGCGCCTGGGCCAGCGCCAACGCCTGGTTGTGGGCGGCCTGTTGTCGGCGCTGCTCGGCCAGTTGTCGCGCGGCATCCTGGGCTGCGCGTTGCTTGCGCACCGTGGCCACGCGCAGGCCCAGCAGCACGGCCACCAAGGCGGCCACCGCCAAGCCCAGTCCCAGCCAGGTCGTCAGGTTGTTCATGCGAGTTTTGGGCTCCGTGCCAACGCGGTAAGGCCGAACTTTTCCACAATTCGCGGATTGCAACAGCCCCCAAGTTGCTTGTGGGGATGCCTGTGGGGGGCGACGTGAATTCCGGCGCACGGCGGCGCGGTATTCGCGCCGCCGACAGCGGGCAGCGGGAAGAAGCCCGGTGTTCCCGGCGCAATTGCGGCCGACGTGTGGGGGCCGGCTGCCTAGCATCGCTGTCATCCCCTCGATGTCCCGAATCGCCGCATGGAAACTGCCGTCATCGCGCCCGCCGTGGCCCCGCCCGACACCGGCAGCGCCGAAGCGTCTGACGCCGCGCTGAGCCTGGCCGCGCTGATGGAGCGCGCCACCGCGCTGCAGGCCGCCGGCCGGACCGACGAGGCCGCGCAGCTGTATGGCCGCTGGATCGCCGGCAGCGCATCACCCCTGCGCCACGTGGCCTGCTTCAACCGCGGCACCCTGCTGTCCAGCCTGCAGCGCGACCCCGAGGCCGAGGCTTGCTACCTGCAGGCGCTGGACGTGACGCCCGGCTTTGCCCCGGCGCAGCTCAATCTGGCACACCTGCTGGAGCGCCGCGGCGAGGTCGCCGTGGCCCTGGCGCTGTGGGGATCGGTGTTCGACCACGATGCCAACTCGCAGGAACACCGCCTGCACGCGCTGAACAACAGCGCGCGCATGCTGGAGACGCAGCGCCGTTACGCCGAGTCCGAAGCGCTGATGAAGCGCAGCCTGGAAGTCAAGGCCGAGCAGTTCGACGTCATCCAGCATTACGTCCACATCCGCCAGAAGCAGTGTGCCTGGCCGCCCTACGAGCCGGTGGGCGCGGTGACGAGCAACCAGATGCTGCTGGGCACCTCGCTGCTGGCCACCATGGGCATCAGCGACGACCCCGCCGTGCAGTTGCTGGCCGCGCAGCGCTTCGTGCACGACAAGGTGCCCAAGCCGCCCGCCGTGCCCCTGCACACCACCGCGACGCACCCCGGCGGCACACCGGGTGGGCGTCGAACGGGGCGCATCCGCATCGGTTACCTGTCGGGCGACCTGCACATGCACGCCGTGGGCCTGCTCACGCCCGAGCTGTTCGAGCTTCACGACCGCAGCCGCTTCGAGGTCTTCGGCTTTTGCTGGACGCCCGAGTCGGCGCAGCCGCAGCGCCTGCGCATCCTCAAGGCGCTGGACCACCTGGTGCGTCTGGGCGGCGTGGACGACCACACGGCGGCCAAGCTGATCGCGCAGGCCGGCATCGACGTGCTGGTCGACCTGCAGGGCCTGACCAACGGCGCCCGCCCGGCCATCCTCGGCCACCGGCCGGCACCGGTGCAGGTGAGTTACCTGGGCTTGCCCGGCACGTCGGCGCTGCCGGGGGTCGACTGGATACTGGCCGACCGCTACGTGATGCCGCCCGAGCTGCTGCCCTACTGCACCGAAAAGCCGATCTACCTGCCGCACTGCTACCAGGTCAGCGACCGCCAGCGCGACGTGGGCGCGCGCCCCACGCGGGCCAGCCAGAACCTGCCCGATGGCGCCTTCGTCTACTGCTCCTTCAACAACAACCACAAGTTCACGGCCGAGATGTTCGCGGCCTGGATGCGCATCCTGCACGCCGTGCCCGGCAGCGTGTTGTGGCTGCTGGCCGACAACGACACGGCGCGCGAGAACATGCTGCGCCAGGCCGATGCCCATGCCGTGGCGCGCGAGCGGCTGGTCTTCGCCCCACGCGCCGCGCCGCCGGACTACCTGGCGCGCTTCCAGCTCGCCGACCTGATGCTGGACACCTTCCCCTTCAACGCCGGCACCACGGCCAGCGACGCGCTGTGGATGGGACTGCCCATCCTGACGCGTTCGGGCCGCACCTACATCAGCCGCATGGCCGGCAGCCTGCTGCACGCCGTGGGCCTGCCCGACCTGGTCACCGACAGCCTGGCCGCCTACGAAAAGCTGGCCGTGGACATCGGCCGCCACCCGCTGCGCGCGGCCTCGTACAAGCGCTACCTGAGCGAGCACGGCCGCGATTCGCCACTGTTCGACATGCCGCAGCTTGTGCGCGACATCGAGACCGGGTTCGAACGCCTGGCGCTGGCGGCGCGGGGTTGACGGACTGTCATGACCGTTGCTGACGACGCCGAGACCGAGCGCGCGCCGCCTGTGACGCGGCCGCCGGCCGAGGTGCGCGACGACACAACCGATCCGGCCAGTGGTTGGGACATCGAGAACGACGCACTGGCGCACGCCATCGGCTGGCTGACTCGCCACCACGGCCAGGAACGCACGCCCGAGTCGCTGCTCACCGGGTTGCCCATCCAGGGCCGCGTCGGACCCGACCAGGCCTTGCGCGCGCTGCGCGAGGCCGGCTACAACGCCGGGCTGGTGCAGCGCAGCGTGGCCGAGCTGCACCACCTGCTGCTGCCCGCCGTGTTGCTGCTGAACGGAGGCGACGCCTGCGTCGTGGTGGCCCGCCACGCCGCGGATGCGCGGCGTTACGACATCGTCATGCCCGGCCGCGAGCACCACGCCTGCAGCGCGCACGAAGACGAGTTGGCGGCGGAATACACCGGCCTGGCCCTGGTGGCCACGCCGCAGCCGCGCGCCGCCGGCGTGAACGCCGGCGTCGAGCCCCTGCACGACCCGGCCACGCACTGGCTGTGGGGCACCCTGCGACGCTTCGTACCGCACTACCGCGCGGCGCTGCTGGCGTCCCTGCTGTCCAACCTGCTGATGCTGGTGACCGGCATCGCCACCTCGGTCATCTACGACAAGGTGATTCCCCACGCCGCCATGACCACGCTCACCGCCCTGGCCGTGGCCAGCGGCCTGGCCATGGTGTTCGACCTCGCAGCGCGGCAGTTGCGCGCGCACCTCATCGACAGCGCCGGGCGCAAGGCCGACCTGATCGTCGGCGCCACGCTGTTCAGGCAGACCCTGGCGCTGCGCATGGAGCACCGCCCGCGTTCGTCCGGCGCGTTTTCACACACCCTGGCGCAGGTCGAGCAGGTGCGCGAGTTCTTCTCGTCGACGACGATGGCGGCGCTGTCGGACCTGCCCTTCATCGTGCTCTTCGTGGCCATGACCTTCGTCATCGGCGGGCCGTTGGGCTGGGTGCTGGTGGTGGCCATTCCGCTGCTGCTGTTGATGTCGGCGTTGATCCAGGGGGCGCTGCGCCGCGCCATGTCGGCCAATCTGAAACAGCAGGCCGACCTGCACGGCGTGCTGGTCGAGGCCGTGGACGGCATGGAAGACTTGAAGGCCGCTGGCGCCCAGGGCCGCTTTCTGCGCCGCTATGAAGAAGCCACCACAGCCGCGGCCGACAGCATGCTGCGCTCGCGCCGCATCGGCAGCTGGACGACGAGCATCTCGGCGGTGTCGCAGCAACTCGTCACCATGGTCATTCTCGTCTGGGGCGTGATCCTGATCGGCGACAAGGTCATCTCCAGCGGGGCCTTGATTGGCGCCGTGATGTTTGCCAGCCGCGCGCTGGCGCCGCTGTCCAGCGTGGTCCAGCTGGCCACCCGCTACCAGGGTGCGCGCGCGGCCATGCTGGCGCTGGACGACGTGATGAAGCGCCCGGTCGAGCGCGAAGCCGGCCGCGTCTACACGCCGCAGCGCGAGCTCAGCGGCCGCATCGGCCTGGTCGATGTCGGCTTCAGCTACCCCGCAGAGGACGGCACCAGTGGCAGCAGCAGCAACGGGGGGCCGACCGTGCTGCGCGGCGTGACGCTGCGCTTCGAACCCGGTGAGCGCGCCGCTTTGCTCGGCCGCATCGGGTCCGGCAAGAGCACCATCCTGCGCCTGCTGGCCGGGCTCTACCAGCCCAGCACGGGCCTGGTCGACGTCGACGGCATGGACCTGCGCCAGATCGACCCGGCCGACTTCCGCGCCCGTGTGGGCTTCGTCTCGCAGGACCCGCGCCTGTTCCAGGGCAGCCTGCGCGACAACGTGCTGCTCGACCGCCCCGGCGCCGACCCCGCGCGGCTGGCCGAGGTGGCCCGCCTGACCGGGCTGGACCGCCTGGTGGCCAGCCACCCGCAGGGCTGGGAGCTGCCGGTGGGCGAAGCCGGCAACCTGCTGTCTGGCGGCCAGCGCCAGCTCGTGGCGCTGGCACGCTGCCTGGTGACGCGGCCGCGCATCCTGCTCATGGACGAGCCGACGAGCTCGATGGACGCACAAAGCGAAGTCGCCTTCCTGCGCCAGCTGAAGACGGCTTGCGGCGATTGCACGCTGGTCATGGTCACACACCGCCCGGCGGTGCTGGAACTCGTGCAGCGCGTGCTGGTCGTCGACAACGGCCGCGTCGTGCTGGACGGCCCCAAGGCACAGGTGCTGGCTGCCTTGTCGGGCGTACGCGCGGCGCCCACGGGCGCGCCGGCCGCCAGCGATGCGCCGGGCAACCTGCACCGCCACCCCACGACCCAGCCGTTGCAGCAAGAAGCGGCGGTATGAAGGCGGCCCCCATCGCATGTCACTGAGTCAGTTGTTCAAACGCAGGCCATCGGCCGCATTGCAAGCCGGTGACGCGGCCTACATCAGCCCCGTGCACGGCGCCCTCGTGCAGGAGGGCGCATCGGCGGCCCTGTGGGCGGTGGGCCTGATGCTGGCCGTGGTGGTCACTGGCGTGGTCTGGGCGTCGATGACGCAGGTCGACGTGGTCACCAAGGCCAGCGGCCGGGTCGTGCCCGACGGCCGCGAACAAGTCATCGCCAGCCTGGAAGGCGGCATCCTGCGCGAGCTGCTGGTCATCGAAGGCCAGCTCGTGGTCGAAGGCCAGGCCCTGGCCCTGCTCGACCCGACCCGCGTCGAGGCCCAGCAGGCCGAGGGCCAGGCGCGACGGCTGGCCCTGCGGGGCGCCGCGGCCCGGCTGCACGCCGAGTCGACCGGCAGCGTGTTGCATTTCCCGCCCGAGCTGGACGGCGTCCCCGAGATCATCGAAGGCGAAACCGCCAGCTTCAACGCCCGCACCCGCTCGCTCAGCGAAGGCGTCGAGAGCACGCGGCGCAGCGTGGCGCTGGTGCAGCGCGAGCTGGCCATTTCCGAAAGCATGTCGGCCAAGGGCCTGATGAGCGAGGTCGAGGTGATGCGCCTGCGCCGCCAGGTCAACGAGCTGAACCTGCAGAACCAGGAACGCATCAACCGCTTCCGTCAGGAGGCCAGCGCCGAACTCGTGCGCGTGCGCACCGAGCTGTCGCAGCTGGAAGAGCAGATGGTCGTGCGCGACGACGCGCTGCGCCGCTCGACACTGACGTCTCCCGTGCGCGGCATGGTCAAGCAGATCCGCGCCAACACCCTGGGCGGCGTGGTGACGGCGGGCTCACCGATCATGGAAATCGTGCAACTCGGCCCGCGCGTGCTGCTGGAGGCGCGCATCCGCCCGGCCGACATCGGCTTCATCAAGGTCGGGCAGGACGTGCAGATCAAGCTCACGGCCTACGAATACACCGTGTTCGGCGGCCTCAAGGGAGTGGTCCAGTCGATCAGCCCCGACGCCCTGGGCGACCCCGACCGCGCCAGCACCCCCGACGGCACCTGGTACCGCGCCTTGGTGCGCGCCGAGAGCGGCAGCCTGCAGTCCGGCGACAAGCCCCTGGCCGTGCTGCCGGGCATGACGGCGTCGGTAGAAATTTTGACCGGCCGGCGCACGGTGCTGAGCTACCTGCTGCGGCCGATGCTGAAGTCGCAGGAGGCGTTCAGGGAGCGTTGATCGGCCGCCTCGGCGGCGCGCAAGCCCCCGAATGCGGTTCGTGTTGCTACGTATGGAAACCACGGTGGGCGAGGAATAAGCTGGTCTTCTTCACTTTTCACCGTGCCGAGGCTTGTCATGTCTTACCCGATCCATCGCACCGCCGCACTCGCCGCTGCCCTCTCCGCGCTGGCCTGGCCGGGCCTGTCCCTGGCACAAGACCCCATCAAGGTGCTGATCGTGGGCAACAGCTACACCTTCGCGCGGCTGAATCCGGTGCTGACGTACAACGCGGCCAACGTGACCGACTTGACCCGGCCGCGGGGCGTGCTGCATGGCGGCACCAATCCCGCGCTGCCCTTTGTCAGCGGCGACCCGTTTACCAACCTCACCGGCACCAATTCCTACCCGGTGGGCATCATGAACCCGGCCACCGGCCGCGAGTTCAACTCGTTCACGCCGCATTCCGAGACCGTGACCTGGGGTGGCGTACCGGGCATCTTCAAGCAGATGACGGTGCAGGCCGGCCTGAACTACGAGGTGTCGCTGTCCACGCGCAATGCGGCCAGCCTGCGCGGGCACTTTCTGAACACCGCCAACAGCAACTGGGACCTGCGCAGCAACATCGGCAGCCAGAAGTGGGACAAGGTGGTGCTGCAGGACCAGAGCGACGAGGCCTTGGCGCCGCGGTCGGTGGTCAACCCCGCAGACCCGGCCGGCCCCTTGAGCGTGCTGGCCTCCAACTACCCTGCGGTGCAAGCCTATGTGGACCGCATCGAGGACTGGGCGCACCAGGGCAACGGCTATTCCTACAACGAGCAGGCCATGTTCACCGCGATCCACGGCAGCATCGCCGCTTGCCAGGCGGCCGGTGGCGGCGCGTTCTGCACCAACACCACCAACCGCACGATCCCGGCCAACACCAATTTCAACGCGGCAGCGCAGATCTACCTGCAGCAGACCTGGGCGCGGCCGAACCTGATCAACCCGCCAGGCACGGTCCCCTTCCCTGACCCGCGCACTGGCGACGCGATCTACTCCAGCACCCTGGCGCCGAGCTACTTCAACTCCCTGGAGGCGATGACCGACGAGATGACCACCGCGATGCTCAACGTGGCGGCCTTCGCAGGTGCCGACGGCACGGGCGGCATCACCGGCATCGTCCCCTCGGGTCAGGCCTTCATGCGTGCCGTGCTGAACGGCGTGGCCACACGGGACATGTACGCACCCGGCGCGCTGACCGACGGCAAGATCGACCTGTGGTTCAACGACGGCACGCACGCCAGCGCGCACGGTTCCTACCTGAGCGCGCTGACGCTCTTCGGCAGTCTGACCGGGCTGGACCCGGCGAGCCTGGGCACGGCCAACTTTGACGCCGAGTACGGCGCGCTGGGCATCAGCGCGACAGACGCGCGGGCCTTGCAACTGGTGGCCAGCGAGCAGTGGGCTGCGGCTGCGGTCCCGGAGCCCGGCACCTGGGCCCTGATGCTGGCCGGCCTGCTGTTCTGCGGTATGGCCGGCGCCCGCCGCAGACTGTAAGTACCGCTAGCGGAACAGTCCGAGCCGCTGCGCTTCCAGCGCCGCCTCGGCACGCGAGCTCACGTTGAGCTTGCGGTAGATCTGCTTCACGTAATCGGCAATGGTGTGGCGGCTCAGGCCCAGTTGCACGCCGATCTCGGGCAGCGTGTAGCCCTTGGCCACACGCAGCAGAACTTCGCTCTCGCGGTCGGTCAGGCTCACGTTGGGCATGCTGTTGGCCATGCTGGCTGCGGGCTTGGCCTTGGCGCTGAAGTAGGCCATGACGCGCCGCGCGATGGACGGTGACAGGGGCGGCTCGCCCTGGCTGATGCGCTGCAGCTGTTCGGTGATGAGCTCGCGCGCCTGCTCTTTCAGGATGTAGCCAAACGCACCCGCTTGCAGGGCCGGGAACAGGTGTTCGTCGTCGTCGTGGATGGTCACCACCACCGACTGTGCGTCAGGCTGGGTGTCGCGCAGTTGGGTCACGACGTCGACCCCGCTGCCATCGGGCAAGCCCAGGTCGATCAGCGCCAGCTCGAACTTCACGCTCTTCACGAGTTCGATGGCATCCTGCACCCGGGCGCTCTCAGAAATCACCGCGCCGGGGAATACCTGCAGCACGAGCTTGCGCAGCCAGACCCGAATCTCAGGCAGGTCTTCCAGCAACAGAATGGTTTTCATGGGCTCTCAGTGCCAGAGGTTCTCGTCTGATGGTATCGGCCGCCCGGGCCCGGCTCATGAGCTTTCGATGGCGCGATCCAGCGGAACCGTGAGGCGGATCACGGTTCCCTGGCCCGCGCCCGACTCCACCAGGCATTGACCTTGCAATTGCTTGGCGCGGTTCTTCATGCTGGCCAGACCGTGGCCCTGGTCGAGGCGGTTGTCGACGACTGCGGAGATGCCGACGCCGTCGTCCTGCAGCACGAACAGCATGTCGCCGTCGGTGATGGAGCAACGGATGTCGCAGCGCGTGGCCTGGCTGTGCTTGATGATGTTGCTGGTGGATTCGCGCAGGATGCGGGTGGTCTGCACGTAGGCGCGCGATGACAGGCGCTGTGGCAGGTCTTCAGGCGCTTGCCAGTCGCATTCGATGCCCGCCTGGCCCAGGCGAGACACCACTTCGGCGCGCCAGTCGCCCAGTGCGTCGGCCAGGCGCACGGCCTTGCCGGTGAGGCCGCGCACCGAGAGCCGCATTTCCTCGAGTGCTTCGCGCGCCAGCGTGGAAATGCGCTCGGAGTCGCTGGTGTGCACGATGGTCAGCAATTTGGCGCCCAGGTCGTCATGCAGGTCGGCGGCGATGCGCTTGCGCTCGCGCTCGGTGACTTGTTCCACGCGCAGTTCCGACAGCTGGCGGAAGTTGCGCTCGATCTCGGCCGTGGCCTCGCGCACGCGCTGTTCCAGGCGCGCCTTGCCCTGCTCGGCATGGTGCAGCGCGCGGCCCTGCTGCTGCACCAGGCGCAGTCCCACCAGCACGAACACCACCGGCATCACCAGCTCCGCCAGGTGCGCCGCCAGGGGCCGGGTGCCGCCCCACTGGGCGGCGAATTCGATGACACCAGCCACCGCCACGGTCAACAGCAGCGGGCCCATCAGCCACACCGAACGCCGCTGCCATTCGCGCCGCAGGTGCCACAGCGACGCGGCCAGCACCTGCAGGGCCAGCACGGCATACCAGACGCTGGCGACCAGGTGCAGCCGCGACGGGCCGGCCAGCACCAGCGACAGCGGCAACAGCGCGCATTGCACCGGCATGGCCACGTCGACGAAGCGCTCGCGCGACCCGGCATAACGCATCAGGAACTGCACCGCCGCCCAGGTGATGAAACCCAGCATCGAGCACAGCAGGAACTCCGCCACCGAATGCGACATGGGCAGCGACCGCAGCCACAGCCGCGCGTCCACCAGTGCCCAGCCGACCGACAACGCGCCGAAGTAGGCCAGGTGGCTCTCGCGCCGGTTGACGAAGCCCATCACGAACATGAAGCCGCCCATCAGCATCAGCGTGGCACTCACGGCCTGCGGCGCCGACACCTGCAGGGCCGTGCGCTGCGCATGCAGCACGGCCAGCTCCGACTGCGGGCCGATGGCCAGCGCCGACAAGCCGCCATCACGCTGGTGCGATCCCACCTCGGCCAGGCGGTGGCCGGTGACGCGGATGTCCAGGGTGTTCGTGCCCGGCCGGATCAGCGCCGCCGGCAGCGACACGAGTTGCGGGTGGTTGCAGTTGTGGGTCACGGGCTCGGCCATGCGGCCGCCGCCGTGCACCATCTGGCCGTTGAGAAACACCTCGAGGTTGCTGCATACATGCGCGACGTACAGTGCCAGCAGGTCGCCACTTTCGAGCGAAATGAAGGGCTCGAAGTCGACGCGGTAGGTCACGGTGCCGCCGTAACCGGGCCGGCTGCGCGCCCAGTCATCAGGCAGGGCGACGGTGGCGCGCGGGTCGCCAGCGGGCAGAACCTCGCCAGTGGCCGGCGTGACCTGGGCCGAGCGGACATTCAGCACCTGCGCCGAGGCAGTGGCAGCGGTCAGGCCCAGCGCCAACCCGAGCACCCATCCGGTCAGGCCATGCAGCCGCCTCAGGAAAGACCGGATCGTGGACATGCCCCGATTCTGGAGGATGCCCTGGGGCCTGCCGCCGCAGCGAGAATACCCAGCTGTGCGCAAATCCCCACTGCCTTGATCCGCCGATACACGATTGCTGACGCCGACAACCGGCGCCTGGCGCACCTGTGCGGCCCACTGGACAGCCACTTGCGTGCCATCGAGGCCGCGCTGGACGTGGGCCTGTCGCGGCGCGACGCCAGTTTTCGCATCAACGGTGCGGTCGAGGCCGTCGATCGTGCGATGGCCCTGCTGGACCAGCTCTACGCCCAGGCCCGCGCGCCCATCACCGAGCGCGCGCTGCAACTGATGCTGGCCAGCGCGCTGCGCCCATCAGCCGCGGGCGCGGCCGTCGACGTCGATGTCGAACCCATCGTCCTGCACACCCGCCACGCCGAGCTGGCAGGGCGCACACCCAGTCAGGTGCAGTACCTGCGCCAGATGCTGGCGCGCGACATCACCTTCGGCATCGGCCCGGCCGGCACCGGCAAGACCTTCCTGGCCGTGGCCTGCGCGGTTGACGCGCTGGAACGCAAGGGCGTGCAGCGCATCGTGCTCACGCGCCCGGCGGTCGAGGCTGGCGAGCGGCTGGGTTTCCTGCCCGGCGACCTGGCGCAAAAGGTCGACCCCTACCTGCGCCCGCTGTACGACGCGCTCTACGACCTGATGGGCGCAGACCGCGTGCTGAAGGCGATCGAGAAGCAACAGATCGAGATCGCCCCGCTGGCCTTCATGCGCGGGCGCACGCTGAACCATGCCTTCATCATCCTGGACGAGGCGCAGAACGCCACGCGTGAACAGATGAAGATGTTCCTCACCCGCATCGGCTTCGGCAGCCGCTGCGTGGTGACGGGCGACCCGAGCCAGACCGACCTGCCCGCCGGCCAGCCCAGCGGCCTGGCCGATGCCGCGCAGGTGCTGGACGGCGTGGCCGGCATCGCCTTCACGCGCTTCGATGCCAGCGACGTGGTGCGCCACCCGCTGGTGGCGCGCATCGTGCAAGCCTACGACCAGGACCGCGCACAACGCGGCCCGGCATGACGCGCGCCCTGCAGCCTGCCTTGCAACTGTCGCTGCAGTTCGCCGACGCGCAGCACCGCGCCGATCTGCCCCGCCACCGCGTGGCGCGCTGGGTGCGCGCAGCGCTCGTGCGGCCGGGCCAGATCACCGTGCGCATCGTCGACGCCGAAGAAGGCCTGGCACTGAACCGGTCCTACCGCCAGCAGGACCACGCCACCAACGTGCTCACCTTCGACTACGAACACGCGCCCGTGGTCGTGGCCGACCTGGTGCTGTGTGCGCCGGTGGTGGCGGCCGAGGCCTTGGCGCTCGGCCTGACGCTGCAAGCCCACTACGCCCACCTGCTGGTGCACGGCACCCTGCATGCCCAGGGTCACGACCACATCGAGGACGCGGACGCCGCGGTGATGCAGGCGCTGGAGAC
>JANNWL010000111.1:0-4503 GCA_031414735.1 Burkholderiales bacterium | reverse complement strand
ACGCCGGACACGGTGATGGCCAGGTCCTGCAGCGCCCAGACCTTGACGTCGCCGATGCCGCTGACGCCCACGCGGGCGCGCTGGCTTTGCAGGTTCTCGCCGCGGAAGTTGCTCTTGCCCGAGATGCTGATGTTCAGATCGTCAACGGTGCCGGCCACCTGCCCGTCGCCGGCACCGCTGACGCTGAAGCTCAAGCCATCGGCCTTGAGATGGTCGAATCGAGCCAGCCCGGCGCCCGATATGCTGACCGACAGCCGCTTGGCCTGCACGGGCTCCAGCGCCAGCCAGTCGGCCGCGCCGGACATCGACAAGCGCGTCAACTCGACCGAGGTGATGGTGAGCTGCGCACGCCGGCTGTTCCAGAACTTCCAGTTGCCCGAGGGCGATACCCGCAGCAGGCCGTTGCTCACGTCCAGCGTGACGGCCTTTTGCGCTTCTTCGTCACCTTCGACGAAGACCTCGTCGCGCGGGCCCTGGATGTAGCGGATGACGGCCGAGCCAGAGATCTCGACCCGGTCGAAGCTGCCCGGCGTGTAGGTCCGGCCCTCGGGTGGATTGGCCAGGGCCGCGGGCGCCAGCAGCATGAACAGGCAGGCGGCTGCCCAACTCGCGTGGCGTGGCGGGCGATCGGCTTGAAGCGGGTTCATATCGAGTCCGCCCGCAGCTGGCGCGACACCTCGCGGCTGGCCGTGACGCGCGTGCCGTCGCGCATTTGCACCACGAACTGAGAGCTCTCGTCGGGCGTCATGGCGACGACGAAGTCCAGGTTGACGATGCACGAACGGCTGAGCTTCAGGAAGCGCGCCGCGTCCAGCCGTTCCTCGAAGCTGGTGATGGGCACCCGCACCAGGTAGCTGCGGCCCTGGCTGGTGATGGCGGTGTACTTGGTGTCAGAGCGCAGGTACTCGATGGCGGCCACCTGCACCGGGAAGATCCTGCCCTGGTCGCGCACCAGCACGCGCGTCAGCGGCTCAGGCGCGGCGCCGGCCGGGGGCTGTTCTGCGGCTTGCAGCGCCAGGGCCGGCGCCTCGGCGGCGGGGGCGGCCAGCAAGGCGTGCTGCACCGCCTCGACGAAGCGTTCCTGCGCGAAGGGCTTGAGGAGATAGTCCACCGCATGCAGCTCGAAGGCGGTGAGCGCGTGCTCGTCGTAGGCGGTGGTGAAGATCACGCGTGGCAGGGGCGCGCCACCGGCCGCGGCGTCCTCCGTCAGCGCGCGCAGCACTTGCAGGCCCGTGAGGCCGGGCATGTGGATGTCCATCAGCACCAGGCCCGGGCGCTGCTGGCGGATGGCGGTCAGTGCGCTGGTGCCGTCGGCCACACAGTCCAGCAGGTCCAGCTGCGGCATCTGGCGCACCCAGTTCGCCAGGCCGGCGCTGGCCAGGGGTTCGTCTTCGGCGATCAGGGTCGTGGTGCGGTTCATGGGGTCACACGCGGTGTCAGGTGTTCAGGGAATCAGCGGAATGCGGATGTTGACGGTGAAGCCCGCGCCGGGTGCGCTGCGCACGTCGAGCCGGGCCTGGCCCCCGTAGTCGAGCTCGAAGCGGCGCAGCAGGGCGCCCAGGCCGACGCCGCCGCTGCGGCGTGTCCGGCCGGTGTGGGGCGGCACGGCGGCGGCCGGGGCAGGGGGCCAGACGCAGCCTTCGCCGTCGTCAGCCACCCGCAACACCAGCGCGGTACCCGGCGTGCCGGGTCTGGTTTCATGCCGGCTCTCGATGTGCACCGTGCCGCCTTGCACACGCGGCGAGATGCCGTGATTGATGCTGTTCTCCACCAGCGGCTGCAGCGTCAACGGGGGTACGGCAGCGTCCAGGGTGGCCGGGTCGATCTGCCAGTTCACGCGCAACCGCGGGCCCAGGCGCAGGGCTTCCAGCGCCAGGTAGTCGCGCACGAAGTCCAGTTCGTCGCCCAGGCGCACACGGTCATTCACGCCGCGCTGGGAGTCCAGCACGTAGCGCATCATTCTTGAAAAGCACAGCAAGGATTGCTCTGCGGCCTGCGCGTCCTGGTTGATCAGCTGGCGCAGCGAGTTCAGTGTGTTGAACAGGAAGTGCGGGTTGAGCTTGCCGCTGATGGCTGCCAGCTCGGCCTTGACGAGCGCGGCTTCGGACTGCGCCGCGGTCAAGGCCAATGCGGTCTGCGCGCGTTCTGCCGCGAGCGCCGCAGCGCGGTCCTGGCGGGCGTGCAGCACGCCGCCAAAGCCCAGCACCAGCGCGGCGTACACCAGCACCCCCAGCACGGCCAGCCACACGAGCTGCTGCTCGGCCGTGGCGGCGGCGTGCTCGGGACCGTACAGCGCACGGGCTGCGGCGTAGGCCGCAAGCTGCCACAGTCCGCCGAAGGCCAGGGCCCCCAGGCCATGCAGCAAGGCCCGGCTGGCCAGGTTGTGGTTGCCCGCCCGCACCGCACGCACCCAGGGCAGCACGGCCAGGCCCAGCAGCAGCGCCGGCCAAAGCATCCACGTCGCCTGGTGCGCGGCCGCCAGAAGGCTGAAGCTGCCACGCTGCCAGTCGGTCACGGCCACGGCGTACAGCGTCCAGCACAACAGGCACAGTCCGGCGTAGGCCAGCAGCAGCCGGCGGCGCTCGCCCGGCAGTGCGGGTGAATCAGCGGCGGGTGGGGCCGTCGGCAACGGGCGGGACGTCATGGCCGAATCCTAGGGGGCCCCTTCCGGGCGCAGGAAGCGTGGGGTGACGAAATGCGGCGGTCGGGGAACAGGTGGGCGCCGCCGCAGGGGCAAACGGCGCCGGGCTCGGCGGGCTCGCCGGGTTTGTGTCGGTCAACCCAGCCAACCAGCGTCGCGCATGGCGGCCTCGGCCGTGGCCGCGTCGCTGAAGTGCAGCGCGTGCCAGCCCATGTCTTGCGCGGCCAGCACGTTGGGCAGGTGGTCGTCGAGGAACACCAACTCGTCCGGCTGCGCGTTGAAGCGTGCGGCGGCCAGTTCGTAGATCGCCGGCTCGGGCTTGATCACGCCCACGCGCGCCGAGAACACGCCGCTTTGAAACCACGGCATGAAGGGTTCGCGGGCCTCGATCAACGCTGCAAAGGGCCGCGGCATGTTCGACAGGTAATGCAGCCCGTGGCCGGCGGCGCGCAGGCGGCCCAGCAGGTCCAGCGTGGCGGCGTTGGGTTGCAGCTCGACCGGCACGGCCATCACCACGCGCAGCACATCGGCCTCTGCCAGCCCGGTGCGGCGGGTAATGCGCTGGACCAGCTCGGGCACCTCCAGCGTGCCGCGGTCGAACTCGCCCCAGTCGCCGCCGTAGCCTTCGAAGATGGCCTGCGCCCAGCGCGCGGCGCTGGCTTCGTCGCTGGCGTGCTGCGGCAGTTCGCGTTGCAGCAGTCGCGTCGGCTTCCAGTGGAAGAGCACGCCGCCGAAGTCGAAGACGATCTTCTTCACGTGCTCAGCTTCGAAAGCAGCCCGGCGGTGGATGCATCGAGCCCCGCCGTGTCGCCCGACTGCAGCCGCGGCAGCAGCTGCCCGCACAAGGCCTTGCCCAGCTCCACCCCCCACTGGTCGAAGCTGTTGATGCCCCACACGGCGCCGCTGGTGAACACGCGGTGCTCGTACAGCGCGATCAGCGCGCCCAGCGAGCGCGGGGTCAGCGCGTCCAGCACGAGCGTCGTGCTCGGCCGGTTGCCGGGGAAGCTGCGGTGCTGCGCCAGCACCTGCGGGTCCATGCCTGCGGCGGCGGTGGGTGGCGACTCGGCCAGCGCTTCGGCAGCCGTCTTGCCCCACATCAAGGCCTGGCTTTGCGCCAGGCAGTTGGCCAGCAGCTTGCGGTGTGAATCGGTGTGCGGGTGGGCGGGTGTCTTGACGGCGATGAACTCGACCGGGATCACATCGCTGCCCTGGTGCAGCATCTGGAAATAGGCGTGCTGGCCATTCGTGCCCGGCTCGCCCCAGACCACCGGGCTGGTGCCGAAGGGCAGCGCTCGGCCGGCCATGTCGACACGCTTGCCGTTGCTTTCCATCTCCAACTGCTGCAGGTAGGCGGGCAGGCGCGCCAGGCCCTGGTGGTAGGGCGCGACGGAGCGGCTGGTGTAGCCGTGGAAGTTGCGGTACCAGACGTCGAGCAGGCCGAGCAGCGCCGGCAGGTTGCGGGCGAACGGTGCACTCGCGAAGTGGCGGTCCATCGCATGCGCGCCGGCCAGGAAGGCGCGGAAATTGTCGGCCCCGATGGCAATGGCGATCGGCAGCCCGATCGCGCTCCACAGCGAGTAGCGCCCGCCGACCCAATCCCAGAAACCGAAGGTGGTGCTGATGCCGAACTTGGCCGCGGCGGCGACGTTGGTGGTGGCGGCGACGAAGTGCTGCGCAATGTCTTGGCCACCGTTGGCGATGAACCAGGCCCGCGCGGCCTGGGCATTGGCCATCGTCTCTTGCGTGGTGAAGGTCTTCGAGGCGACGATGAACAGCGTGTCGGCCGGCTTCAAGCGGCGCAGCACGCGCGTCAGGTCGTGGCCATCGACGTTGCTGACGAAGTGCAGCGTCAGCTCGCAGTG
>JANNWL010000110.1:0-22363 GCA_031414735.1 Burkholderiales bacterium | reverse complement strand
AGCTTCGAGGAATGGGACATGTTCGTCGAGCACCGCTGCAGCGACTTCGGCATGCAGGACAACAAGATCCCGGGCGACGGCGTCGTCACCGGCTACGGCATGATCAACGGCCGCCTGGTCTTCGTCTTCAGCCAGGACTTCACGGTCTTCGGCGGCGCGCTGTCGGAAGCGCACGCCGAGAAGATCTGCAAGGTGATGGACCAGGCCATGAAGGTCGGCGCGCCCGTCATCGGCATCAACGACAGCGGCGGCGCGCGCATCCAGGAAGGGGTTGCGTCGCTGGGCGGCTATGCCGATGTCTTCCAGCGCAACGTGCTGGCCAGCGGCGTGGTGCCGCAGCTGAGTCTCGTCATGGGCCCCTGCGCCGGCGGCGCCGTGTACTCGCCGGCCATGACCGACTTCATCTTCATGGTGCGCGACAGCAGCTACATGTTCGTCACCGGCCCCGAGGTGGTGAAGACGGTGACGCACGAGGAAGTGACCGCCGAAGAGCTGGGCGGCGCCACAGCGCACACCAGCAAGAGCGGTGTCGCCGACCTGGCCTTCGACAACGACGTGGAAGCGCTGCTGATGACGCGGCGCTTCTTCAACTACCTGCCGCTCAACAACCGCGAAAAGGCGCCCATGCGGCCCAGCGGAGACGCCGCCGACCGGCTCGACCCTTCGCTGGACACGCTGGTGCCCGACAACCCGAACAAGCCCTACGACATCAAGGAGCTGATTTACAAGGTCGTCGACGACGGCGACTTCTTCGAACTGCAGCGCGACAACGCGCGCAACATCGTCATCGGATTCGGGCGCATGGACGGCCACCCCGTGGGCATCGTCGCCAACAACCCCATGGTGCTGGCCGGCTGCCTGGACATCAAGTGCAGCATCAAGGCGGCACGTTTCGTGCGCTTCTGCGACGCCTTCAACATCCCCGTGCTGACCTTCGTCGATGTGCCCGGCTTCATGCCCGGCACGGCGCAGGAGTACGGCGGCATCATCAAGCACGGCGCCAAGCTGCTGTATGCCTACGCCGAGTGCACGGTACCCAAGGTCACCGTCATCACGCGCAAGGCCTATGGCGGCGCGTATGACGTGATGAGCAGCAAGCACCTGCGTGGCGACGTCAACTTCGCCTGGCCCAACGCCGAGATCGCGGTGATGGGCGCCAAGGGCGCGGTGGAGATCATCTTTCGCGAAGACAAGGCCGATTCCGCGAAGCTGGCGGCGCGCGAGGCGGAGTACAAGGCCCGATTCGCCAACCCCTTCGTGGCCGGTGCGCGTGGCTTCATCGACGACGTGATCCAGCCCCACGAAACCCGCAAGCGCATCTGCCGCAGCTTGGCCATGTTGCGCGACAAGAAGCTCGAGAACCCGTGGCGCAAGCACGGGAACATTCCACTTTGATGGGTGCGCACATGTTCACCAAGATCCTGATCGCCAACCGCGGCGAAATCGCCTGCCGCGACATCAAGACGGCGCGCCGCATGGGCATCGCCACGGTGGCGGTGTACTCCGACGCCGACCGCGACGCGCGCCATGTTGAGCTGGCGGACGAGGCGGTGTTCATCGGCCCGGCCCCCAGCCGCGAGAGCTACCTCGTGGCGCAGAAGATCATCGACGCCTGCAAGGCCACCGGCGCACAGGCCGTGCACCCGGGCTACGGCTTCCTGTCGGAGAACGAGGACTTCGCGCGCCGTGTCGAGGAAGAGGGCATCGTCTTCATCGGCCCGAAGCACCACAGCATCGCAGCGATGGGCGACAAGATCGCGTCCAAGAAGCTGGCCAAGGCGGCGCAGGTCAGCACCATCCCGGGCTGGAACGAGGCCATCGAGAGCGCCGAGCGCGCGGTCGAGATCGCGCGCGACATCGGCTACCCGGTGATGATCAAGGCCAGCGCCGGTGGTGGCGGAAAGGGGCTGCGCGTGGCCTTCGACGACAAGGAGGCGCTCGAAGGCTTCACCACCTGCCGCAACGAGGCGCTGGCCAGCTTCGGCGACGACCGCATCTTCATCGAGAAGTTCATCGAGCAGCCGCGCCACATCGAGATCCAGGTGCTGGGCGATGCGCACGGCCATGTCGTGTACCTGCACGAGCGTGAATGCTCCATCCAGCGCCGTCACCAGAAGGTCATCGAAGAGGCGCCGTCGCCCTTCATCAGCGAGGCCACCCGCCAGGCCATGGGCGCGCAGGCCGTGGCGCTGGCACGGGCCGTGCAATACCAGAGCGCAGGCACGGTCGAGTTCGTGGTCGGCAAGGACCAGAGCTTCTACTTCCTGGAGATGAACACACGGCTGCAGGTGGAGCACCCGGTGACCGAGTGCATCACCGGCATCGACCTCGTCGAGATGATGATCCGCGTGGCTGCCGGCCAGCCGCTGCCATTCACGCAAGAACAGATTCCGCGCCAGGGCTGGGCGATGGAATGCCGCATCAATGCCGAAGACCCGTTCCGCGGTTTCCTGCCGTCGACCGGCCGACTGGTGCGCTACCTGCCGCCCCTGCAGACCATGGAGGCGGCGATGCCGGTCCCCGTGGGTGGCGGCGTGCGCGTGGACACGGGGGTGTCCGAGGGCGGCGAGATCCCGATGTTCTACGACTCGATGATCGCCAAGCTCATCGTGCACGGCGCGAACCGCGGCGAGGCCATCGCCCGCATGCGAGAGGCGCTCAACGGCTTCGTCATCCGCGGCGTGTCCAGCAACATCCCGTTCCAGGCCGCGTTGCTGGCCCACCCCAAGTTCGTGGCGGGCGACTTCAACACCGGCTTCATCGCCGAGCACTACGCGGCCGGCTTTCGTGCCGAGGATGTGGCGCACGACGACCCCGATTTCCTCGTCGCACTGGCCGCCGCGGCCTACCGTGGCTACCTTGAGCGCGCGGCCGGCATCAGCGGGCAACTGGCCGGGCACCGCGTGGCCATCGCCCGCGAGTTCGTGGTTGTGGTCAAGGGGCAGGGCGGCCAGCACAGGCATGTGCCTGTGGCCATCACCGTCGAGGGCGCCATCATCGTCAGCGTCAACGGGCAGCAGTACGGCATCAGCCACGACTGGCAGTTCGGCGGCATCCGCGCCCACGGCAGCTGCAACGGCCGGCCGTTCACGGCGCAGGCCGAGCGCCACGGCCTGTGGCTGCGCGTGGAACACAACGGCCTGCGCATCGACGCGCAGGTGATGAGCGCGCGCGCCGCCGAGCTGCTTCGCGTGATGCCCTTCAAGGCGCCGGCCGACATGAGCCGCTTTCTGCTTTCGCCCATGCCCGGGCTGCTGGTCGATGTGGCCGTGCAGCCCGGCCAGGCCGTGCAGGCCGGGCAGCGGCTGGCCGTGATCGAGGCGATGAAGATGGAGAACATCCTCGTCGCCGCGCGCGACGGCACGGTGGCCAAGCTGCTGGCAGGCAAGGGCGAGAGCCTGGCCGTCGATCAACCCATCCTGGAGTTCGCACCATGAGCGCAAGCTCAAGCACCTCCATGCGCAAGCCGTTCCGCATCCTCGGTCTGCAACAGGTGGCCATCGGCGGGCCGGACAAGCAGCGCCTGCGCCGCCTGTGGGTGGACATGTTCGGGCTGAACATCAGCACCACCTTCGTCAGCGAGCGCGAGAACGTCGACGAGGACGTCTGCACCCTGGGCACGGGGCCACATGCCGTGGAGTTCGACCTGATGCAGCCGCTGGACCCGGACAAGAAGCCCGCCGTGCACGCCACGCCGCTGAACCACATCGGCCTGTGGGTCGACGACCTGCCGCAGGCGGTGGCCTGGATGACGGCGCAGGGCGTGCGTTTCGCGCCCGGCGGCATCCGCAAGGGCGCCACGGGCCACGACATCTGCTTCATCCACCCCAAGGGCAACGAGGAGTTCCCGCTCTGCGGCGAAGGCGTGTTGATCGAGCTGGTGCAGGCCCCGCCCGAGGTGGTGGCCGCGCTGGGCTGAAGGCGGCGGGTGCAATCTGCGCGAAAATGCGTGGATGAACGCACGCACCCTCTACGACAAGCTCTGGGACGAGCACGTCGTCCACACCGAAGAGGACGGCACCGCCGTGCTCTACATCGACCGCCACCTGGTGCACGAGGTCACCAGCCCGCAGGCCTTCGAGGGCCTGCGACTGGCCGGGCGCAAGGTGTGGCGCGTCAGCTCCATCGTCGCCACGGCCGACCACAACACGCCCACCACCGGTTGGGCCGATGGCTATGACGGCATTGCCGACCCCATCAGCAAGCTGCAGATCACGACGCTGGACGCCAACATCCGGGCCTTCGGCGCGGCGGCGTACTTCCCCTTCCTGCACAAGAACCAGGGCATCGTGCACGTCATCGGGCCCGAGAACGGCGCCACGCTGCCGGGCATGACTGTCGTCTGCGGTGACTCGCACACCAGCACGCATGGCGCGTTCGGCGCGCTGGCCCACGGCATCGGCACCAGCGAGGTCGAGCACGTGATGGCCACGCAGACGCTGCTGGCCAAGAAGGCGAAGAACCTGCTCGTCCGCGTCGAGGGCACGCTGGGCCGGGGCGTGACGGCCAAGGATGTCGTGCTGGCCATCATCGGCCGCATCGGCACGGCCGGCGGCACGGGCCACACCATCGAGTTCGGCGGATCGGCCATACGCGGGCTGAGCATGGAAGGCCGCATGACGGTGTGCAACATGGCCATCGAAGCCGGTGCCCGCGCCGGACTGGTGGCGGTGGATGAGAAGACCATCGCTTACGTCAAGGGCCGCACCTTCACGCCCGGCACCGACGCCAAGACCGGCCGCTTTGTCGGCGGTGTCGAATGGGAGCAGGCCGTGGCGCACTGGCGCACGCTGCAGTCCGACGCAGGTGCGGCCGGGGACGCCGTGGTCGAACTTGACGCCGCGCAGATCCAGCCCCAGGTCACCTGGGGCACCAGCCCCGAGATGGTGGTGGCCGTCGACGGCCGCGTGCCCGACCCGGACAAGGAAAAGGACAGCGGCAAGCGCGGCGCCATCGAACGTGCCCTGGCCTACATGGGCCTGGAGCCGAACAAGGCCATCACCGACATCCGCATCGACAAGGTCTTCATCGGTTCGTGCACCAACAGCCGCATCGAAGACCTGCGTGAAGCCGCTGCCGTGGTGCGCCGCGCCGGCACGCGCGTGGACCCGGGCGTGAAGCTGGCCATCGTGGTGCCGGGCTCGGGCCAGGTCAAGGCCCAGGCCGAGGCCGAGGGTCTGCACGTCATCTTCAAGGCGGCGGGATTCGAGTGGCGCGAGCCCGGCTGCAGCATGTGCCTGGCCATGAACGCCGACCGTCTGGAGCCCGGCGAGCGCTGCGCCAGCACCAGCAACCGCAACTTCGAAGGCCGCCAGGGCGCCGGCGGCCGAACCCATCTCGTCAGCCCGGCCATGGCCGCAGCCGCTGCGCTGAACGGGCACTTCGTCGACGTGCGTCGATTCGTTTGAGCAGGGACCCCATGCAAGCCTTCACCGTGCACAAGGGCCTGGTGGCCCCGATGGACCGCGACAACGTCGACACCGACGCCATCATCCCCAAGCAGTTCCTCAAGGCCATCGCACGTTCGGGCTTCGGGCCGAACCTGTTCGACGCCTGGCGCTACCTGGATCCCGGCGAGCCCGGCCAGGACCCGGCCAAGCGCAAGCCCAACCCCGACTTCGTCCTCAACCAGCCGCGCTACCAGGGCGCCAGCGTGCTGCTGGCGCGGCAGAACTTCGGTTGCGGCTCCAGCCGAGAGCACGCGCCCTGGGCCTTAGAGCAGTACGGCTTCAGGGCCTTGATTGCACCCAGCTACGCCGACATCTTCTTCAACAACTGCTTCAAGAACGGCGTGCTGCCTATTCAGCTGCCCGAGGCCCAGGTGGCGCGGCTGTTCGACGAGGTGCATGCCTTCCCGGGCTACGAGCTGACGATCGACCTGGAGCGCCAGGTGGTGGTCAAGGGCGACGGCAGCGAGCTGCCGTTTGACGTTCAGCCCTTTCGCAAGTACTGCATGGTGGGCGGTTTCGACGACATCGGCCTGACGCTGCGCCACGCCGACAAGATCCGCGCCTTCGAGGCCGAACGTCTGGCGCGCATGCCCTGGCTGAGCACCACCACATGAAGATTGCCATCCTGCCGGGTGACGGCATCGGCACCGAAATCGTCGCGCAGGCCGTGCGCGTGCTGGGCGCGCTGGACCTGCGCTTCGAAACCGAAACTGCCCTGGTCGGCGGCGCTGCGTATGACGCCCACGGCCACCCCTTGCCCGAGGCGACCCTGGCCCTGGCCAAGGCGGCCGACGCCATCCTCTTTGGCGCCGTCGGCGACTGGAAGTACGACACCCTGGCGCGCCCGCTGCGTCCGGAACAAGCCATCCTGGGCCTGCGCAAACACCTCGGCCTGTTCGCCAACTTCCGCCCGGCGTTGTGCTACGAGCAGCTGACGCATGCCAGCAGCCTGAAGCCCGAACTGGTGTCGGGGCTGGACATCCTGATCATCCGCGAGCTCACGGGCGACATCTACTTCGGCCAGCCGCGTGGCCGGCGCATCGCCACCGACGGCCACTTCCCGGGTGCCGAAGAAGCCTTCGACACCATGCGCTACAGCCGCCCGGAAATCGAGCGCATCGCCCACGTCGCCTTCCAGGCCGCGCGCAAGCGCAGCAGACGAGTCACCAGCGTCGACAAGGCCAACGT
This sequence comes from Burkholderiales bacterium, assembly GCA_031414735.1. Lineage (GTDB taxonomy): Bacteria > Pseudomonadota > Gammaproteobacteria > Burkholderiales > Burkholderiaceae_C > Rubrivivax. The sequence continues at coordinate 15,725 of JANNWL010000110.1, read as the reverse complement.
ACTCGAGACCTTCCAGTTCTGGAAGGACGTTGTCACCGACGTGCATGCGCAGTACCCGGATGTCGAGCTGCAGCACATGTACGTCGACAACGCCGCCATGCAACTGGTCAAGGCGCCCAAAGCCTTCGACGTGATCTTCACCGGCAACATGTTCGGCGACATCCTCAGCGACGAAGCCGCCATGCTCACCGGCAGCATCGGCATGCTGCCCAGCGCGTCGCTGGACAAGGCCAACAAAGGTTTGTACGAGCCCAGCCACGGCAGTGCACCCGACATCGCCGGCAGGGACCTGGCCAACCCGCTGGCCACCATCCTGTCGGCGGCGATGATGTTGCGCTTTACTTTGGGCCAACCAGAAGCCGCTGCGCGCATCGAAGCTGCTGTTCAAAGCGTCCTGAAGCAGGGGCTGCGCACGGCCGACATCTGGAGTGAGGACACGCGAAAAGTCGGTACGCGCGAGATGGGCGACGCCGTGGTGGCCGCCGTGGCCGCACAAGGCTGATAACGAACGACAGAGGAGCGACTTTCATGGCACTCACAGGACTTGTAGGCTGGCGCGGCATGGTGGGCTCCGTGCTGATGGACCGCATGCGCAGCGAAGGCGACTTCGCGCTCATCGAGCCGATGTTCTTTTCGACATCGAACGCCGGCGGCGCAGCGCCTGCCGACGCCAAGAACGAGTCCCGACTGCGCGATGCGAATGACATCGCGGCACTGAAGCTCTGCGACATCATCATCACCGCGCAAGGCGGCGAGTACACCAAGACCGTCTACCCGCAGCTGCGCGCCGCGGGGTGGAAGGGCTATTGGATCGATGCCGCCAAGACGCTGCGCATGAACGATGACGCCGTCATCATCCTGGATCCCGTGAACCTGTCGGTGATCGAGTCAGCGCTGGCGCGCGGGGTGCGCGACTTCGTCGGCGGCAACTGCACCGTCAGCTGCATGCTGATGGGCGTGGGCGCGCTGTTCAAGGCCGACCTCGTCGAGTGGATGACCTGCACCACCTACCAGGCCGCCAGCGGCGGCGGCGCGCAGCACATGCGCGAACTGCTCACGCAGTACGGCACGCTCAACGCGGCGGTGCGCGGGCTGCTCGACGACCCGGCCAGCGCCATTCTCGACATCGACCGCCAGGTGGCGGCCACCCAGCGTGGGCTGTCGGCGGGCGACACCGCGAACTTCGGTGTGCCGCTGGGCGGCAGCCTGATCCCCTGGATCGACAGCGACCGCGGCGACGGCACCAGCCTGGAGGAGTGGAAGGGCGGCGCCGAGACGAACAAGATCCTTGGCCGCGGCCCGGCCTTTGGCAGTCAAGCCACGCCCATCGACTCGATCTGCGTTCGCGTCGGCGCCATGCGCTGCCACAGCCAGGCGCTGACCATCAAGCTGAAGCGCGACGTGCCGCTGGCTGACATCGAACAGATGATCGCGAATGACAACCCCTGGGCCAAGCTGGTGCCCAACACCCGCGAGGCCACGGTCAAGCAGCTCACGCCCGTGGCCGTGACCGGCACCATGGACATTCCCGTTGGCCGCGTGCGCAAGCTGGCGATGGGGCCGCGGTACCTGGGGGCCTTCACCATCGGCGACCAGTTGCTGTGGGGCGCGGCCGAGCCGCTGCGGCGCATGCTGCGCATCGTGCTGGCGCAGTGATGGGGTGGGTCACCGGGCGCGTTGTCGGCCCACCACAGGCGCGGAGATGGGGTGCAAACCCGGTGTTCCCGCTCGGTTCGTCAGCTTTTGCGTGAGCATGCGCTCCTATATGCTTGATGTTGTTGCGATTTCCGCAGCGCCTGGGCCTGGCGATCCTGCTGGCGTGTTGGGTGCTTGACGAAGCGGCGGCGGGCTTCATGCGAAGCCGGCCTTGACCGCATGGGGGAACTGTCTTGAATCATCGTTCGACGACCTCTGCGCGCTTTGCGCTCACCGCTGTGGCGGTGGCCACGGCCTGCCTGTGGACCACGCCAGGCTGGGCCTTGGGCCTGGGCCGGCTGAACGTGCAGTCGGCGCTGGGTGAAACGCTCAAGGCCGAGATCGAGGTCACCAGCATCACCCCGGAAGAGGCTTCGTCGCTGCGCCTGCGTGTGGCCCCGTCCGATGCCTACCGCGCTGCGGGTGTCGACTACAACGCCGTGCTGGCAGCGACGCAGGTGCAGGTGCAGAGGCGCGCCGACGGCCGCACCGTGCTGCGGCTGACCAGCGAACGTGCGGTGCTCGAGCCCTTCGTCGACGTGATCCTCGAAGCCAGCTGGGCGTCTGGCCGGCTGGTGCGCGAGTACACGATGCTGTTCGACCCGCCGGGTTCGCGCGTGGCCCAGGCGGCTGCTGCCGGCACAGCCCCGATGCTGTCGCCCGCCCCGGCAGCAGCGCCCGCCCCGACACGTCCAGCGCCAGCCCCTGCGCCCGTCGCGGCAGCGCCTGCAGCCAGGCCGTCCGCCAATGGGGCCGCGCCAACGCCTGCCGCCACGCCGGCTCCTGTGGCTGCGCCCAGTTCGTCGGCAGGCCCGGACCAGGTCCAGGTCCGCAATGGCGACACCCTCAGCCGTATCGCCGGGCGCACCCAGCGCGGTGGCGTGTCCCTGGACCAGATGCTGGTGTCGCTGTTCCGCGCCAATCCTCAGGCCTTTGCGGGCGACAACATGAACCGGCTCAGGAGCGGTTCGGTGTTGTCGGTGCCTGCCGCCGAGCTTGTCGGCAAGGTGGCTCCCCAAGAAGCCCGCCAGGTCATCCTGGCCCAGAGCGCCGACTTCGAGGCTTTCCGCCGCGGGTTGGCGTCTGGCACCACCACCACGGCCGCCGAAGCGCCGGCCCGACAAGACAAGGGCCAGGTGCAGGCCAAGGTCGAAGATCGCAAAGGCGTGGCACCCACGCCCGACAAGTTGACGCTGTCGCAACCTGCCGTCAAACCACCCGCGCCGGCCGAGCCCGAGCCGCCCAGGGATGCCAAGACGCGCCTGGCCGAGCTGTCGCGAAACGTTGAAGAGTTGAAGAAGCTCCAGAGCGCAGCCGGGGCCCCGGCACCTGCAGCAGCGCCTGCGGCCGCCGCACCGCCACCGTCCCCTGCGCTGCCCGCCGCCGCACCCGCGGCAGTGTCAGGCGATGCGCCTGCTGCGGCCGCGCCGTCGGCGGTCACGTCGCCAGCAGCGCCGACGGTCGTCGCCAAGCCGGCGCCCTCGGCCGCCCCGGCGGCTGCACCTGCCGCGCCTGAGCCTGGGTTTCTGACCTCGCTGATGGACAGTTCGCTGCTGCTTCCCGGCGCCGGCGTGCTGGTGGCCCTGCTGGCAGGTCTGGGCCTGTACCGACTGCGCAAGCGTTCGCGCAAGCCGGCCGGTGAGACCTCGTTCCTGGAAAGCCGACTCCAGCCCGACTCGTTCTTCGGCGCCAGCGGCGGCCAGCGCATCGACACCCAGGAGGCGCCGGCTTCGGTGGTTGGCGGCCCGTCTTCGATGAGCTATTCGGCCAGCCAGCTCGACGCCATTGGCGACGTCGACCCGGTGGCCGAGGCAGATGTCTACCTGGCCTATGGCCGCGACCTGCAGGCCGAGGAAATTCTGAAAGAGGCCATGCGCGCCGACCCCGGGCGCATGGCGATACGGGCCAAGCTGCTGGAGGTGTATGCCAAGCGGCGCGACACCAAGGGCTACGAGCTGTTGGCCACGCAGGTCTACAACCTCACGCAGGGCCAGGGTGACGACTGGCTCAAGGCACAGGAGCTGGGTGCCACCATCGACCCCGAAAACACGCTGTACCAGGCCGGTGGCGCCCCTGAACAGGTGCGTGGCAGCGGGGGCAAGCTGGTGGAGGCCCTGGGTGCGTCAACCTTGGCGCAATCTGAGCCGCCGGCACCGCCCACTTCACAGTTTCAGCCTGCGGCCGACGCCACCTTGGACAGCATCAGTGGGCTGGACCTTGATCTCGATCTGGATTTGCCGGCCGCGCCGCCGCGCACCGGTCCACCGGCAGTCGCACCGAAGGCCATGGATGCCGGGCTGGACTTCATCCTGCCCGACGCGCCTCCGCCGCCGTCGCCGCCACCGGCCGCGCCCCATGTCACGCGCAGCGGCATCGACTTCGATCTCGGCGACCTCGACATCGGCGGTCCGGGCACCAAGCCAAGCCCACTGGAGCCTGTCTCGGGCGACTCCACGCTCGACTTCGACAACCTCCCCCTGGCAGCCGCGCCCGCAGCAGGCGGCAACCCGCTGGCCCGCAAGCTCGATCTGGCCGAAGAGTTCCGCCAAATCGGCGATCTCGAAGGCGCACGCGACCTGCTCGAAGAGGTGGTGGCCAAGGCCGACGGTGCGCTGCGCGCCAAGGCCCAGAGCATGCTCGACCGGCTTGGCTGACGCGTCGGTGCCCGCCGGCTCCGAGCCGGGGCGCCTGGCGCTGGGCATCAGCTACCGTGGCCAGGCCTACCACGGCTGGCAGTCGCAGACCGGTGGCTGCACTGTGCAAGATCATCTCGAGGCTGCGCTGTCGGCCTTTGCCAACCAACCGGTCAAGACCGTCTGCGCCGGTCGCACAGATTCCGGCGTGCACGCACTGAACCAGGTCGTGCATGTGGACACCGGCCTGCTGCGCGATCCGTCTTCCTGGGTGCGCGGCGGCAACCGCTTCCTGCCGCGCGACATTGCCGTGCAGTGGTGCCGGCCCGTTGCTGCCAGCTTTCACGCGCGCGGCAGCGCGCTCGGGCGGCGCTACCGCTTCCTGGTGCTGGAATCGCCGGTGCGCCCCGCGCTGGAACACGGCCTGTGCGGCTGGGTCTTTCGCCCGCTCGACGGCCCCGCCATGCGCGAGGCGGCGCTCCAGCTGTTGGGCGAACACGACTTCAGCTCCTTCCGTGCGTCCAGTTGCCAGTCGCCCACGCCTGTGAAGACGCTGCGCGCCATCGACATCACCCGGGTGGGCGCCTACTGGCGCTTCGACTTCGACGGCAACGCCTTCCTCCACCACATGGTGCGCAACATCACCGGCTGCCTGGTGGCCGTGGGCAGCGGGCGCCAACCGGCCGCGTGGATGGCCGAGGTGCTGGCAGCGCGCGACCGGGATGCCGCAGCGCCGACGTTTCCGGCGGACGGGCTGTACTTCGTCGGCCCGTACTACGATGCCGTTCACGAAATTCCTGGGCACACGCCGACGATGGACTGGATTCCATGATCAACACCCGGACCCGCATCAAGATCTGCGGCTTCACGCGCGAGGCCGATGTCGATGACGCGGTCGCAGCCGGCGCCGACGCGCTCGGCTTCAACCTGTGGCCGGGCAGCGCGCGGCATGTGACCCTGCAGCGCGCGGCGGAGCTGATCGCGCGCCTGCCGCCTTTTGTGACGCCGGTGCTGCTGTTCGTGAATGCGCCGGCCGAAGAAGTGGCCACGGCCGCCGCACGGGTCCCCCACGCCGTGCTGCAGTTTCACGGCGACGAGGTCGTCGAGCAGTGCCGTGCCGCCGGCCGACCCTGGATACGGGCTGCCCGCATGGGCGACACGGGCCAAGTGGCCCACGGCGGCGCGGGACTCGATTTGTTAAACTTCGCTGCTCAATTTTCAGGTGCTCAGGCCCTGCTGCTCGATGCCCATGTGCCGGGCTACGGCGGGGCGGGAAAGGTCTTCGATTGGTCACTGATTCCTCGCGGCGTGCCATTTCCGGTCGTTTTGTCTGGTGGGTTGAATCTTGCCAATGTGACCGCTGGCGTGCTCGGCGTGCGGCCCTGGGCCGTTGACGTGAGCTCCGGCGTGGAGAGCAGCAAGGGCGTCAAAGACGCCCTGCTGATGCGCCGGTTCTGCGAGGCGGTCCGCCAGGCGGACCAGCAACTCGCGGCCTGAAGCAGGCGGTCCATGCGCGGCATGGCCGCCGACCCGAATTCGAGGAAGTACCACCCCATGCTTGACTACCACCAGCCCGATGCCCGCGGGCACTTTGGACCCTATGGCGGCACTTTCGTCGCCGAGACCCTCATCCACGCCTTGCATGAGCTCGAAGCCGTCTATGCGAAGTACCGCGACGAGCCCGAGTTCCAGGCCGAATTCCGCCACGAGCTGAAGCATTTCGTCGGCCGCCCCAGCCCGGTCTACCACGCCGCGCGCACCAGCCGCGAACTCGGCGGCGCGCAGATCCACCTCAAGCGCGAGGACCTCAACCACACCGGCGCGCACAAGATCAACAACACCATCGGTCAGGCGCTGCTGGCGCGGCGCATGGGCAAGAAGCGTGTCATCGCCGAAACCGGCGCGGGCCAGCACGGCGTGGCCACGGCCACGATCTGCGCGCGCTACGGCATCGAGTGCGTGGTCTACATGGGCAGCGAGGACGTCAAGCGCCAGAGCCCCAACGTCTACCGCATGCACCTGCTGGGCGCCACGGTGGTGCCGGTGGAAAGCGGCAGCAAGACCTTGAAGGATGCGCTGAACGAAGCCCTGCGTGACTGGGTGACGAATGTGGAGAGCACGTTCTACATCATCGGCACCGTGGCCGGCCCGCACCCCTACCCGATGATGGTGCGCGACTTCCAGAGCGTCATCGGCGAGGAGTGCCTGGTGCAGATGCCCGAGCAGATCGGCCGGCAACCCGACGCCGTGATCGCCTGCGTCGGCGGCGGCAGCAACGCCATGGGCATGTTCTACCCCTACATCAAGCACGAAGGCACGCGGCTCATTGGCGTGGAAGCGGCCGGCCTGGGCCTGGCCAGCGGCAAGCATTCGGCGTCGCTCACCGCCGGCACGCCCGGCGTGCTGCACGGCAACCGCACCTACCTGCTGCAGGACGACAACGGCCAGATCATCGAGACGCACTCGGTCTCCGCCGGTCTGGACTACCCCGGCGTCGGCCCCGAGCACGCCTACCTCAAGGACATCGGCCGCGCCGAGTACGCCACCATCACCGACGACGAAGCGCTCAAGGCCTTCCATCATCTGTGCCGTACCGAGGGCATCATTCCTGCGCTCGAATCCAGCCACGCGATGGCGCATGCGATGAAGCTGGCGGTGACGATGCGGCCTGACCAGCACCTGCTGGTCAACCTCTCGGGACGCGGCGACAAGGACATCGGCACGGTCGCCGACCTGTCGGGGGCCGCGTTCTTCTGCCGGCCGTCTTGTCGCGGGCAGTCGGTCAAGGGCGGCGTGGATGGTGTGCAGACGATTCGGGTGCAGCCATGAGCCGCATCCAAGGCACCCTGGCCGCGCTGAAGACCCAAGGCCGCAAGGCGCTGATCCCCTACATCACCACGGGCGACCCCTTCGCCGACGCCACGCCGGCCATCATGCAAGCGCTGGCCGAGGGTGGTGCCGACATCATCGAGCTGGGCATTCCCTTCTCCGACCCCATGGCCGACGGCCCGGTGATCCAGAAGGCCAGCGAGCGTGCCCTGGCGCGTGGCATCGGCTTGCCGCAGGTGCTGGCCGCGGTGGCCGCATTCCGCGCCAGCAACAGCCACACGCCCGTGGTGCTGATGGGCTACGCCAACCCCATCGAACGCTACGACCGGCGCCATGGCGACGGCGCCTTCATCACCGCTGCGGCGGCCGCAGGCGTCGATGGCGTGCTGGTGGTCGACTACCCGCCCGAGGAATGCGAGGCGTTTGCCGCAAGCCTCAAGGCGGCCGGGCTGGACCTGATCTTCCTGCTCGCCCCCACGTCCACCGAGCAGCGCATGAAGCAGGTGGGCCGCATCGCCAGTGGCTATGTCTACTACGTGTCGCTGACTGGCGTTACCGGCGCCGGCCATTTGGACGCGGCGGCCGTGGGCAGCATGATCCCGCGCATCCGCCAGCATGTGAACGTGCCCGTCGGCGTCGGTTTCGGCATCCGCGATGCGGCCACGGCCCGCGCCGTGGCGGCGGTGTCAGACGCCGTGGTCATCGGCTCCCGGCTGATACAGATTCTCGAGGGCCAGTCGCGCGAGAATGCGCCTGGCGCGGCGAAGTCGTTCATGGCCGAGATCCGCACCGCCCTTGATTCAGGAGCTGACACATGAGCTGGTTGGAAAAACTGCTGCCGTCGAAGATCCAGCAAACCGACCCGGCCGAGCGCCGTGCAGTGCCCGAGGGCCTGTGGATCAAGTGCCCGTCCTGCGAGACGGTGCTCTACAAGACCGACCTGGAGCAGAACCTCAACGTCTGTCCCAAGTGCGACCACCATCTGCGCCTTGGCGCCCGGGCCCGGCTGGACGCCTTTCTCGACCCCGAGGGCCGCTGGGAGATTGGCCAGGAAGTGGTGCCGGTGGACGCACTGAAGTTCAAGGACAGCAAGAAGTACCCGGCGCGCTTGAAGGCGTCGCTGGAAGCCACGGGCGAGACCGATGCGTTGGTGGTGGTGGGCGGCGCCGTGATGAGCGTGCCGGTGGTGGCGGCCTGTTTCGAGTTCGAGTTCATGGGCGGTTCGATGGGCTCGGTGGTCGGCGAGCGCTTTGTGCGCGGTGTCGAGGCCGCACTCGAGCAGAAAGTGCCGTTCGTCAGCTTCACGGCCACCGGCGGTGCGCGCATGCAGGAGGGCTTGTTGAGCCTGCTGCAGATGGCCAAGACCAACGCCGCACTGACGCTGCTCGCCAAGGCCCGGCTGCCCTTCATCAGCGTGCTCACCGACCCCACCATGGGTGGCGTGTCTGCCAGCTTTGCCTTCCTGGGTGACATGGTGATCGCCGAGCCCAAGGCGCTGATCGGCTTTGCCGGCCCGCGCGTCATCGAGAACACCGTGCGCGAAAAGCTGCCCGAAGGCTTCCAGCGCAGCGAGTTCCTGCTCGGCACTGGGGCACTGGACATGATCTGCGACCGCCGGCAGCTGCGCCCCACCATTGCGCGCACCCTGGCGATGCTGCAGCGGCAAAGCGCCGACGCTGTCGCTTGAACCCGCAGGTGGCACGCACGCTGGAAGACTGGCTGGCGCATGCCTCAGGCATGCATCCCAAGACGATGGACCTGTCGCTGGAGCGCACCGTGCAGGTGGCGCAGCGGCTGGGCATCGCCTTCAAGGTGCCGGTGATTACGGTGGCTGGCACCAACGGCAAGGGCTCCACCTGCGCCATGCTGGAGTCCATGCTGCGCCATGCTGGCTACCGCACCGGGCTGTACCAGAAGCCTGAACTCGTGCACTTCGAGGAACGCTGCCGCCTTGGCGGCGTGCCGGTTCAGGCCCAATCGCTGGTGCCGCACTTCGAGGCCGTGGAGGCCGCCCGCGGCGACATCACGTTGACGCAATTCGAATTCAGCACGCTGGCCATCGCCAGGCTGCTTTCGCTGGCGCCGCTGGACGTGGTGATCCTCGAAGTCGGCCTCGGCGGGCGCTACGACAGCGTCAACGCCTTCGACACCGACTGCGCCGTCATCACCAGCATCGATCTCGACCACATGGAGTGGCTGGGGCCCGACCGCGAGAGCATCGGTCTGGAAAAGGCGCAGATCATGCGGCCCGGCAAGCCCTGCATCGTCAGTGACCCGCTGCCGCCGGCCAGCGTGGTCGCCCACGCAGAGAAGATCGGCGCCGACCTGTGGCTGGTCGGCCGCGACTTCAACCACAGCGGCGACCGCCAACAATGGGGTTGGGGCGGCCGCGGCCGGCGCTACAGCGGCATGTCCTACCCGGCGCTGCGTGGTGCGAACCAGTTGCTCAACGCGGCCGGGGCCATCGCGGCGCTGGAAGCCCTGCGCGACCGCCTGCCCGTCAGCGCCCAGGCGGTGCGCACGGGGTTGGCGATGGTCGAGCTGCCCGGGCGATTCCAGATCGTGCCCGGCCAGCCCACCCTGGTGCTGGATGTCGCCCACAACCCGCATGCGGTGGCGGCGCTGGCGTTGAACATGGACGCCATGGGCTTCTTCCCGCGCACCCACGCCGTGTTTGGCGCGATGCGCGACAAGGACATCCCCGCGTTGCTGGCCCGCATGGCGCCTCTGGTCGACGCGTGGCACTTTTGCGATCTGCCCACGGCACGCGGCGCCACAGCCAGCGAACTGGCCACGCTGGCGTCCGGTCTGCCTTCGCCCATGCCTGGCAAACCCCCGACGGTTCATACCCATGAATCGCCCCATGCGGCCCTGGCTGCTGCAGCGGCCGGTGCAGACAGCGCCGATAGAATCATTGTGTTCGGTTCGTTCTACACGGTGGGCGGCGTGCTCAGGGAAGGCCTGCCCCGACTGGGCGCACCCCACCTCGCGGGCTGAGCCTGCCGGCCTTGGTGCCGACATCGACCCCAGAACGCCATCCCGCCCCATGCGATTCCCCTTCTTGCGTTCAAAGCCCGCTTCCAAAGACGACCGCCCAGCGCCCGCTGCCGAGCCGGGCTCGGTACAGATGGCGCGTATTCAGGCCAGGCGTCGGCTGGCCGGGGCCCTGGTGCTGCTCGTCGCGGGGATTGCGGTGTTTCCGGTGCTGTTCGAGACGAAGCCGCGACCGATCGCCGTCGACACGCCCATCGTGATGCCGACGCGGGAGGCCCCAGCCCGCGCTGGCGGCCCGGTGGCCAGTGCACCTGTTGCCGTCGTGCCGGCGGATGCCGGCATCGAGGGCCCGGCCGCTCTGCCTGTCTCCGCCGCCAGCGAGCCGGCCGCGCCGCGCCTGGCCCAGGCCCAGGCCCAGGCTGCCGTGCCGCCGCCGGTTGTGGCCTCCCAACCCCAGGCGGGCATGCTGCGCTTTGTGGTTCAGGCCGGCGCCTACAGCGAAGCCGGCGCTTTGCGCGAGGCACGGCAAAAGGTCGAGAAGCTGGGCCTGAAGACCTACACGCAGGTGATCGAAGGCGACGCTGGCAAGCGCACCCGCGTGCGCGTCGGCCCCTTCGCCACGCGCCAGGAAGCTGAAGGCGTGGCCGCCAAGGTCAAGGCCACCGGCCTGCAAGCCAGCATCCTGGCGCTGTAATGCCGGTCTGGCTGGCAGACCTGGGCTGGGTCGACGGGACCTTTGTGCTCGTCGTGGTCTTCTCGGTGCTCGTCGGCCTGGTGCGGGGTTTCGTCTTCGAATGCCTGTCGCTCGCGGGCTGGCTGGTCGCCTGGTTTGGCGCGGCCTGGGCGGCGCCGCAACTGGCGCCGCACCTGCCGGTGGGCACGCCCGGGTCGGCGCTGAACCTGGCTGCTGCGCTGACCCTGTGTTTCGTGGCCGTGCTGGTGGGATGGGGCCTGCTGTCGCGGCTGGTGCGCCTGGTCGTGCACGCCACGCCGCTGTCGGTTCCGGACCGGCTGCTCGGTGGCGGCTTCGGTGTGCTGCGTGCTGGCGTGTTGCTGCTGGCCGTGGCCGCCGTCGTGGCGCTGACACCAGCGGCACAATCGCAGGCTTGGCGCGGCTCGACGGGTGCACGTTGGCTCGGGCTGACGCTCCAGGCGGTCAAGCCGCTGCTCCCCGAATCGGCCTCGCGGCGGATGCCGGCCTGAATCTGACAATCCCGAAAAGGTCTCAACCATGTGCGGCATCGTCGGCGTGATCTCGAAAATGCCCGCCAATCAGCTGGTCTATGACGCCTTGCTGCTGCTGCAGCACCGCGGCCAGGACGCAGCCGGCATCGTCACCATGCAAGGCACCAAGTGCTTCATGCACAAGGAACGCGGCATGGTGCGCGACATCTTCCGCACCCGCAACATGCGCGCGCTGCCCGGCCCCGTGGGCCTGGGCCAGGTGCGCTACCCGACCGCCGGCAACGCCTACAGCGAAGAAGAAGCGCAGCCCTTCTACGTCAACGCGCCCTTCGGCATCGTGCTGGTGCACAACGGCAACCTCACCAATGCACCCGCGCTCAAGGCCGAACTGTTCGACATAGACCGCCGCCACATCAACACCGAAAGCGATACCGAGGTCCTGATCAACATCCTGGCCCACGAACTGGGGCAGGCCGCGGCCGAGCTGCCGCTGACGCCCGAGGTCATCTTCAAAGCCGTGGCGGCGGTGCACCGGCGCGTCAAGGGCTCGTACGCTGTGATCGCGCTGATCGCCGGGCACGGTTTGCTGGCCTTCCGCGACGCCTTCGGTATCCGCCCGCTGTGTCTGGGGCAGGGCCCCGATGGCGCGGTGATGCTGGCCAGCGAGTCGGTGGCCATCGAAGGCACGGGCCACCAGGTGCTGCGCGACGTGGCGCCGGGCGAGGCTGTGTTCGTCGACCTGCAGGGGCGTCTGCACACGCGCCAGTGCGCGGCCAACCCCACGCTCAACCCGTGTCTCTTCGAGTTTGTCTACCTGGCGCGGCCGGACTCGGTGATGGACGGCATCTCGGTCTACCAGGCCCGTCTGAACATGGGTGAGACGCTGGCCCAGCGCGTCATCTCCACCATGCCGCCCAGCGAGATCGATGTCGTCATCCCCATCCCCGAATCGAGCCGGCCCAGCGCCATGCAACTCGCGCACCGCATCGGCAAGCCCTACCGCGAAGGCTTCGTGAAGAACCGCTACGTCGGCCGCACCTTCATCATGCCCGGGCAGGCGGTGCGCAAGAAGAGCGTGCGGCAGAAGCTCAACGCCATCGGCGTGGAGTTCAAGGACCGCAACGTGCTGCTGGTCGACGACAGCATCGTGCGCGGCACCACCAGCAAGGAAATCGTGCAGATGGCCCGTGAGGCAGGTGCGCGGCGCGTCTACATGGCGTCGGCTGCGCCGCCGGTGCGCTTCCCCAACGTCTACGGCATCGACATGCCGACCAAGGAAGAACTCATCGCCCACGGCCGCAGCATCGAAGAGATCCGCGTCTTCATCGGTGCCGACGCGCTGATCTACCAGGACATCGACGCCGCTCGCCGCGCCGTGGGCAGCCTGAACCCCAAGCTGAACGGCTTCGAGGCCAGCTGCTTCGACGGCATCTACGTCACAGGCGACGTCACGGCCGCAGACTTTGCCAGCATGGAGTTGCAGCGCCGTCTGCAGTTCGACGAAGAAGAGGGCGGCAACCGAACCCGGCTGGCGCTGCAGGGCGGAGACAGGCAGTGAGCGTGCACGACGACGAAGCCGCACGCCTCTTGCGTGCCCAACTGCCCAGCGGCCTGCGGCCCGAGACGCTGGCCGTGCGCACGGCCCTGGCGCCCAGTCAGCATGGCGAGAATTCCGAAGGCCTGTTCCTCACCAGCGCCTACGTGCAGCCCGACTCCGCGACCTCTGCACGACGCTTCGCCGAGATGCAGGACTTCACCTATTCGCGTACCAGCAACCCGACCGTGCGCAGCTTCGAGATGCGCTTGGCCGCGATGGAAGGCGCTGAAGCCGCAGTGGCCACGTCCACCGGCATGAGCGCCATACTGCTGCTCATCATGGGCTTGCTCAAGAGCGGCGACCATGTGGTGTGCTCGCGCTCGGTGTTCGGCTCGACGATAGGCCTGTTCGGCAAGGAGTTTGCCAAGTTCGGTGTCGAGACGAGCTTCGTTTCGCAGACGGATCTGTCCGAGTGGCGTGCCGCCCTGCGCCCGAACACCCGGCTGCTGTTCGCCGAGACACCGACCAACCCGCTCACCGAGGTCTGCGACATCGCGGCGCTGGCCGATCTGGCCCATGGCGCGGGTGCCTTGCTGACAGTGGACAACACCTACTCGTCGCCGGCCCTGCAGCGCCCGTTGGCGATGGGTGCCGACCTGGTGATGCATGCCGGCACCAAGTTCCTCGACGGCCAGGGCCGGGTCATGGCCGGGGCACTGTGCGGCCCGAGCAAGCTGATCGTCGATGTGTTCGGGCCCGTCCTGCGCACCGCCGGCATGACGCTGTCGCCTTTCAACGCCTGGGTCGTGCTCAAGGGCCTGGAGACACTGGCCATCCGCATGAAAGCGCAGAGCGAAGCTGCGCTGGCGGTGGCGCGCTGGCTTGAACAGCAGGCCGCCGTGGCGCGCGTGCACTACCCGGGCCTGGCCTCGCACCCGCAGCATGAACTGGCGATGCGCCAGCAGTCGGGGCAGGGCGGGGCGGTGTTGTCGTTCGAGCTGCGGGGCGACACGCCCGAGCAGGTGCGCGAGGCGGCCTTTCGCGTCATCGACAGCACGCGCGTGCTGAGCATTGCCACCAACCTGGGGGACACCAAAAGCATCATCACGCACCCGGCCACCACCTCGCACGGACGCCTCACCGAAGCGCAGCGCCAGGCGGCAGGCATCGGCCAAGGGCTGGTGCGGTTGTCGGTCGGCCTGGAGCACGTGGACGACATCACCGACGACCTGCTGCGCGGCCTGCTGCCGCACTGAGACCCCATGAACTCCCCTGTCCGAACCCGCATCGCGCCGTCGCCCACCGGCTTCCTGCACCTGGGCACCGCCCGCACGGCGCTGTATTCGTGGGCTTACGCACGCCACCACGGCGGCGAGTTCGTGCTGCGCATCGAAGACACCGACGTCGCCCGCTCAACGCAGGACGCGGTGACGCAGATCCTGGCCTCGATGGCCTGGCTGGGGCTGGACTACGACGAAGGCCCGGTCTACCAGATGCAGCGCCTGCAGCGCTACCACGAGGTGGCCGAGCAGCTCATCGCCCAAGGCCACGCCTACCGCTGCTACAGCACGCCGGCCGAACTGGACGCCATGCGCGAGGCCCAGCGCGCGCGCGGCGAGAAGACCCACTACGACCGCCGCTGGCGCCCCGAGCTCGGCAAGCGCTTGCCGCCGGTGCCCGAGGGCGTGAAGCCCGTCGTGCGCTTTTGCAACCCGACCGACGGTGTGGTGCGCTGGGACGACCTGGTCAAGGGTCCCATCGCCATCAGCAACACCGAGATCGACGACCTGATCATCCTGCGCCCGCCGGGCGTTGGCGAAGGCGGCCTGGGCGTGCCGACCTACAACTTCGCCGTCGTCGTCGACGACTGGGACATGTGCATCACCCATGTGTTTCGTGGCGACGAGCACATCAACAACACGCCCTGGCAGATCAACATCTTTCGCGCCCTGGGCGCCCCGCTGCCGCTGTTCGGGCACTGCCCCATCATCCTGGGCGACGACGGGCTGAAGCTGTCCAAGCGCCGCGGCGCCGTCAGCGTCACGGCCTACGACGAAGCCGGCTACCTGCCCGAGGCCCTGCTCAACTACCTGGCGCGCCTGGGCTGGAGCCATGGCGACGAAGAGCTCTTCACGCGAGAGCAGATGGTCGAGTGGTTCGACGGCAGCCACCTGGCGAAGAGCCCGGCGCAGTGGGACCCGGCCAAGCTGGCCTGGGTCAACTCGCACTACATGAAGGTCTGTGATGACACCAGACTGGCCGGCTTGCTGCAACAGCAACTGGCCCGTCGTGAAGTGAAGGCCACCGACGTCGATCTGCTCGTCCGCGCGTGCGCCTTGTTCAAGGACCGGTGTGCCACCGTGGTCGAGCTTGCAGACTGGGTGCAGATGTTGTTCGTGCCCGTGCAGCCCAGTGCGCAGGAGCGGGCCAGCCACGTGACGGCCGCGCTGGTCCCCGCCCTGCAGGACTTGCGCGACCGCTTGGCCGACGCGGCTTGGGACAAGCCCGGCATTGCCGCGGCCTTGAAGGCCACCCTGGCCGCACACCAGGTGAAGATGCCGCAACTCGCGCCTGCCGTGCGCGTGCTGGTCTGCGGCCGCGCCCAGACACCGTCGCTCGACGCCGTGCTGGCCTTGTTTTCACGCGACACGGTGCTGTCAAGATTGCAGCACCTGTGATCCGTGGTTTATACTGTGAGGCTCGCTTGAACGGCGCCGGGGGTATAGCTCAGCTGGGAGAGCGCTTGCATGGCATGCAAGAGGTCATCGGTTCGATCCCGTTTACCTCCACCAAGAATTCGAGCCGGTCTGTTTGTTGATTGGTGAAAGTTTTCAAGGCGGCGCGCGGTTCAG
>JANNWL010000109.1:0-1879 GCA_031414735.1 Burkholderiales bacterium | reverse complement strand
GGCTTCATGCGCAGCGCAAAGGTGTAGGCGATGGTGTCGTCGAGCGTGGCCATCGCATAGCGATGGGCCACGTGGCGGTTGTTGCTGCAGGGCGCGACGTCGCGGAAGAAGTGGCGGCCGACCACGCGTTCGGCGGGCAGGCCGGCGTAACGCGATTCGGTGGCGTTGTAGCGCAGCACCTGGCACTGGTGGTCCATCTCGACGACGCCGAAATCCAGGGCGTCGAGTTCGTCGGCCGAAAGCCGTTGCAGGCGCTCGGCGGCGTCGGGGGCATCGAATGGCACCGTGGTCAGGGTGTTCATGAGGGGGTCTCCAAACCAGACGGGGTGGGCCGTTCAGCGCGGCGGCGCAGACAGCCCGGCCTCGGCCCCGGACAGTGCGCCCGCGCCATCGTCAGCACAAACGACTTCGGTGATTTCGGGGTGCAGGCTGCCGTAGCGCCGCAGCGTGGCTTCATGCTGCGAGAGCTGGCCGCGCTGCACGCGCACCTGGTCTGCCAGGTCTGCGTTTTCGAGCTGCAGCCAGCGCAGCGCCACACAGTGCCGCACGGCTTCGAGCAGCTCTTCGTCGGCCCAGGGCTTGCGCAGCACGCGGGCCACGGCGGCCTGGTTGACGGCCTGCAGCAGGAACGACAGGTCGGTGCTGCCCGACAGCAGGATGCGGCCCGTGTGGGGTTGCAATTCGCGCACCCGGCGCAGCAGTTCGACGCCGTCCATCTCAGGCATGCGGTAGTCGCAGATGACGACGTCCACCGGCTCGGTCAGCAAGGTCTCCAGGGCCGCCGCCGCCGAGGTGAATGAATGCAGTTGGAGCGTCCCGGCGTGGGCGGGCCAGACGCGCACCAGGGCGCGCCGCAGCGCCGACAGGATGCCCGGCTCGTCGTCGATGTGGACGATGCGGATTTCAGAGGTGGTCATGGATTTCGATCTCCAGTTCGAGCAGCACACCCTGCCGTTGTTCGAGTTGCGCCAGCGCCTTGATCAGGGTCACGTCCAGCGCACGGCCTTGCGGCACCAGCAACACATTGCCCACGCTCATGTCCAGGGCCAGCACCATGCC
The DNA here is from genome assembly GCA_031414735.1 of Burkholderiales bacterium. Taxonomy (GTDB): domain Bacteria; phylum Pseudomonadota; class Gammaproteobacteria; order Burkholderiales; family Burkholderiaceae_C; genus Rubrivivax. Next base: position 820 of record JANNWL010000109.1, on the reverse strand, counting down.
TGGCAGCAGCGCCGCCACGCCCAGGCGGGCACGCGCTGCGGGAACGGCCTGGGCTGAATCGAACCAGTCCAGCAGGGCCTGCACGGCGGCCGGGTCGAAGCGCGTGCCACTGCCGCTGCCGAGCCATCGGCGCGCCTCGGTGTCGGTGAAGCGGCGGGTCTCGATGCAGCCCGCGCGCAGGCGTTCATGGTCGCTGACCACGCGCAGCAGGCGTGCGCCGGCCGGTATGGCCTGGCCCTTCAGACCGTCGGGTTCGCCCTGGCCGTCCCAGCGTTCGCCCAGGTGGTGCAGCACGCGGGCGGCACCGGCCAACGAGGGCAGCGCCAGCAGGTGCCCCTCGGCGACCAGCGGCACCCGCTGCATGCGGCGCCGGTCTTCGCCGGACAGGGCATGCAGAGGCGAGTCGATGAGCCGGTCGGGCAGGCCCAATCGACCCAGGTCTTCCAGCAGCGCGGCATGAAAGGCGTCCTGCACCTCCGCCGGCTGCAGGCCCATGCGCGGGCCCACCGCCTGCACCAGGCGGGCCGCGCTGCGGCCGCACCCGCGCGCCAGGCCGGCGCGCTGGTCGAGCAGATGCGACAGCATGCGCAGCGTGCCCATGAAGCCTTCGTGGGCCTGGTCGTGTGAAGTCTGCAACTCGCCGTGGGCCTGCGACAGCGCCTGAGTGCGTTCGAGCACACGCTGCTCGAGCAGGTCGGCATGGGCCTTGAGCTGCGCATGCTGCTGCGTCACGGTGGCCAGCAGGCGGTCCCGTTCGCGCTCGAGCTGCTTGCGCTCGAGGCCGTCGCGCAGCGTGGCCAGCAGCGCCTCGTCGTTCCAG
>JANNWL010000108.1:0-19470 GCA_031414735.1 Burkholderiales bacterium | reverse complement strand
GTCGACGCCATGGTGCCCTGGCTGCGCGAGCACTTCGGCAACCCGGCTTCACGCAGCCACGCCTGGGGCTGGGAGGCCGAGGCTGCCGTCGAGAAATCGCGCGGCGAGGTGGCAGACCTCATCCACGCCGACCCGCGCGAGATCGTCTGGACGAGTGGTGCCACCGAGAGCAACAACCTGGCCATCAAGGGCGCCGCGCACTTCTACGAGTCCAAGGGCAAGCACCTGGTCACGCTGAAGACCGAACACAAGTGCGTGCTCGACAGCATGCGCGAGCTCGAGCGCCAGGGCTATGAGGTGACTTACCTCGACGTGCAGGACAACGGCCTGCTCGACCTGGATGTCTTCAAGGCCGCGCTGCGCCCGGACACCATCCTGGCGTCGGTGATGTTCGTCAACAACGAGATCGGTGTGATCCAGGACATCCCCGCCATCGGAGCCCTCTGCCGCGAACGCGGCGTTTTGTTGCACGTGGATGCAGCGCAGGCCACGGGCAAGGTGGCCATCGACATGGCCACGCTGCCGGTCGACCTGATGAGTCTGGCCTCGCACAAGACCTACGGGCCCAAGGGCATCGGCGCGCTGTACGTGCGCCGCAAACCGCGTGTGCGGCTGGAAGCGCAGATGCATGGCGGAGGGCAGGAGCGCGGCATGCGTTCGGGCTCCCTGGCCACGCACCAGTGTGTGGGCATGGGCGAGGCCTTCCGCATCGCGCGGCTGGAGATGGGTGCCGAGAACGAGCGCATCCGCATGCTGCAGCGCCGGCTGCTCGACGGCCTGCAGACCATGGAGCAGGTCTTCATCAACGGCGACCTCGAACGCCGTGTGCCGCACAACCTGAACATCAGCTTCAACTATGTCGAGGGTGAGTCGCTGATCATGGGCGTCAAGGGCCTGGCGGTGTCGTCGGGGTCGGCCTGCACCTCTGCCAGCCTGGAGCCCAGCTACGTGCTGCGCGCCCTGGGCCGCAGCGACGAGCTGGCACACAGCAGCCTGCGCATGACGATCGGCCGTTTCACCACCGAAGCCGAGATCGACTACGCCATCGCCACCCTGCACGACCGCGTGGCCAAGCTGCGCGATCTGTCCCCGCTGTGGGAGATGTACAAGGACGGTATCGACATCAGCACCATCCAATGGGCTGCACATTGACCGCAGCGCACTGACCACGGTTCAACCAGGAGCACACACATGGCATACAGCGACAAGGTCGTAGAGCACTACGAGAACCCCCGCAACGTCGGCTCGTTCGACAAGGGTGACGACAGCGTGGGCACCGGCATGGTCGGCGCCCCGGCCTGCGGCGACGTGATGAAGCTGCAGATCAAGGTCAACCCGGAAACCGGCTTGATCGAGGACGCGCGTTTCAAGACCTACGGCTGCGGCTCGGCCATCGCGTCCAGCTCGCTCGTCACCGAGTGGGTCAAGGGCAAGACGCTGGACGAGGCGGTGACCATCAAGAACACCCAGATCGCGCAGGAACTGGCCTTGCCGCCGGTGAAGATCCACTGCTCCATCCTGGCCGAAGACGCCATCAAGGCGGCCGTGGACGACTACAAGGCCAAGCACGGCATCGCTTCAGCGCAGCCTGCGGCGCACTGAGGCCATGTCCGTCACCCTGACCGAAGCCGCCGCGCGGCATGTGTCGCGCTACATCCTGCGCCGCGGCAAGGGCGTGGGCGTGCGCCTGGGCGTGAAGACCACCGGTTGCTCCGGCCTGGCTTACAAGCTTGAGTACGCCGACGAGATGGCCCCCGAGGACATGGTCTTCGAGGACCACGGGGTGAAGGTGCTGATCGACCCCAAGAGCTTCCCTTACCTGGACGGCACCGAGCTGGACTTCGTGCGCGAAGGACTCAACGAGGGCTTCAAGTTCCGCAACCCGCGCGAGAAAGACCGCTGCGGTTGCGGCGAGTCCTTCCGGGTCTGACGCCGTTTCCCTTCGGGCCGCAGCCGTGGCCACCGCCACTGTGAAGCTCGACGACACCGATTTCGACCTGTTTGGCCTGCCGCCACGGCACGCGCTGGACCGCAGCGCGCTCGACGCGCGCTGGCGCCAGCTGCAGGCCGAAGTCCACCCCGACCGTTTTGCGAGCGATGGCGCTGCTGCGCAGCGTGTGGCCATGCAATGGGCCGTGCGCGTGAACGAGGCCTACCAACGCCTGAAGGACCCCGTGCGCCGCGCCGCCTACCTGTGCGCGCTGCGCGGTGTGCCGGTGGATGCCGAACGCAACACGGCCATGCCGGCGGCCTTTCTCGTGCAGCAGATGGAGTGGCGCGAAGCGCTCGCCGAGGCGCGCAGCCTCGAAGCCGTCGAGCGGCTGGGCGATGACGTGGCCCGCACCGAACGTGAACTGCTCGCCCACGTGAGCACCCACCTGGACACCGACAACAACGCCGCAGCCGCCGCGACGCAAGTCCGCGCGCTGATGTTCGTGCAGCGTTTCCAACAGGACATCGAGCGCCGGCTCGACGTGCTGGACACCACCCGATAAGACGACAACCCCCATGGCCCTGCTGCAGATTTCCGAACCCGGCCAGGCGCCCGATCCGCACCAGCGGCGGGTTGCCGTGGGCATTGACCTCGGCACCACGCATTCCCTGGTCGCGTCCGTGCGCCATGGCGTGCCAGAGTGCCTGCCCGACGCGCAGGGCAGGGTGCTTCTTCCGTCCGCGGTGCGCTACCTTGAAGGCGGCGGGCGGCAGTTCGGATTCGACGCCCTGGCAGCGCAAGCCGTGGATGCACCCAACACCCTGGTCTCGGTCAAGCGCTTCATGGGCCGGGCACTCGCCGATGTCGCCGGCACCGAGCGCCTGCCGTATGACTTCATTGACCGGCCGGGCATGCTGGCCATCGCCACCCGCGATGGCGAGAAGACGCCGGTCGAGGTCTCGGCCGAGATCCTGGCCACGTTGCGCCAGCGCGCCGAAGACACCTTCGACGCCGACCTGTTCGGTGCCGTCATCACCGTGCCCGCCTACTTCGACGACGCCCAGCGCCAGGCCACCAAGGACGCCGCGCAGCTGGCAGGCCTGAACGTCCTGCGCCTGATCAGCGAGCCGACTGCGGCCGCGGTGGCTTATGGCCTGGACAACGCCAGCGAAGGCCTGTACGCCGTGTACGACCTGGGCGGCGGCACCTTCGACATCTCGCTGCTGCGCCTGCAGAAGGGCGTCTTCGAGGTCGTGGCCACAGGCGGCGACGCCGCGCTGGGCGGCGACGACATCGACCATGCCCTGGCGGACTGGGCGCTGGCCCAGTCCTGCGCGGTCGCAGCGACCGCGCAGGACAAGCGCGCCGCCCTGGTCGCGGCGCGAGCTGCCAAGGAGGCGCTCAGCGCGGCCGAGTCGGTCGACTGGGCCGCCCATATCGGCGGCCGGGCGCATCAAGTGGGCGTGACACGTGCACAGCTCGAAGCCCTGGCCCGGCCGCTGGTCGACCGCACCTTGACTGCGGTGCGCAAGGTCCTGCGTGACGCCCGTGTCACGCGTGAGGAAGTGCAAGGCGTGGTGATGGTCGGTGGCTCCACGCGCATGCCGCTGGTGCGCATGCTGGTCGGTGAACTGTTCGCACGCGACGTGCTGACCAACGTCAACCCCGACGAGGTCGTGGCGCTGGGCGCCGCGGTCCAGGCCAATGCACTGGCTGGCAACACGGCCGGTGGCGAATTGCTGCTGCTGGACGTGATTGCCCTGTCGCTGGGCCTGGAAACCATGGGCGGTCTGGTCGAGCGAGTGATCGAGCGCAACACCACGATCCCGGCCGCGCAGGCGCAGGAGTTCACCACCTACCAGGACGGCCAGACCGCCATGGCCATCCACGTCGTGCAGGGCGAGCGCGACCTGGTCAGTGAGTGCCGATCGCTGGCGCGCTTCGAGCTGCGCGGCATCCCGCCCATGGTGGCGGGTGCTGCGCGCATCCGCGTGACCTTCCAGGTCGACGCCGACGGGCTGCTCAGTGTGTCGGCACGCGAAACCGGCTCGGGCGTGGAAGCCTCGGTCATCGTCAAGCCCAGCTACGGCCTGGGCGACGGCCAGATCGCGCAGATGCTGAAAGACGGCTTCACCCACGCCGAGCACGACATGGCCGCGCGTTCCCTGCGCGAGGCGCAGGTCGATGCCCAGCGAATGGTGCTGGCGACGCGATCGGCCCTGTCCGCCGATGGTGCGTTGCTGACTGACGCCGAACGTGCGGCCGTCGAGTCGCTGTTGGCCGACACCGAACGCACCGCCCAGGCCGGCGACGCTGATGCCATCACGGCCGCCATCGACGCGCTGGCTGAGGGCACCGAGGCCTTCGCCGCGGTACGCATGAACCAAGGCATTCGCCAGGCGCTGGCGGGACGCACGATCGACCAGATCTGACCGACTTTCACCCACACACCATGCCCATCATCCGCATCCTGCCCAACGCCGAGTTTTGCCCGGCCGGCGACACCATCGAGGCCGCCTCGGGCACGTCGATCTGCGAGGCGCTGCTCGAGAACGGCATCGCCATCGAACACGCCTGTGACATGAGCTGCGCCTGCACGACCTGCCATGTGGTGGTGAAGGCAGGCATGGCCTCGCTGGGCGAGATGGACGAAAGCGAAGAAGACCTGCTCGACCGCGCCTGGGGCCTGACGCCGACTTCACGGCTGAGCTGCCAGGCGATCCTGTCCAATCAGGACGTGACGATCGAGATACCGAAGTACACGATCAATCACGCCAGAGAGAACCACTGAGGGCTCAGGTGGCAGGCTTGTCCGACAGCAGCTTCATGTTGTCGACGAGTTCCTTGCCCATAGGTGCATTCAGGTTGATGCCCCGCGGCGGAATCGGTGACTGGAACCACTTGGTGTACAGCCGCGTGAACTCACCGCTCTTCATCATGCCGGCCAGCACGCCGTCGACCAGCGCCTTCATCGTCGGGTCTTCGCGACGCACCATGATGGCGTAGGGCTCGACCTGGATGGCCTCGCCCACGACGGCCAGCGAGGCCGGGTTCTGGGCGCTGGCGCGCAGGCCGTAGAGCAGGATGTCGTCCATCGCAAAAGCCGCCGCGCGGCCGCTTTCCACCAGCAGGGCAGACTCCGAATGGTCCTTGGCGCCGATCAATTCGATGGGCAGCTTCTGCTCGGTGATCAGGTTGCGCATGACGCGGAAGTTGGTGGTGCCGGTGGTCGACACGACGATCTTGTTGTTCAGGTCGCCCATGCCCTTGATGCCGGAATCGGCCTTCACCAGGAAGCGCGTGCCGGTGTAGAAAAAGTTGGTGGCAAAAGCCACCTGTTTGGCACGGTCGCTGTTGTTGGTGGTGGAGCCGCACTCGATGTCTATGGTGCCGTTCACGAGCAGCGGAATCCGGTTGGCCGAGGTCACGGCCTGGCGCGTCACCTTCAGGTCGGCGCGGGCGGTGGCCTTCTTGATCTCGTCAACGATGCGGTCGCAGATGTCGACGGAAAAGCCCACCGGCTGGGCCTTGTCGTCCAGGTAGGAAAAGGGAATCGACGACTCGCGGTAGGACACCGAGATGCTGCCACTGGCCTTGACCTTCTCCAGCGTGGTCTGCGCCTGGGCCGGCAGTGCCAGCATGGCGGTAATGGCGGCCAGGGCCAAGGCAGGGCGCAAGGGGGTGGTGGTCATGGGAGCTCCTCGGGTTTGAAAGGTGGATGTCCAAGCGTGTGCACCAGCCCGCGGCGGGCGGTCGCACCATCGTAGTCGGCGCGCGGCTGGCAGTGCCGGCGCATGCACCAAAAAAAGGCCTCCCCGCTGCAAAGCGGAGAGGCCGACCAGGGCTTGTGCCCCCGGAGGAGATAGACAGACACCTGACGAGGATGTCGCAGGGTCTGTTGCAAGTGCTGTGCCCACTTTCCAGGCAGGGCCCGGCCGCCCCGGGGCCGCCGCTAAACTGCCCTGCATGAACGTGCTCGGGTTTGAATCATCCTGTGACGAAACCGGCGTGGCGCTGGTCCATGCCGGCGCCGACGGTCTGCCGCGGCTGGTGGCGCAGGCCCTGCACACGCAGGTCGCCATGCACGCCGCGTTCGGTGGCGTGGTGCCCGAACTGGCTTCGCGCGACCACGTGCAGCGCGTGCTGCCGCTGACCCGCCAGGTGCTGGCTGAAGCCGGCTGCAGCCTGCAAGACGTTGACCTGGTGGCCTACACGCGGGGCCCCGGACTGGCCGGCGCGCTGCTCGTGGGTGCGGGCGTGGCGGTGGCGTTGGGCGCGGCGCTGGGCCGGCCGACACTGGGCATCCACCACCTCGAAGGCCACCTCCTGTCGCCCTTCCTGGCCGACGACCCGCCGGCGTTTCCCTTCGTCGCGCTGCTGGTGTCGGGCGGCCACACGCAGCTCATGCACGTGGCCGATGTGGGCCAGTACACACTGCTGGGCGAGACCATCGACGACGCGGCTGGCGAGGCCTTCGACAAGAGCGCCAAGCTGCTCGGCCTGGGCTACCCCGGCGGGCCTGCGCTGGCCCGGTTGGCCGACCAGGGCAACCCCAAGGCCTATGCGCTTCCCAGGCCCTTGCTGCGCAGCGGCAATCTCGATTTCTCTTTCGCCGGCTTGAAGACGGCGGTCATGACCCAGGTTCGCAAGCTGCCTGTGCCCATGGACGAAGCCACGCGGGCCGACATGGCGGCGTCCACCCAGCAGGCCATCGTCGACGTGCTGGCGGCCAAGGCACTTTCTGCGCTGAAGCAAAGCGACACGCAGCGCCTGGTGGTGGCGGGTGGCGTGGGCGCCAACCTGCGCCTGCGCCAGACTTTGGACGCCGGTGCCAAGCGCCTGGGTGCGCGCGTGCACTACCCGCCGCTGGCCCTGTGCACGGACAACGGCGCCATGATCGCGCTGGCCGCCGCGCTGCGCCTGCAGCGCGGGCTGGCCGATGGCCGTCGCGACGGGGCTTTCGACGTGTTGCCCCGCTGGCCGTTGGACCAGATCGACGCGCCCGCCGCCGTGGCGGCGTGAAGCAGGCCAGGGCCTGCCCGCGATCAGTTCACCGTGATGTGCGCCTCGTTGCGTGCCGCACGCTTGGGCAGCGTCAGCGTCAGCACACCTTGCTCCAGCCGCGCCTGCGATTCGGCTTGTTCCACATCGGCGGGCAGCGTGAAGCTGCGTGCGTAGCTGATGGCCGCGCGCTCGCGGTGGATCACGTTGAATTTGCTCTCTGCGCTGTCCGACTTGGGCGGCTCGGCCTGCACCGTGACACGGCGGCCGGTGACCGTGATCTTCACGTCTTCCTTGGCCACGCCGGGCATGTCGAGCACGGCGACAAAGCTGGCGTCGGTGTCGATGACGTCCAGCGCCGGCGTGCGCGTGTCGGCGCCGGCGCAAGCGGCCGTGTAGGCACGCTCGAACCGGTCTTCAAGCAGGCGGTTGAGGGGATGCACATAGGCGCTGGAACGGCGGCTCATGGGAACAACAAACATGGGTGACTCCTAGAATCGGTTTGCGAACTGCGCGCTTGGGACATCTTGTTCATGCCGGGCGCGCCCAGACCACACACATGGCAGCGGCAGCGCCCGCTTTCAAGAGCCCCCACCCGAATTCATGCACCCCACACGACGCACCCTGTTGTCCCTGCCGCTGGCCCTGGCTTTGCCGGCCCGTGCCCAACCCGCCGCCGAGCCTTCCCCGGCGCCGATTCGCCTGGCCATGATCGAAGGGCTTTCGGGCGCATTTGCCAACGCCGGTGAGGCCGTCTTCCGCAACCTGCTGTGGGCCACTGAACGCATCAACCAGCGCGGCGGTGTGCGACTGCCCGGCGGCGCGCGGCCGCTGGCTCTGCAGCGTTTGGACAGCAAGGGCAATGCCGAAGAAGCCCTGTCGATGTTGCGTTCAGTGACCGACCAACGCATCGGTTTTGTGTTCCAGGGCAACAGCTCGGCCACCGCCGCAGCGCTCATCGACGCGCTTGAAAAGCACAACGAGCGCGAGCCGCAGCGCCGTGCGCTGTTCCTGAACTACTCTGCGGTGGATCCGTCGCTGACCAACGAGCGCTGCAGCTTTTGGCACTTCCGCTTCGACGCCCACACCGACATGCGGCTGTCGGCATTGACCGACGTGCTGCGCGACGACAAGACCGTGCAGCGCGTGTTCATCCTCGGCCAGGACTACAGCTTCGGCCAGCACTTCGCGCGCTCGGCGCGCGAGATGGTGGCGGCCAAGCGGCCGGACGTGCAAATCGTCGGCGACGAGCTGCATCCCCTGGGCCGCGTCAAGGACTTCATTCCCTACGCTGCCAAGATCAAGGCCAGCGGCGCGCAGGCCGTTCTGACCGGCAACTGGGGCAACGACCTGACCTTGCTGGTGCGCGCGCTGCGCGAGGTCGGGTCCGAGGCACGGCTGTACACGTTTTACGGGAACGCACTCGGTGCGCCGGCCGCCATCGGCGAAGCCGGCGTCGGCCGTGTCATCGCCGTGGCCGAGTGGCACCCGAACCTGGGTGACGCGGCATCCGACCGCTTCTACGCCGCCTTCCGCCAGCGCTTCCCGGATCCCCGCGACGACTACGTACACGCGCGCATGCATGTGATGGTTGAGATGCTGGTCGCGGCCATCGAGCGCGCTGGCACCACGGAGGCCGCCGACGTGGCCCGTGCACTGGAAGGCGCCCGCTTCGACGGCAGCCGGTTGGGCGGTCTGCACGAGGCCACGATGCGCGCGGCCGACCATCAAATGCAGCAAGCCTTGGTGGTGAGCGTGATGGAGCGGGCGCCCGGCCCCGGCGTCAGCCACGAGGTCGAGGGCTCGGGCTTCGGCTTTCGGACCTTGCGGCGCCTGCCACCAGCCGTCGCCCAGCAGCCGCACAGCTGCAAGATGTCCCGTCCCGGTTGACTGGTTGACGAGGGGCCCCGAGACGAAAGTCCCCGGCCTTGCTGCGCTACAATTCGAGGCTCCCTTTCACGGGAAAGCACGGCGTCGGTTGGTTTCACTGGCGGCCGCAAGTAACCACAAGGAAACCGCTGGCCCGCACATCGCGGGTGGGCGGCTCTTTCCTGACAACAAGGAAATCCCATGCCCCTGACCCTTGCCGCCACGGCAGAAGTCGTCAAATCCAACGCCCGCGGCGCGGCTGACACCGGCAGCCCCGAAGTGCAGGTGGCCCTGCTGACGGCACGCATCAACCAACTCACGCCCCACTTCAAGCTGCACCTCAAGGACCACCACGGTCGGCGCGGTCTGCTGAAGATGGTGAACCAGCGCAAGCGTCTGCTGTCCTACCTGAAGGACCGCGACGGCGACCGCTACACCGCGCTGATCGCCAAGCTCGGTCTTCGCAAGTAAACGGACGCTGCCGGGCCGCCACTGTGCGGCCCGGTTTGCTCTACCCAAGTTCGGGCACGAAGCGCTGCTGTGTCATTCCAAAGGGGCCACCGGGTTGGCATCGCTGGAATGGCATCTCGCTGCCCAGGTCTTCGGCACCACCCTGAGTGTGCCCTTGCCATACCGGAGAGACACGCATGAGCATGTTCAACAAAGTTACCAAGTCCTTCCAATGGGGCCAGCATCAAGTCACGCTGGAAACCGGCGAAATCGGCCGCCAGTCGGGCGGCGCCGTGATGGTGTCGATGGAGGACACCGTGGTGCTGGCCACCGTGGTTGCGAAGAGCGACGCCAAGGCCGGGCAGGATTTCTTCCCGCTGACCGTCGACTATCTCGAGAAGACCTACGCTGCCGGCAAGATCCCCGGCAGTTTCTTCAAGCGTGAAGGCCGCCCGAGCGAGCTGGAAACGCTGACCAGCCGGCTCATCGACCGCCCCATCCGCCCGCTGTTCCCGGAAGGCTTCTTCAACGAAGTCCAGGTCATCGTGCATGTGCTCAGCCTGAACCCTGAAGTGCAGGCCGACATCGCCGCCCTGATCGGCGCCAGCGCCGCGCTGGCCATCAGCGGCATCCCCTTCGCGGGCCCCATCGGCGCGGCCCGCGTGGGCTATGTCAATGGCGAGTACGTGTTGAACCCGGGCCAGACCCAACTGGCCGACAGCAAGATGGACCTGGTCGTGGCCGGCACCGAAGCTGCCGTGCTGATGGTGGAGTCAGCGGCCGACCAGCTGAGCGAAGAAATCATGCTGGCCGGTGTGGTTTACGGTCACGAGCAAAGCCGCATCGCCATCGCCGCCATCAACGAGCTGGTGCGCGACGCCGGCAAGCCGGAATGGAAGTGGACGGCCCCGGCCAAGAACGAGCCGCTGATTGCCCAGGTGACGGCCCTGGCCGAAGGCCCGCTGCGCGCGGCCTACCAGATCCGCAACAAGCAGGCCCGCACCACAGCCTGCCGCGAGGCCACCGCGGCCGTGATGTCCGCGCTGAAGGCTGACGGTGTCGTCTTCGACAAGGTCGAGATCGAAGGCCTGCTGTTCGAGATCGAAGCCCGCATCGTGCGCGGCCAGATCCTCGCCGGCGAGCCGCGCATCGACGGCCGCGACACCCGCACCGTGCGCGCCATCGAAATCCGCAGCGGTGTGCTGCCGCGCACCCACGGCTCGGCGCTGTTCACCCGCGGCGAAACGCAGGCCCTGGTGGCCGCCACGCTGGGCACCGAGCGTGACGCGCAGCGCATCGACGCGCTGGCTGGCGACTTTGAAGACCGTTTCATGATGCACTACAACATGCCCCCCTTCGCCACCGGCGAAACAGGCCGCGTGGGCAGCCCCAAGCGGCGCGAGATCGGCCACGGCAAGCTTGCCAAGCGCGCGCTGATGGCTGTGCTGCCGAAGAAGGAAGACTTTCCCTACACGCTGCGCGTGGTGAGCGAGATCACCGAGAGCAACGGTTCGTCGTCGATGGCCTCGGTGTGCGGCGGCTGCTTGAGCCTGCTCGACGCCGGCGTGCCGCTGAAGGCCCACGTGGCCGGCATCGCCATGGGTCTGATCAAGGACGGGAATCGTTTCGCAGTGCTCACGGACATCCTGGGTGACGAGGACCACCTCGGCGACATGGACTTCAAGGTGGCAGGCACCAACGCCGGCATCACGGCACTGCAGATGGACATCAAGATCCAGGGCATCTCCAAGGAAATCATGCAGGTCGCCCTGGCGCAGGCCAAGGAAGCGCGGCTGCACATCCTGGCCAAGATGGTCGAGGCCGTGGGCGGCGCGAAGACGGAAGTCAGCGTGTTCGCGCCGCGCCTGTACACGATGAAGATCAACCCGGAAAAGATCCGCGACATCATCGGCAAGGGCGGCGCCACCATCCGCGCGCTGACCGAAGAGACCGGCTGCACCATCGACATCGGCGAAGACGGCACCATCACCATTGCCAGCACCGATGCCGACAAGGCCGAGTTTGCCAAGAAGCGCATCGCCGAGATCACCGCCGAGGCCGAGATCGGCAAGGTCTACGAAGGCCCGATCACCAAGATCCTGGACTTCGGTGCGCTTGTCAACATCCTGCCGGGCAAGGACGGCCTGCTGCACATCAGCCAGATCGCGCACCAGCGCGTCGAGAACGTCACCGACTTCCTGCAAGAAGGCCAGGTCGTCAAGGTCAAGGTGCTGGAGACCGACGAGAAGGGCCGCATCAAACTGAGCATGAAGGCGCTGATCGAGCGGCCTGAGGGCATGCCTGAAGAGCGTTTCGAGCCCCGTGGTGACCGTGGTGACAGGCCCCCGCGCCGTGACCGCGACGACCGCCCGCGCAGAGACCGTCCCGAGCGCAGCGACCGCGACGACCGCCCGCGCGAGCCGCGCGCTGCCGAGGCCGTGCCGGCCGAGGTGGTGACCGAGCACGCCGCACCGGTGGTGGCCGCCGAGGCACCTAAGCAGCCCGAGTAAATGGCAGAGTAACGGCCAGAGCTGGTGACAGTCAGAATGCGTGCGGTCCAGATCAGCGCCCCGGGCGGGCCCGGGGTATTGCAGCCGTGCGAACGGCCCATTCCCGAGCCACGCCCGGGCGAGTTGCTGATCAAGGTCGAAGCGTCGGGCGTCAACCGCCCCGACGTGCTTCAACGCAAGGGCCTGTACCCCATGCCGCCGGGCGTGTCGGACCTGCCGGGGCTGGAGATTGCCGGCACCGTCGTCGGGGGAGCCGCAAGCGACCTGGCCGTGGCCGGGTTGGGCCTGGGCGACCCGGTGTGCGCGCTGGTCGCCGGCGGTGGTTATGCCGAGTTCTGCACCGCGCCCGCCGGGCAATGCCTGCCGGTGCCCAATGGCCTGACGATGGTCCAGGCCGCCAGCCTGCCGGAGACCTTCTTCACCGTCTGGCAGAACGTGTTTTTCCTGGCTCGGCTCAAGCCGGGCGAGACGTTGCTCGTGCAGGGCGGCTCCAGCGGCATCGGCGTGACGGCGATCCAGCTTGCAAAGGCCTTGGGCTCGCAAGTCATCGTGACCGCAGGCAGCGACGACAAGTGCGCCGCGTGTACCCTACTGGGTGCCGACCACGCCATCAACTACCGCACGCAGGACTTCGTAGCCGAAGTCAAGCGCATCACCGCAGGCCGGGGCGTCGACGTGGTGCTGGACATGGTCGCCGGCGCCTACCTGGCACGCGAGGTCGAGTGCATGGCTGACGATGGCCGCATTGCCGTCATCGCCACCCAAGGTGGCAACGCCGCGACGCTGGATGCCGGCCTGTTGCTGCGCAAGCGCTTGACCGTCACCGGGTCGACCTTGCGCCCGCGCTCGGTGGCGTACAAGGCCGCGCTGGCGCAGGACCTGCGCGCCGAGGTCTGGCCGCTCATCGCTGCCGCGCGCATCAAGCCCGTCATCCACCAGGTGTTCCCGGCCGCGCAGGCGTCTGAGGCGCATGCGCTGATGGAGTCCAGCACGCACGTAGGCAAGATTGTTCTGAACTGGCAGGAGGCGTGATGAGCCGACGCAAACTGGTGGTGGGCAACTGGAAGATGCACGGCAGCCGCGCAGCGAATGCCGAGTTGCTGGCCGCATTGCTGGCCAGTCGGCCTTATGCCGCAGACGTGGCGGTGTGCGCGCCGTTTGTCTTTATCGGCGATGCGGCTGCCACGCTGGCACGCAGCGACATCGTCTGGGGCGCGCAAGACGTGTCGGCCCACGAGCAGGGCGCCTTCACGGGCGAGGTCTCGGCCGCCATGCTGGCCGAGTGCGGCTGCCGCTACACCATCGTCGGGCATTCAGAACGCCGCGCGTTGCATGCTGAAAGCGACGAGCTGGTGGCCGCCAAAGCCCAGGCCGCACTGTCCCGCGGTGTCACACCTATCGTGTGCGTCGGCGAGACGCTGGCCGAGCGTGACTCAGGCCAGACCGAAGCCGTCGTCAAGCGCCAGCTCTCGGTGGTCATTCACCAACTCGCTCATTGCGCGGCCGAGATGGTCGTGGCTTACGAGCCCGTGTGGGCCATCGGCACCGGCCGAACGGCCAGCCCCGAGCAGGCCCAAGCTGTGCACCGCGTGCTGCGCGCTCAGCTGCATGCCGCCACCGGCCGCGGCGAGGCCATGAAGATTCTCTACGGCGGCAGCGTCAAGGCCGACAACGCGGCCGCCCTGTTTGCACAACCCGACATCGACGGTGGGTTGATCGGCGGCGCGTCCTTGAAGGCTGCCGACTTCATCGCCATCTGCCGGGCCTGACCGGGCGCGGCACACAAGACTTTTTCTGGAGCTTTTTCGATCATGCAGATTTGGATGACCCTGGTCCTGGCCGTGCAGTTGCTGTCGGCGTTGGTGATGATCGGCCTGGTGTTGATCCAGCACGGCAAGGGCGCCGACATGGGCGCCTCGTTCGGCGGCGGTTCCTCGGGCAGCCTCTTCGGCGCCACGGGCAGCGCCAATTTCATGTCGCGTTCGACGGCAGCCTGCGCCACGGTGTTCTTCATCTGCACCCTGGCCTTGGCTTATGGCTCCAATTCGGTAAGCGCGCGCAAGGACACCGGTTCGGGCAGCGTGCTCGACCGTGCTTCGCCAGCGGCTTCCGCGCCCGCCAACGGAGCCATCCCCGGCGCTGCGCCGGCGGCCGTCATGGTCCCGGCGCCGGCGGCCTCGGCCGTGCCCGCGATACCTGTCAAGTAGCGGCCCGCCTGGGGAGGGATATCCCGGGTTTCGGTCTAGAATCATTTGCTGTTCTGGGTGCCTGTCCTCACGGGTTGTAAACCCTGGAAATAGCTTGAGTTTTGCGTCGTGCCGACGTGGTGAAATTGGTAGACACGCTATCTTGAGGGGGTAGTGGCGAAAGCTGTGCGAGTTCGAGTCTCGCCGTCGGCACCATCTCTTCAATGGCCGGCCCGCGCAACCATCGCGCGGCCCGGCCCCACGGTCAGCCACCGGACACACGATGGATCTGCAAGCCTACCTGCCCGTCATCCTCTTCATCCTCGTGGGTGTGGCGGTGGGGGTGCTGCCCCAGGTGCTTGGATTCGTGTTCGGGCCGAACCGGCCCGACGTCGAGAAGAACAGTCCCTACGAATGCGGCTTCGAAGCCTTCGAAGACGCGCGCATGAAGTTCGACGTGCGCTACTACCTGGTGGCCATCCTCTTCATCCTGTTCGACCTCGAAATAGCCTTCCTCTTTCCATGGGCGGTTGCGCTGCATGACATCGGGGCGCCGGGCTTTTGGGCGATGATGATGTTTCTCGGAATCCTCGTCGTGGGTTTCGTCTACGAGTGGAAGAAGGGCGCGCTGGACTGGGAGTGACCTCGCGGTCGCGACCAACTCACCAGGAAGCAAATCATGGGCATTGAAGGCGTATTGAAAGAAGGCTTTGTCACCACCTCGGTGGACAAGCTCATCAACTGGTCCAAGACCGGTTCGCTGTGGCCCATGACCTTCGGCCTGGCCTGTTGCGCCGTCGAGATGATGCATGCCGGCGCCGCGCGCTACGACATCGACCGCTTCGGCATGTTGTTCCGCCCCAGCCCGCGCCAGAGTGACCTGATGATCGTGGCTGGCACGCTGTGCAACAAGATGGCGCCGGCACTGCGCAAGGTGTACGACCAGATGGCAGAACCGCGCTGGGTGCTGAGCATGGGCTCCTGCGCCAACGGCGGCGGCTACTACCACTACAGCTATTCCGTGGTGCGCGGCTGCGACCGCATCGTGCCGGTGGATGTGTATGTGCCGGGCTGCCCGCCGACGGCCGAGGCGCTGCTGTACGGCATCCTGCAACTGCAGGCCAAGATCCGCCGCGAAAACACCATTGCTCGCTGAAACGCCGCTGAACGCCTGATGACACAGAAACTTGACACGCTCCAGTCCGCCTTGCAGGCCGTATTGGGCGATGCCATCGTGGACCTGAGGCGTGACCGCGGCGAGATCACCATCACCGTACGCGCTGAGCGCTACTACGACTGCGCACAGGTCCTGCGCGACCACGAAGCGCTGCGCTTTGAGCAGTTGATGGACCTGTGCGGCGTGGATTATTCGGACTACCGCAACGAAGTCTGGGAAGGCGCCCGCTACGTCGTGGTGACCCACCTGCTGTCGATCACCCACAACTGGCGCGTTCGCATGAAGGTGCGCGCGCCCGACGACGACCTGCCGGCCATGGCCTCGGTCACGTCCATCTGGGCGGCGGCCAACTGGTTCGAGCGCGAGGCCTTCGACCTCTTCGGCATCATCTTCGAAGGCCACGTCGACCTGCGCCGAATCCTCACCGACTACGGTTTCATCGGCCACCCCATGCGCCGTGATTTCCCGACCACGGGCCATGTCGAGATGCGCTACGACGCCGAGAAAAAGCGCGTGATCTACCAGCCGGTGACCATCGAGCCGCGCGAGATCGTGCCGCGCGTGGTGCGTGAAGGCCAGTACGGCACGGGGCACTGACATGGCGGAAATCAAGAACTACACGCTGAACTTCGGCCCGCAGCACCCGGCTGCGCACGGCGTGCTACGCCTGGTACTCGAACTCGACGGCGAGGTCATCCAGCGCGCCGACCCGCACATCGGCCTGCTGCACCGCGCGACAGAGAAGCTGGCCGAGAGCAAGACCTACCTGCAGAACCTGCCCTACATGGACAGGCTCGACTACGTGTCGATGATGTGCAACGAGCACGCCTACTGCCTGGCCATCGAGAAGTTGCTGGGTGTGGACGTGCCCGAGCGCGCGCAGTACATCCGCGTCATGTTCTCCGAGCTCACGCGCCTGCTGAACCATTTGCTTTGGCTGGGCGCGCACGGCATCGACTGCGGTGCGATGAACATCCTCATCTACTGCTTCCGCGAGCGCGAGGACATCTTCGACATGTACGAGGCGGTGTCCGGCGCGCGCATGCACGCCGCCTACTTCCGCCCGGGCGGCGTCTACCGCGACCTGCCGGAGACCATGCCGCAGTACCGCGTCAGCCGCATCAAGAACCAGAAGGCGATCACGGCGCTGAACCAGAACCGCCAGGGTTCGCTGCTGGACTTCATCGACGACTTCTGCGCGCGCTTCCCGGCCAATGTCGACGACTACGAAACGCTGCTCACCGACAACCGCATCTGGAAGCAGCGCACAGTGGGCATCGGCGTCGTCACGCCCGAGCGCGCGCTGAACCTGGGTTTCAGCGGCCCCATGCTGCGCGGCTCGGGCATCGCCTGGGACCTGCGCAAGAAGCAGCCCTACGACGTCTACGACCGCATGGATTTCGACGTGCCGGTCGGCGTCAACGGCGACACCTACGACCGCTACCTCGTGCGCATCGAAGAGATGCGCCAGTCCAACCGCATCGTTCAGCAGTGTTCTGCATGGCTGCGTGCCAACCCGGGCCCGGTGATCACCAGCAACCACAAGGTGGCACCGCCCTCGCGCGTGGGCATGAAGTCCAACATGGAAGAGCTGATCCACCACTTCAAGCTCTTCACCGAAGGCATGCACGTGCCCGAGGGCGAGGCCTACGCCGCGGTGGAGCACCCCAAGGGCGAGTTCGGCATCTACATCGTCAGCGACGGCGCCAACAAGCCTTACCGCTTGAAGATCCGCCCGCCCGGGTTCTCGCACCTGGCCGCTCTGGACGAGATGGCGCGCGGCCACATGATTGCTGACGCCGTGGCCATCATCGGCACCATGGACATCGTCTTCGGCGAAATCGATCGATGAACTTCTCCGTCTCCACCCTCGCGCGCTTCGCTCGCGAAATCGCCAAGTACCCGCCGGACCAGAAGCAGTCGGCAGTGATGGCCTGCCTGGCCATCGTGCAGCACGAGCAGGGGCATGTGTCACCCGAGGCCGAAGACGGCATTGCCGCCTACCTGGGCATGGCGCCGATTGCCGTGCACGAGGTGACCACCTTCTACAACATGTACAACCAGAAGCCGGTGGGCACGTACAAGCTCAACGTCTGCACCAACCTGCCCTGCCAGTTGCGGGACGGCGACAAGGCGCTCAAGCACCTGTGCAGCAAGCTCGGTGTCGAGCCCTACGGCACGACCGCCGACGGCCGCTTCACGGTGCAGCCCAGCGAGTGCCTGGGAGCCTGCGCTGACGCCCCGGTGATGCTGGTCAACGACCGCGAAATGCTCAGCCTGATGAGCCCCGACCGACTCGACGAATTGATTGCGACCCTGAGCAGCCAGAGCAGCATCCACCATGCTTGACCTTTCCAAGTTTCAGACACGCGGCGTTGAGACCTGCTTCCACGGCAGGCACCTCGGCGCGCAGATTTACGCTGGCCTGGACGGCGGCAATTGGCGCCTGGCCGACTACCAGGCACGTGGCGGTTACTCGGCGCTGAAGAAGGTCTTGGGTATTGACCAGCCAGAAGGCGCGGTGGCGATGACACCGGAACAAGTCATCGCCGAGGTCAAACTGGGCGCCCTGCGCGGCCGCGGCGGTGCGGGCTTCCCGACTGGGCTGAAGTGGAGCTTCATGCCGCGCATGTACCCGGGGCCGAAGTACCTTGTCTGCAATTCCGACGAAGGCGAGCCCGGCACCTGCAAGGACCGCGACATCCTGGCCTACAACCCGCACATCGTGATCGAAGGCATGGCCATTGCCGCGTTCGCCATGGGCATCAAGACGGGCTACAACTACATCCACGGCGAGATCTTCTCGGCCTACGAACGGTTCGAAGAAGCGCTGGAAGAGGCGCGCGCCGCGGGCTTGCTGGGCAACAACATCCTGGGCTCTGGCACCAGCTTCCAGTTGCACGCCTTCCACGGCTTCGGCGCCTACATTTGCGGCGAAGAAACGGCCCTGCTCGAATCGCTGGAAGGCAAGAAGGGCCAGCCGCGTTTCAAGCCGCCGTTCCCGGCCAGCTTCGGCCTGTACGGCAAGCCAACCACCATCAACAACACCGAGACCTTTGCCGCGGTGCCGTGGATCATCAATAACGGCGGCCAGGCTTACCTGGAGTGCGGCAAGCCCAACAACGGCGGCACCAAGATCTTCAGCGTGGTGGGTGACGTCAACCAGCCCGGCAACTTCGAGGTGCCCATGGGCACGCCTTTCTCCAAGCTGCTGGAGCTGGCCGGCGGTGTGCGCTCGGGCCGCAAGCTCAAGGCGGTGATCCCCGGCGGCTCGTCGGCGCCCGTGCTGCCTGCGGCGACCATGATGGACATCACCATGGACTACGACGCGATTGCCAAGGCCGGCTCGATGTTGGGGTCGGGCGCCGTCATCGTGATGGACGATTCACGCTGCATGGTCAAGAGCCTGCTGCGCCTGAGCTACTTCTACCAGCACGAAAGCTGCGGGCAGTGCACGCCCTGCCGCGAAGGCACGGGCTGGCTGTGGCGGCTGGTCGACCGCATCGAACACGGCAACGGCCGCACCGAAGACCTGGCGCTGCTGGATTCGGTGGCCTTCAACATCAAGGGCCGCACCATCTGCGCCCTGGGTGATGCGGCGGCCATGCCGGTGGAGGGCATGCTCAAGCATTTCCGCGACGAATTTGCGTACCACGTCGAACACAAGACGTGCATGGTTCCGCAATTCGCCTGAACCCAGCCCAGACCATGATCGAACTCGAACTCGACGGCAAAAAGGTCAGCGTCAGCGAAGGCAGCATGGTGATGCATGCGGCCGACGCGGCGGGCACCTACATCCCGCACTTCTGCTATCACAAGAAACTGAGCATCGCGGCCAACTGCCGCATGTGCTTGGTCGACATCGAGAAGATGCCCAAGCCGATGCCGGCCTGTGCCACGCCGGTGACCAACGGCATGATCGTGCGCACCAAGAGCGACAAGGCGGTGAACGCGCAGAGGTCGGTGATGGAGTTCCTGCTCATCAACCACCCGCTGGACTGCCCCATTTGCGACCAGGGCGGCGAGTGTCAGCTGCAGGACCTTGCAGTGGGCTACGGCGGCAGCGCCAGCCGCTACCAGGAAGAAAAGCGCGTCGTCTTCCACAAGGACGTGGGCCCGCTTGTCAGCATGGAAGAGATGAGCCGCTGCATCCACTGCACGCGCTGCGTGCGCTTCGGCCAGGAAGTGGCCGGGGTGATGGAGCTCGGCATGATCCACCGCGGCGAGCACAGCGAGATCACCACTGCCGAAGGCCGCAGCATCGACAGTGAACTGTCGGGCAACATGATCGACATCTGCCCCGTGGGGGCGCTCACCAGCAAGCCCTTCCGCTACTCGGCGCGC
>JANNWL010000107.1:0-2779 GCA_031414735.1 Burkholderiales bacterium | reverse complement strand
CAGCCAGGCGCCGATCGGCTGCGTCCAGGCGTTTCCGTGGTCGTTTCGGTCGACACGGGTGATGCTGCGTCAGCGCGAACTCCGCAACCGGTCCGCAGCCCACCATGAGGCGTCTGGGGCTTGCGGCTTCGTTTGCGGCTTCATTTGCGCTGGTGACTGGGTGTGCGTCGGTCACGCCGCCGCCTGACTACAAGGTCGACCCGCCGGCTCAGTGGCGAACAGCCGCGACCGACACCGTTCCCGTCGAGCCCCAATGGTGGACAGTCTTCGGCGACCCGGTGCTCACCGCGCTGGTCGTGCAGGCGCTTGCGAACAACAACGACGTCGCCATTGCAGCCGCCAGAATCCGCGAGGCACGGGCGCAGGAGCAGGTGGCTCGATCGCAGCTCTTCCCGACGGTGGACGCTTCACTGGGTGCAAGCCGGTCACGCGCGGTCTCCGCGTTTGGCACGCCCGTCGAGGCCACGGGCTTCCAGCCGCAGCTCCAGGTGGGCTACGAGCTCGACCTCTTCAATCGGATCGGGAACCAGGCAGAGGCTGCGCGTGCGACCGCCCTGGGCGTCGAGGCGGCCCACGACGCGGCGCAGCTGTCGGTGGCAGCCGCGACCGCTGCCGGCTACCTGACGCTGCGGGCGCTCGATGCGCGCCTGGAGATTGCCCGCAGCACGCTGGCATCTCGCCAGGAGGCCGTCCGCATCGCACGCGCACGCGCCGCTTCGGGATACACGTCGCAGCTGGAACTGCGCCAGGCCGAAGCCGAACTCGAGGCGACTGCTGCGCTCCTGCCCCAGCTGGAGTTGGCGGTACGCCGACAGGAGAATGCGATCAACGTCCTGCTTGGCCGGGCGCCAGGCGACGTTGCCCGTGGCCTGGCCATGGGCCGCATCGCGACGCCACCGGTGCCGACGGCGCTGCCCTCCGAGTTGGCGCGCCGCCGGCCGGACATCGCCCAGGCTGCGGCGAACATCGCGGCCGCCGACGCGTCGCTGGCGGCCACCAGGGCGCAGTTCCTGCCCCAGATCCGCCTGAGCGCCACGGCAGGCAGCGTGTTCTCGACCCTGCTTCGAAACGACCCCATTGCGATCTGGTCGGTCGGTGCGAGCATCCTCGCCCCCATCTTCAATGCCGGCCGCACGGAGGGTCTCGTCAGCGGCGCCGGGTCGCGCCTGGACCAGGCCGTCTACGCCTACAGGCGCTCCGTATTGGCTGCATTCAGGGAAGTCGAGGACGCCTTGGCCGCACTCGATCGCCTGCAAGCCCAGCACGCGCGGGTGGCTGCCCAGCGACAGGCCCTGGCCGAGGTATTGCGCCACGCGCGCAACCGCTCTGATGCCGGGTACTCGTCGTATCTGGAACAACTGGACGCACAGCGTGCGCTGCTCAACAGCGACCTGACGCTGGCCCAGATACAGGGCGACAGGCTCTCGGCCTGCGTCGCGCTCTATCAGGCATTGGGTGGGGGCTGGGACCAGGCCGACGTGCAGCGCGCAACACCCACCGGCACGGGTGCCCCCGGCGCTCTCTAGCGGGCCAAAGCACGCGCAACTTCAACGACCGTGAGCGGGTGGTGCTGCCCGAAATACATGGGCGGCACCTCCAGCGACGGCTTGACGAAATGCTTGACCGCATGGATCGCACCCAGCACGCTGTACTCCGTGGTGAACACGATGCCGTCGGGAATCTCTACAAACTGCCCGAGAAGTGCGAAGTTCTTTGAGCCCTGCAGCACCACCGCCGGCCGGTCGCCCTCGGCACTGCCCAGAAACTGGCTGGTGGCGTAGGGGAGCAAGCAGGGGATGCAGGTGGAGGAGTCGAGCAGCTCGGCCTTCTCCCCCTCGTCATGGTCGAATTGCAAGTGACCCAACAGCTCTTCCAGGATCTCGCGGCCGGTGCATTCGGCCATGGTCTTCTTGACGAACGTGCCGATTTGCTCGCTGCCCAGCGCTGTCACCCAGATGACGCAGGTGTCGCGCGGCTGGTCGGGGAACAAGGGCTGGCGGTAGGTGTGGAGGTGCAGGATCCACGGCGACGCGGTCAGGGGCAGCGGGCTCTGGCGACCCATCTGGCGCTCGACCAACCATTCGAACTTGCGCTGGAACAACCCGCCGCGGAAGGTGACGGTGAAGGTCATCATCGTGGACTGCGGGATGTCGCGCAGGAACCGGTCAGGGCGGCCGAAGCCAGGCTGCTTCGCGGCGATCTTCTTCCACAGCGTCCACGCACCGCCCAGGTTCTCGCCGTCGACCGCGGGCCTGTCCACCGGGCGGTCATGGGTGCCAAACGATGCGTTGCTGACGATGGAGCCGATGGTCAGGAAGACGAGGTCGGTGTCGCGTACCGGGATCGAGCGCTTGGGCGCGCCGCTCCCGCTCTCGAGGTGGATGCGCTCGATCCACCTTTGCTCGGTGCCGGGGTCGCGGTCGGGGTCGGTTCGGAAATCGACGTCCGAGATCCTGGTGTCGTAGTGCACGTTCACACCCTTCTTCTGCATGAAGCGCAAGGCGGGCAAGATGAACGAGTGGAAATTGGTATAGCGGGTGCGCTCCAGGGCGACCATCGTGTTCATGTTCGGCATCTCGTGAAAGAAAAGATGCATGTAGCGCTTCATCTCCACCGCTGAGTGCCACGGCTGGAAGGCGAACATCGCCCGCCACATGTACCAGTAATTGCTGGTGAAGAAAGTCTCGCCGAAGATGTCGGTGATCATTGCGCCGTCCGCGATAAGGACTCGGGCGTGGCCATCAGTTTGGCCATCTTCAGTTTTTCAGCGGTGTCCAGG
>JANNWL010000106.1:0-2853 GCA_031414735.1 Burkholderiales bacterium | reverse complement strand
CGACGGCGACGAGCGCGCACAGCTGGCCAGCACCGTGTCACGCCTGTTCCTGCGCCAGAGCACGCGCCACCCCGGCGGCGAGAGCCGCTAGCTGACCCACTTGGGACCCGCCCGTGCCCTGCGCACGGCCCGGGCCCCGCGCTCACGTCCCCATTGAGCATGACCCCTTCCCTGCGCGACCAATTCGAACGGCTGGCCATGCGCCTGACCGAGCTCGACGCCCTGCTGTCCGACCCCGGCGTCACCGCCGACATGAAACGCTGGCGCGCCCTGGCCCGCGAACAGGGCGAGGCGCGCGACATCGTGGCGCGTTTCCGCCAGTACCAGCAGCGCGAGCGAGACTTGCAGGCCGCGCGCGACATGCAGGCCGAGCCCGACATGGCCGAGATGGCCGCCGAGGAGATCACCGCGGCCAGCGCCGACATGGAACGCCTGCAGGCCGAACTGCAAGCCGCGCTGGTGCCACGCGACCCCGACGACGAGCGCAACGCGTTCCTGGAGATCCGCGCCGGAACGGGCGGCGACGAGTCGGCGCTGTTCGCGGGCGACCTGGCGCGCATGTACCTGCGCTTCTGCGAGCGCCAGGGCTGGCGCACCGAGATCCTGAGCGAAAGCGCCGCCGACCTGGGTGGCTACAAGGAACTGGTGTTGCGCATCGAAGGCGACAGCGTCTACAAGCAACTGCGCTTCGAATCCGGCGGCCACCGCGTCCAGCGCGTGCCGGCCACCGAAAGCCAGGGCCGCATCCACACCAGCGCCTGCACGGTGGCCGTGATGCCCGAGCTCGACGAGGCCGAAGAAGTGCAGCTCAACCCGGCCGACCTGCGCATCGACACCTTCCGCGCCAGCGGCGCCGGCGGCCAGCACGTCAACAAGACCGACAGCGCGATCCGCATCACCCACCTGCCGACAGGCATCGTCGCCGAGTGCCAGGACGACCGCTCGCAGCACCGCAACAAAGCCCGCGCCCTGCAGGTGCTGTCGGCACGGATCCAGGAAAAGGACCGTGCCGAACGCGCCGCCAAGGACGCAGCGCAGCGCAAGAGCCTGATCGGGACCGGTGACCGCAGCGACCGCATCCGGACCTATAACTTTCCCCAGGGGCGCTTGACCGACCACCGCATCAACCTGACCCTGTACAAGCTGCTTACCATCATGGAGGGCGACCTGGAAGATGTGGTGCATGCGCTGCAGACGGCCCAGGCGGCCGAGCAGTTGGCGGCGCTCGAAGTGGGGGCTGCGTGACCACGATCAGCACGGCACTCGCTGAAGCGGGCCTCGAGCGGCTGGACGGCCAATTGCTGTTGCTGCATGCGTTGGGCACGGTGCCAGCGGACCTGGGGCACCGGCGCGCCTGGCTCTTGGCCCATGGCGAGGAGGAGATGGCCGACGCAGTGCTGGTGCGGTTCAGGCAGTTCGCGGCTCGGCGGGCCAGCGGGGAGCCCTTGGCCTACATCACGCACCACAAGGAATTCTTTGGGCTGGACCTTTGCGTGGATGCCCGGGTGCTGGTGCCGCGCCCCGATACCGAATTGCTGGTGCAATGGGGACTTGACGTGCTTGGCGGCGTCGACGCGAAAGACCATGCGCCTGCGCTTTGCGTTCTGGACCTCGGCACGGGTAGCGGCGCGGTGGCGCTGGCCATCGGCCAGGCCCGCCCCGATGTGCTGGTGGATGCGCTGGATTGCAGCCTGGAGGCCCTGCAGGTGGCCCGGGCCAATGCACAGTCATTGGGGCTGAGCTTGCGGTTCCTGCATGGCTCCTGGTTCGCACCAGTCACGGCTCGTTACCACTGTATCGTTTCCAATCCGCCTTACATTGCCGACCACGACCCGCATTTGGCCGCGTTGTGTCACGAGCCTCTCAATGCCCTTGTCTCCGGGGCCGATGGGATGGACGACCTGCGGGTCATCATCGATGGCGCAGCCGCCCATTTGCATCCAGGCGGCTGGCTGCTGGTGGAACATGGCTACGACCAGGCCCCAACGGTGCGCGCGCTGTTCGATCTGGCGGAGTTTGCCGACGTTGGGTCCCGGCATGACCTGGCCGGCCATGAACGCTGCACTGGCGGCAGGGTCATTGGCGACGGACCGCGCGCAATGGTGAAATAATCCGCCCAGTCATACCCCAGGAGAAAGCCCCATGAGCAACGCGCAACAACGCATCGACGCACTCGTCAAATCGAACCAGGTCCTTCTTTTCATGAAGGGAAATGCCAGCTTTCCCCAATGCGGCTTTTCTGGGCGTGCGATCCAGATCCTGAAAGCCTGTGGCGTCGAATCAAAAGCGATCACCACTGTGAACGTGCTGGAAGACCCCGAAATTCGCGCCGGCATCAAGGACTACAGCAACTGGCCGACCATTCCCCAGTTGTATGTGAAAGGTGAATTCGTTGGCGGCTCAGACATCATGATGGAGATGTACGAAAACGGGGAACTCCAGCAAATGCTCACCGGACCGGCCTGATACCCCGGTACCCGATCCAAACTGCGTGTTGGCTTGTTCGCACGCCACGTGCCGCGCAAGCGGCTGTGGTTTGTGGTCTGCCTTGGATGGCGACTCACCCAGGAAGACCGTCACTCCGGCCAGCAAGCATCATGGCGATACCTGCCCAGGCAGGTAGACCCATTGCCTTGCCGCAGCCAACACTGCGTCGGGATACGGCGACTTGCCACGGGAACCGTTGTAACGACCCAGCGCCATGAACAGGTTGCCGTTTTCACGCTCCAGGTAGTGGCCAAGGATGACACAACCGAAACGCAAGTTGGTCTGCATTTGGAACAAATGCGATGCGTCGCCATCACCCAACAAACGGGCCCAAAAGGGCATGACTTGCATGAATCCACGAGCACC
>JANNWL010000105.1:0-5257 GCA_031414735.1 Burkholderiales bacterium | reverse complement strand
GTTGGCGATCTGCGCCGTGGTCAAGCCGGCGACCTGGGCCGTGCTCATGGCCGCCATCTGGTCCGACGTGAGGGCGTTGAGCTGGTCGGTCGTCAGCGCGCGCAAGGCGGTAGAGGACAGTGTGCGCAGGTCGCTCGTTTCCAGCGACGACAGTTGCAGCGTTGTCAGGTTGGACACCTGCAGCGTGGTGAGTGCAGCGAACTGGCCCGTGGTCAGCGCGTTCAGGTCGGTGGTGCTCAGGTTGGCCACTTGTTCAGTGGTCAAGGCGGCGACCTGTGCCGAGCTCAGCTGCGCCATCTGGTCGGAGGTGAGCGCGTCGATCTGGGCGGTGGTCAGTGAGCGCACCACGGCTATCGAGAGGGCTCGAAGATCCTGCGAATCGAGGTTGGCGATCTGCGTCGTCGTCAAGCCAGCCGCCTGAACGGACGACAGTGTGGCGAACTGGGCCGTGCTGAACGAGTTCAGGTCGGCCGAGGCCATGCTGCCAACCTGTGCGGAGCTGAGGGCGGCAACTTGCGCGGTGGTGAGGGCTGCAGTCTGGGCGTCGGTCAGCGCGTTGACATCCGTCGTGGTCAACGCTGCGACCTGGGCTGTGGTCAGGCCAGCGACTTGACCCGTGGTCAGGGCCGCCATCTGGTCGGAGCTCAGCGCGTTGAGCTGGTCCGTGGACAAGGCGCGCAGCGAGGTCGAACTGAAGGTGCGCAGGTCATTGGTTTCCAGCGCCGACAGCTGGTGGGTCGTCAGGTTGGACACCTGCAGTGTCGTCAGGGCGTTGAACTGTGCCGTGCTCAGCGCGTTCAGGTCGGTGGTCGTCAGGTTGGCGACCTGCTCGGTGGTCATGGCGGCGACCTGTCCGGTGGTCAGCTGGCCCATCTGGTCAGAGCTGAGCGCGTCGATCTGGGCGGTGGTCAACGAACGCACGACGGCCGTCGTCAAGGCGCGCAGATCCTGCGACTCCAGGTTGGCGATCTGCGTTGTCGTCAGGCCCGCAGCCTGCACGGACGACAGCGCACCGAACTGTGCGGTGCCCAGCGAATTGAGGTCGGCGCTGGTCATGCCCGCGACCTGGGCCGAGCTGACCGCGGCCAGCTGCGCCGTGGTGATGGCCACCGTTTGCGCGTCGGTCAGCGCGTTCAGGTCGGTGGTGGTCAGGTTGGCGATCTGCGCCGTGGTCAGGCCGGCCACCTGAGCCGTGGTCAGCGCGGCCATCTGGTCCGAGCTCAGGGCGTTGAGCTGGTCGGTGCTCAGGCCGCGCAGGGCGGCGGTGGACAGGGTGCGAAGGTCGTTGGTTTCAAGCGCGGCCAGCTGGTCGGTCGTGAGGTTGCCGATCTGGCTGGTGTTCATCGCCGCGAACTGTGTGGTGCTCAGCGCGTTCAGGTCGGCGGTGTTCAGGTTGGACAGCTGGGCTGTTGTCAGCGCGGTGACCTGGCCGGTCGTCAGTTGGCCCATCTGGTCGGAGGTGAGCGCGTCGAGCTGCGCCGTGGTCAGGCGGCCGATATTGGCCGTGGTCAACGCGCGCAGGTCCTGCGACTCCAGCGCCTGCAATTGGGTGCTGGTGAGGTTGACGATCTGCGTGCTGCTGATGGCAGCGGCTTGTGCTGTCGTCAAAGCCACGATCTGGTGCGTGCCGAAGGCCGCCCAGTCTGCCGACGTCAGGTTGGCAATCGTCGTCGTCGACAGACCCGCGATCTGGGTCGTGGACAGGGCGGAGATGATGGAAGCCATGGTGACGATCCTTGTTTACGGCGAAGCCGGCGTTCTTGAGACGGGTCTGGCGGGCTTCGGCCCTGCTTCTGGCAGGTTCCGGGCACGACAACTGCGGTTCTGGACTCGAAGAGCGCCTGGTTGAGCGGCTGCACCAGACGGTGCATGCCAGCCCAACGACCTGAAGCTCTTCGTTGCTCGCTGTATATCGGTGTCCCCTGGCGGACCTTGAGCGCGCGACTGGCCGGTGATTGGCAGGCAATTTCCGCAGTCGTCTTTTGCGCAGGCCCACAGGGCGGTAGGCGGGCTGGGTGTGCCGCAGTTCACGACAGGTGCTGCCGGGCTGTTCAATTCAGCGTCGCGGCGGCCGATCACGCAGGCGCGCGCGCTGTCAATGTGCTGCTCACAAACAAACGGGGCCGCTGGCACGTCCTGTGCGCAGCGGCCCCGGCGCGCCGGGGGCCCGGCGCGGGTGCAAGTGATGGGTTGGCTACTTCTTGTCGCCGGGCACCTTGCCCTCCACGCCCCGCAGGTAAAAGTTCACGCCACCCAGGAACTTGTCATCGGCGACCTCGCCGTCCTTGAGCACCGCGTTGCCGTCCTGGCCCAGCAGGGGGCCCTTCCAGATGCTGAAGCTGCCGTCCTTCAGCCCGGCCTTGATGGTCTGGACCTTGGCCTGGATGTCGGCCGGCACCATGGCGTTGATGGAGACGATGTCGATGGCGCCTTCCTTCACGCCCCACCAGGCCGCTTCGCCGCCTTTCCAGTTGCCTTCCAGCGCTTCGCGGGTGGCCTTGATGTAGTACGGGCCCCAGTTGATGACGGCGCTGGCCAGGTGGGCCTCGGGCGCATAGGCCGTCATGTCACTGTCCCAGCCGAAGGCCAGTTTCTTGTTCTTGGCGGCGGTCTGCAGCACGGCCGAACTGTCGGTGTTCTGGAACAGCACGTCGGCACCGCCGTTGATCAGGCTTTGCGCGGCTTCGGTCTCCTTGGGCGGGTTGAACCACTCGTTGACCCACACCACCTTGGTCTTGATCTTGGGGTTGACGCTCTGCGCGCCCAGCGTGAAGGAGTTGATGTTGCGGATGACCTCGGGGATGGGGATGGAGCCGACCACGCCCAGCGTGTTGCTCTTCGTCATGGCGCCTGCAATCACGCCGGCCAGGTAGGCGCCTTCGTAGGTGCGGCTGTCGTAGGTGCGCATGTTGGGCGCCTGCTTGTAGCCGGTGGCGTGCTCGAACTTCACGCCGGCGTTGTCTGCCGCCACCTTCAACATCGGTTCCATGTAGCCGAAGGTGGTGCCGAAGATCAGCTTGTTGCCCTGGTCCACCATGTCGCGGAAGACGCGCTCGGCATCCGCCGCTTCAGGCACCTTTTCGACAAAGCTGGTGACGACCTTGTCGCCGAATTCCTTCTCGATGGCCTTGCGGCCGTTGTCGTGCGCAAAGGTCCAGCCGCCGTCGCCCACGGGGCCGACGTAGGCGAAGGCGATTTTCAGTGGCTCGGGTTTGGGCGCTGGGGCCGACGCGGCGGCAACCACGGGAGCGGCCTCCTCCTTCTTGCCACAGCCCACCAGCGCGGCGGCGGCGGCAACGGCGGACCAACTGGCCAGCTTCATCATGGAACGCTTGGAGACGGACTTCATGGGGCGGTTTTCCTTGGTTGCGGGTTGAGTGAAGGGGACAGCTAGGCGATCACGAGCCTGGGTGAAACGGCTTGCCCAGCGAGGCCGGCATGTTCTGGCGTACCCATGCAGCGTTGCTGGAGATGAGCACCAGCACGACGATGGTCGCCAGGTAGGGCAGCATGCTGAGGAACTGGCTGGGCACATCCACGCCCTGGCCTTGCAGGTGGAACTGAAGCATGGTGACACCACCGAACAGGTAGGCGCCCAGCAGCACGGGGGCCGGCCGCCGGGTGGCGAAGGTCGTCAACGCCAGGGCGATCCAGCCTTTGCCTGCCACCATGCCTTCCACCCACAGCGGCGTGTAGACCACCGAGAGGTAGGCGCCGGCCACGCCACACAGCGCACCGCCGGCCAGCACCGCACCCATGCGAATGCGCCGCACCGGGTAGCCCAGCGCGTGTGCGGACTCGGGCGACTCACCCACCGCACGCAGCACCAGCCCGGCGCGGGAGCGCATCAGGAACCAGGCCAGCGCCAGCGCCAGCACCACGGTGAGGTAGACCATGGGGTGCTGGCGGAAGAGCGCCGGCCCGACGAACGGCAGGTCGGCGAGAACGGGGATGCTGTACTGCGGTCGCCCGCCCAACTTGGCTTGCGTGTAGCTGATGCCCACGAAGGCCGAGAAGCCGGCGCCGAACAGGCTCAGCGCCAGGCCGGTGGCGTACTGGTTGGTGTTCAGCCAGATCACCAAAGCGCCGAAGGCCGCCGCCATCGCCGCGCCAGCGAGTGCGCCGCCGGCAAACCCCAGCCAGTCGTTGCCGGTGTGCACGGTGACGGCAAAGCCGGCCACCGCCGCCACCAGCATCATGCCCTCGGCTCCCAGGTTGACGATGCCGGCGCGTTCGTTGATCAGCAGACCCAGCCCGGCCAGCGCCAGCACGGTGCCGGCGTTGAGCGTGGCGGCGATGAGCAGGGCAGCGGCGTCCATGGCTTCAGGCGGCGGCCGCCGGGCGCACCCAGCGCACGCGGAAGTGGATGAGCGCATCGCAGCCCAGCAGGCTGAACAGCAGCAGCCCCTGGAACACGCCGGTCAGCGACTTGGGCAGGCCCATGCGCGACTGCGCCAGTTCACCGCCGATGTAGAACATGCTCATCAGGACGCCCGAGAACACGATGCCCACAGGGTGCAGCCGCCCCACGTAGGCCACGATGATGGCCGCGAAGCCATAGCCGGCGGGCACGAAAGGCGTCAACTGGCCCAGCGGGCCGGCCACCTCCAGCGCCCCAGCCAGCCCGGCCATGCCGCCGGACACCAGCAGCGCCGTCCACAGCGCGCCGCGCGCCGAGAACCCGGCATAGCGCGCCGCCTGCGGCGCCAGGCCACCCACCTGCATCGCGAACCCGCGGTAAGTGCGGAACAGAAAGGCCCAGAACAGGCCGACGAGTGCCATCGACAGCAGCACACCGATGTTCGCCCGCAACCCGTCCACCAGCCGCGGCACGCGGGTCTCGGGCAGGAAGCTGATGGACTGCGGGAAGTTGTAGCCCTTGGGGTCTTTCCAGGGGCCGTAGACCAGGTAGCTCAGTACCAGCACGGCCACGTAGACCAGCATCAGGCTGACGAGAATCTCGCTGGCGTTGAAGCGGTCGCGCAGCAGTGCCACCACCCCCGCCCATGCCATGCCGCCCAGCACGCCGGCGAGCAGGATGGGCACGACGATGCCTCTGCCCAATGACCCCATCCAGGCCGTGTCCGGCCCGGCCTGCATGGCCACCCAGCCGGCAGCGAGCGCGCCGATGACGAACTGCCCCTCGGCGCCGATGTTCCACACGTTGGCGCGAAAACACACCGCCAGCCCGAGCGCGATCAGGATCAGCGGCGTGGCCTTGATCGACAGTTCCGACAGGGCATACAGGCTCTTCACC
>JANNWL010000104.1:0-13327 GCA_031414735.1 Burkholderiales bacterium | reverse complement strand
GATGCGCAGGCCTGGTGGCAGGTGGACCTGGGCCAGACGGGTGCGATTCAAACCGTCGAGATCTTCAACCGCAGCGACTGTTGCACCGAGCGGCTGGCGGACTTCTACGTCTTTGTGTCCAGCGCCGACATGAGCGGCCGGACCCTGGCGCAGTTGCTGGCCGACGCCAGCGTGGTTCGCGTGCGGGTGGCGTCGCTCAACGGCGCAGCCAGCGTCGCGCTGCCCATGGTGGCGCAGGGCCGCTTCGTGAAAGTGCAGCTGGCGGGGACGAACTACCTGAGCCTGGCCGAGGTGCGGGTGATGGGTGTGGCTGCGGGCGCGGGCCCGTCCAACCTGGCGCTGGGCCAGCCGACATCGACCTCGTCGCTGGGTTGGGGCGGCGCGGCGTCGCGGGCGGTGGACGGCAACATCGATGGCGTCTATGCCAACAACTCCGTCACCCACACGATGGCTGATGCGCAGGCCTGGTGGCAGGTCGACCTGGGCCAAGTCCGGGCGGTGCAGACGGTGCAGATCTTCAACCGCACCGACTGCTGCGCCACGCGCCTGTCGAACTTCGTGGTGTTCGTGTCTGCCACCGACATGGCGGGCCGCAGCCTGGCGCAGCTGATCGCCGACCCCACGGTGGCACGGGCGCAGGTGGCCTCGCTGAACGGCGCAGACAGCATCACGCTGCCGCTGGTGGCCCAGGGGCGCTTCGTGAAGGTGCAGCTCCAAGGCACCGATTACCTGAGCCTGGCGGAGGTCAGGGTGCTCGGGCAGTAGCCGGCCGGCGCCGCCTACCGGGCGTCGAACTGCGTCGGCCGACGCCCCTTGATGGGCGCGTAGAAGAGCTTGATCTGCGCCAGGTCGCGCTCGACGTCGCCGGTGGGCGTGAACAAGGGGCCCAGGCCACCGACCTTGCGTTCGTAGTCGACGAAGGCCAGCACGATGGGCACGCGGGCTTCCAGGGCAATGTAATAAAAGCCCGTCTTCCACTGCCGCGTCTTGCCGCGCGTGCCTTCGGGCGGCACCACCAGCTGGGTCGGGCCGTCGGCGTTCACCAGCGCTGCGGCCGATGCAGCGACCAGGTTGCCGCTGCGTGAGCGGTCCACCGCAATGCCGCCCAGCCAGCGCATCACCGGGCCGAACGGCCAGCGGAAGAGGCTGGCTTTGCCCATCCAGTAGACGTTGAGGCGCAGCACGAAGGCCAGCATCAACGTGTAGGGCAGGTCCCAGTTGCTGGTGTGGGGTGCGGCAATGAGCACCGACTTGCTGGCCTCGGGCGGCAGTGCGCCCTGCACCTGCCACCCCTGCAGGCGCAAAAATTGGACGGAGAAGGCGCGAAGGAGCGTGTTGACAACGGGGGTGTCGAAGAGGGTGCGGTGCATGCAGCGGGTACGGCGAGTGGCCGCGCGATTGTGGGTGACTGCGGGCACAGGCGCAGCCGCTACGATGCACAGGCAGCCCGCGCCGCGGCGCTGCCACGCCACACAAAGGAGCAAGCCCATGTCTTCCGGAAAGGTTCTGGTCGCCCAGGGCGGTGGCCCCACCGCCGTCATCAACCAGTCGCTGGTGGGTGTGGTGCTGGAAGCGCGCCGCTTCCGCGAGGTCAAGCGCATCTACGGCGCGCGCCACGGCGTGCGCGGCATCGTGGGCGAAGACTTTGTCGACCTGACGCAGGAGACCAGCCACAACCTGGAGCTGGTCGCGGGCACGCCGTCGTCGGCGCTGGGCTCCACGCGCGACAAACCCGACCTGGCCTACTGCCACGAGATCTTCAAGGTGCTGCAGGCCCACGAGATCGAGCACTTCTTCTACATCGGCGGCAACGACTCGTCGGACACCGTGCGCATCGTGTCCGAGGA
The DNA here is from genome assembly GCA_031414735.1 of Burkholderiales bacterium. Lineage (GTDB taxonomy): Bacteria > Pseudomonadota > Gammaproteobacteria > Burkholderiales > Burkholderiaceae_C > Rubrivivax. Next base: position 11,480 of record JANNWL010000104.1, on the reverse strand, counting down.
GGCGCAGAAGGCCGGCTACCCGCTGCGCACCATCCATATCCCGAAGACCATCGACAACGACCTGGTCGGCAGCGACCATACGCCGGGCTACCCCTCGGCCGCGCGTTTCGTGGCCCAGGCCTTTGCCGGCGCCAACCTGGACAACGCGGCGCTGCCCGGTGTCTACGTGGGTGTGGTGATGGGCCGCCACGCCGGCTTTCTCACCGCCGCGTCGGCCCTGGGCAAGAAGTTCCCGGACGACGGCCCGCACCTCATCTACCTGCCCGAGCGCGTGTTCGAACTGCAGCGCTTCCTGGCCGATGTGAAGGCCATGTATTCGAAGCACGGCCGCTGCGTTGTTGCCGTCAGTGAAGGCATCCACGACGCCAGCGGCCAACCCATCCTGGCGCAGTTGGCCAAGGTGGTGGAACACGATGCGCACGGCAACGTGCAGCTCAGCGGCAGCGGTGCGCTGGCCGACCTGCTGTGCGAAGAGATCAAGTCCAAGCTCGGCCTGAAGCGCGTGCGCGGCGACACCTTCGGCTACCTGCAGCGCAGCTTCATCGGCTGCACGAGTGACGTCGACCAGCGCGAGGCCCGCGAGGTCGGCGAAAAGGCCGTGCAGTTCGCAATGTGGGGCGACCGCGACGGTTCTGTCGCCATCAAGCGCACGGGCTTTTATTCGGTCGACTACGAACTGCTGCCCTTGGCCGAGGTGGCGGGCAAGACGCGCACCATGGAAGACCACTTCATTGCCGAGAGCGGCACCGACATCACCGACGCCTTCCGCCTCTACCTGCGGCCGCTGTTGGGTTCGGGCATGGCCGACGCCTTCCGGCTGCGCGCGCACCCGGTGCCCAAGGTGCTGCGGCCTTGACGCGCAGCGTCGATCTGCCCGGCGAACGCTTCGAGTTCGGCGGCATCACCGTCCACACCGCCGGCCAAGGGGTGCCGCTGCTGCTGGTGCACAGCATCAACGCCACCGGCTCGGCCGCCGAGGTGCGGCCCTTGTTCGAACACTGCCGCGCCAGCCGCACCGTGTTTGCCGTCGACCTGCCTGGCTTCGGCGACAGCCTGCGCAGCGACCGCGCCTACACCCCGCGCCTGATGACGGACGCACTCCACGCCGTGGCCGCGCAGATTCGCCAGCGCTGCGGCACAGCGGCACCGCTGGACGCATTGGCGCTGTCGCTGTCGTGCGAGTTCCTGGCCCGCGCCGCGGCCGAGTCGCCCGCGCATTGGGGCCGGCTGGCGCTGGTCAGCCCGACAGGGTTCATGGGCCGGCGCGTTTGGCGCAGCGCGCCTGGCAGCACCCGCGCCGTGCCCGGCATGCACCGGCTGTTGAGCCTGCCCTTGTGGTCGTCAGCGCTGTACCGCGGCCTGACGCGGCCCGGCGTGGTGCGCTACTTCCTGGAGCGCACCTGGGGCGGCAAGGCCATCGACGAGACCCTGTTCCGCGACGCGGTGGTGGCCGCCCAGGCGCCCGGTGCGCGCTTTGCGCCGCTGCACTTTCTTGCAGCCGGCCTGTTCAGCGCCGACATCCACGATGTCTACGACGCGGTGCGCAGCCCCGTGTGGGCCTGCCATGGCGTGCGTGGCGACTTCACCGACTACCGCGGCATGGCCATCGTGCCGGCCTGTGCCGGCTGGCAACGCACGGTCTACCAGTCCGGTGCGTTGCCCTACTTCGAGGTGCCCGGGGCCTTCAATGCCGACCTCGACATGTTCCTGGCCGGCCCGGCCTGAGGTTCCTCAAGGTACGCGCAGTTCCTGCACCATGGTCGCAGCCAGCGCGGCGAGTTGCTTGTCGGTCATGGGCGACAGCACGCTCTGCCAGAAACTGGACGAGGTGCTGTAGCGCCGCGTGCCCAGGCTGCGCTTGGAGGGCAGTTCGATGAACTCCGCTTCTGCCTCGACATAGGCGTTGCCGGTGAACCCGCCCAGCGCCCAGCGCGTGCCGGTGTGGATGTGGCGGTAGTCCTGGATGGTGATGCGCACCAGCACTGTGCCGGGCAGGTTTTCGCTGGGCTCGGTTTCGAAGTAATGCATGCGCAGGCCGGCAGCCGCGGTCGCGGTCTTGAAGGCGTTGCGCCACTCGGCGCGAAAGGGCGGCCAGTCCGCGGTGGCGCGCATGGCGGGTGTGGCCGTCACCAACAGTCCCACCTGAATGGTGGTGACTGCGGGAACGGCCAGCCGGGGTGTGCCGGTGGCAGGCGGCGCCGGCGTTTTAACCGTCACCGCGCAGCCGGTCAGCAACAGCAGCGCCGATGCAGCCAACAAGCGCCGGTGCCAGCCGGGTTCGGTGGTCGCGGTCACAGGGCCTTGCTCGCCAGCTTGAAGTCGGGGTCTTCAGGGAACTGCCCCAGCGTGAAGCCCAGCCGCGTCATCAGCCGCAGCATCGGCGTGTTGTTGGCCAGGATCAGGCCGAAGATGCGCGCCAGGCCCTTGGCGCGCGCCAGTTCGACGATCTCCAGCATCAGCCGCGCACCCAGGCCCTGGCCGGCGAAGTCGTCGGCCACGACCAGCGAAAACTCGCAGCTCGTGCCGTCGGGGTTGGTGATGTACCGCGACACGCCGACGATGCGTTCGGTTTCGGTGACGTGTCCGTCGGCGTCGGTGTGGCGCGACCCGACCACCGCCACCAGGGCCATCTCGCGGTCGTAGTCGATGAGCGTGTAGCGCGCCAGCATGCGCGCCGGCAACTCGGGCATGCTGCTGGCGAAGCGGAAGTAGCGGCTCTCCTGCGACAGGCCACGCACCAGGGCCTGCAGCATCTCGGCGTCGTCGGGGCGGATCGGTCGCAGCAGCGCCAGTGTGCCGCCTTGCAAGGGCCATTCGCGTGACTGGCTGGACGGGTAGGGCAGGATGGCAAGGTGCGGGTAGCTGCCCGATTGCCCGCTGCCGGGCTGGGTGGGCGCCACCACGATGCGGGCGTCCACGGCCACCACGCCGTCTTCGTCCACGATGAGCGGATTGATGTCCATCTCGCGCAGCTGCGGCAGGGCGCACACCATCTCGCTCACGCGCAGCAGCACCTGCTCCAGCGCTTCCATGTGCACGGCCGGCGCGCCGCGCCATTCGCCCAGCATCTCGGCAGCGCGCGAGCGATTGATGAGGCTGCGCGCCAGGAACTGGTTCAGCGGCGGCAACTCCATCGCGCGGTCGTTGATGAGCTCGATCATGGTGCCGCCGGCGCCGAAGGTGATGACCGGGCCGAAGGGCTCGTCGGTGGTCAGGCCCACGTACACCTCGCGCCCCTTGGCCGGCCCCTTGCCCGGGCGTCGCTGGCTGGCCATGGGCTGGATGGTGATGCCGTTGATGCGCGCACCGGGCTGTGCCAGGGCCACGGCTTCGAGCATGTCCTTGTAGCGGTCGCGCACCTGGGTGGCGGAAGACACGTCCAGCGCCACGCCTTGCACGTCGCTCTTGTGGCTGATATCGGGCGAGTCGATTTTCAGCGCCACCGGGTAGCCCAGCTGGCTGGCGATGAGCATGGCCTCGTTGGCGCTGCGCGCCAGCATGGTCCGCGTCACGGGGATGTGGAAGGCCGCCAGCAGCGACTTGCTCTCCATCTCGGTCAGCACCTGGCGGCGTTCGGCCAGCACGGCTTCGATGAGCAGGCGCGCGCCCTCGGTGTCGGGCTGGGCCAGGTCGGTCAGCGGCGGCGGCGTCTGCTGCAGCATCTGCTGGTTGCGGTAGAAGGTGGCGATGCTGTGGAAGGCGTCCACTGCGGCCTCGGGCGTGCGAAAGACCGGCATGTGCCGGGCCGACAACAATTCGCGCGCGGCGCGCACGCTGGCTTCACCCATCCAGCAGGCCAGCACGGGCTTGGACGCGGGCGAGAAGGCGTCGGCCACCACCTGGGCCACGGCCAGGGCGGTGCCGTGCGACTTGGGGGCGTGGATCAGCAGCACGCCGTCGATGTCGCTGTGCTGCACTGCCGCCTGCATGGCGGCCAGGTACTGCGGGCCGCCGGCTTCTTCGCCCAGGTCGTCGACATGCGCCACCTGCAGGCCCAGCGTGTCGGCCCAGTCGGCGGCCAGCACCGCCGGCCCGCCGCCGTTGGTGACGATGGCCAGCCGCTGCCCCACCGGGCGGAAGCGCGAGGCCAGGCACTGCGCGGCCGAGAACAGCTGCGTGAACTGCCGCACCCGCACGACACCGGCGCGGCGCAGCGCGGTGTCGAAGACCTCGTCGACGCCCACGATGGCCGCTGAATGCGTGAGTGCCACGCGAGACCCTGCCGCCTGGCGACCGGCCTTCATCACCACCACCGGCTTGGCATAGGCCGCCGCGCGCAGCGCACTCATGAAGCGGCGCGCGTGGCGTATGCCTTCCATGTAGACGAGGATGCTCTGCGTGGAGCCGTCGGCGGCCAGGTAGTCCAGCACCTGCGGCAGCTCGACGGCGGTGTTCGGGCCCAGTGAGACGACGGTGGAGAAGCCCACGCCGTTCTGCGCCGCCCAATCCAGCATGGCCGCGGTAAGCGCGCCGGACTGCGACACCAACGCCAGCGGCCCGGCCGCCGCGCGCTGGCCCAGCGTGCTGGCGTTCAGGCCGAGGGCCGGGCGCTGGAAGCCCAGGCTGTTGGGCCCCAGCAGGTGCACGCCGTAGCGCTGCGCCACCTGGTGCAGCTCGGTGCACAACTCGGGCCCCAGGCCGCTGGACAGGATCAGCGCGGCGCGGCAGCGGATGCGGCCGACCACTTCCAGGGCGGCCAGCGTCTGCTCGGCCGGCAGCGCCACCAGCGCCAGGTCGGCGCGCGAGGCAGCCAGGTCGGCCAGCGTGCCGGTGGTGGCCACGTCCAGCCAGGTCACCGGCCCGGCGTAAGTGCCCTCGGCCAGCGCGGCGCGCAGGGCTCTGGCCTGCGGCGTGCGTGTCGGGTCGGCGACACCGGAATCGGCGGGGTCGCCGGCAAACACGACCACCGACTTGGGTTCGAACAGCGAGGTCAGGTGATGCTGGTCCACGGCGGCCTTGGGGTTGAAGCCGAATGATGAGGCATGCACCTGCACGGCGTCGTGAAAACACCGGCAGCGCGACGGGTCAGATCGTGTCAGGTCGGCCCCGACGCGGGCACCATGGATACTTCGTCGCCCGGAAGCAGCGACGCCCTGTCGCTTTGCGCGGGCCCACCACAGGAGACCCGGTGCCCATCCCCGAGCTGCTGACGCAGACCCTTGACCAGTTCATGGCCTCCTTGGCACAGCCCGGACATTTGTTGGCCATCGCATCGGCCACGCTGGCCGGCCTGCTGGTCATCGTCAGCGCCTTCGTGCGCACCATGATCCCGCTGCGCTGGCTCGCGGTGGGCAGCAACGTCGGCTTCATCGTCTACGGCCTGCTGCAACCGGTGCCCTTGATGGTGATGCTGCATGCCGTGCTGCTGCCGGTGAACCTGGTGCGGGTGGTGCAGATGGTGCGCCTGACGCGCCGCGTTTCTGCCGTGGCGGCCGATTCCACGCAGCTGGAACTGTGGCTGCGCCCCTACATGCGCAGCCGCAGCTTGCGCGCCGGTGCCACCATCTTCCGCCTCGGCGACAAGGCCGACCGGATGCACTTCCTGGCCGAGGGCCGCATCGAACTGGTGGAGTTCGGCCGCATGCTGGAAGCCGGTCAGATGTTCGGCGAGATCGCGTTCTTCGCGCCCGATCGCCGACGCACCAGCACGGCCCGCTGCGTCACGCCCTGCACGGTGTTCTCGATCGACGAGGACACCTTCAAGCAGCTTTACTTCCAGAACCCTGACTTCGGCCTGGAGATCGTACGGCTGATTGCCGGCCGGCTCAGCGCCGACGTGCGTGAACTGCAGGCCAAGACCACGGCAGGCGCCACCAGGGCGTCTTGACCGTGCATGCGCCCTCAAGTCGGGCGCAATTCACGACGAGGGGGTGCGTGGATACAGGCCGCGTTGCTGCGCCATCAAGCGCACCAGGCCCAGCAAGGCGCCAATGTTCGGCGTGGCCAGGCCCAGGTGGGTGGCGATTTCATGCACGGCCAGCACCAGGGGGTCGATCTCCAGCGGCCGCCCGGCTTCCAGGTCCTGCAGCATCGAGGTCTTGAAGGCGCCCAGCTTGCGCGTCACCGCATGGCGGTCTTCGGGGGTCTGGTCGATGGGTATGCCGAAGGCCGCGCCCACGGCCTTCATCTCCAGCATCGCGGCGGTGATGAAGGCGCGCACCAGCGGGTCGTCCAGCACCCTGTCGGCGGTGGCGCCGGTCAGTGCCGAGATCGGATTCATGGTCAGGTTGCCCCACAGCTTGAACCAGACCTCGCGCTGGATGCGTTCTGACAGGGTCACGGCAAAGCCGGCCTGGGTCAGCAGCGTGGCCACCGCCTGCAGGCGCGCGTCCGTGCCGCCGGCCGGCCGGCCGATCACCAGGCCCGCACCCTGCACGTGCACAACCCGGCCCGGCGCGGGCACCTGGCAACTGGCGTGGACCACGCCGCCAATCACCTGCGCCGTGGGCAGCAGCGCTTGCAGTTGCCCGGTGGGGTCCACGCTGCGCAGCCGCAGGCCGGCGCACGGGCCGGGCAGGCCGTCGAAGAACCACCACGGCACGCCGTTCATGGCCACCAGCACCTGCGTGTGGCTGTCGCACAGGGCCCGCACGGCGGGGGCCACGCCGGCCAGCGCCTGGCCCTTGACGGCCACGATCACCAGGTCCTGAACGCCGAGTGCCGCGGGGTCTGCCGCCACGCGCAGGGGCACCGTGCTCGCGACACCGGCGTTCTCGAAGTTCAGCCCGTGCTGCTGCACCGCGGCCAGCGTGTCGCCGCGGGCAAGGGCACACAACGCCACGTCACCATCGCCCAAACGGCCGCCGAGCCAGCCCGCGAACAGCCCGCCAATGGCCCCCAGGCCGACGATGCAAACCTTCATGCCCACCTCTTCAACCCGAGCAACCGCGATCAGGCGAGTCGAGTCTATGCGCGGGTGAATGCGTGGGGATCGGCCGGTTATGCTGCTGCGCAGCCCTCAACCCCATGTCGACCATGAACTTCAACTGGACCAACCCCTACCCCACCGTGCGCAGCCCCGTGATGGCACGCAACGTCGTCGCCACCTCGCAGCCGCTGGGCGCGATGGCCGGCCTGCGCATGCTGCTGGCCGGTGGCAACGCCGTCGATGCCGCCATCGCCACGGCCGCGGCCATGACCATCGTCGAACCTGTCAGCAACGGCCTGGGCAGCGACAACTTCGCCATCGTCTGGGACGGCCAGCAGCTGCACGGCCTGAACGCCTCCGGCGTGGCGCCTGCCGCCTGGACGCCCGACTACTTCGCGCGCAAGCATGGCGACAAGGCGCCGCAGCGTGGCTGGGACAGTGTCAGCGTGCCCGGCGCCGTGGCCGGCTGGGTGGCGCTGTCCAAGCGCTTCGGCAAGCTGCCCTTTGCGCAACTGCTGGAACCCGCCATCGAACTGGCCCAGCGCGGCTACGGCGTCAGCCTGGTCACCGCCGACAAGTGGCAGCGCCAGGTGCCCGGCCTGCAAGGTCAACCCGGATTCGCCGAGCACTTCATGCCGTTCGGTCGCGCGCCCATGCCCGGCGAACGCTTCGCCTTCCCCGACGCCGCACGCACCTTGCGCCTGATTGCCCAGACGCACGGCGACGCCTTCTACAAAGGTGAAGTCGCCGAAAAGCTGGCCGCCCACGCCGCAGCCCACGGCGGCGCCATGACGGTGGCCGACCTGGCCGGCTACCGGGCCGACTGGGTCACGCCAATCCAGAAAGACTTTGCCGGCCACACCGTGCACGAGATCCCGCCCAACGGCCAGGGCATCGCGGCGCTGATGGCCATGGGCATGCTGGAACACACGGCCTTTCGCGAGCACGCGCCCGACAGCCTGATGTCACAGCATCTGCAGATCGAAGCCATGAAGCTGGCCTTCGCCGACACCTACCGCTGGGTGGCGGACGAACGTCACATGACCGAGGTCACGGCCGCTGATCTGCTGAGTGACGCGTACCTGGCCGATCGCGCCAAGCTCATCGACCCCGCGCGCGCCGGCGACTTCAGCCACGGCCAGCCGCCCAAGGGCGGCACCATCTACCTGACCACGGCCGATGAGAGCGGCATGATGGTCAGCCTGATCCAGAGCAACTACATGGGCTTCGGCAGCGGCGTGGTGGTTCCCGGCACCGGGGTCAGCCTGCAGAACCGCGGCGCGGGCTTCACGCTGAAAGCCGGTCACCCCAACCAGGTGGGCCCTGGCAAGCGGCCCTTCCACACCATCATCCCGGCCTTCCTGACCAAGGAGGGCCTGCCGGTGATGAGCTTCGGCGTGATGGGCGGCAACATGCAGCCGCAGGGCCACATGCAGACCCTCGTGCGCATGCTGGTGCACGGCCAGCAGCCGCAGGCCGCCTGCGACGCGCCGCGCTGGAAGGTGGCCACGGGGCTGCAGATCGACTGCGAACACACCATGGCCCCTGCGCTGCAGCAGGGCCTGCGCGACCTCGGCCACCAGATCGTGCCCACGCCCGACGCCTACATGGACTACGGCTCGGGCCAGTTCATCGCGCGGCTGAGCGACGACCATGAAGACGGCTATGTGGCCGCCAGCGACTCGCGGCGCGAAGGGCAGGCGGTGGGGTTCTAGCGCGACAGGCCGCTTGCCGGGCGGGTCGGTCCGCCCATGGAAGAACGGAGTGACCGGATGAAGATTCTTGTCGTCGGTGCCTCAGGTGTTCTCGGCCGGTCCGTGGTTCGGCGCCTGATCGAGCAGGGCCACGGTGTGCGGGCCATGACGCGCACGCCGCAGCGGGCCCAGGACCTGGCCGCCCTGGACGCCGAGGTCGTGGCTGGCGACCTGGTGGACAGCGACTCGCTGGCGGCTGCCTGCGCCGGTGTGGACCGCGTGCTCGCCGCGGCGCACAGCCTGCTCGGGCGCGGGCACCATGCTTCGGAGCATGTCGATGCGGCCGGCCACCGCGCCTTGATCGATGCTGCCCGCGCCGCCGGCGTGCAGCGTTTTGTCTACACCTCGGCGCTTGGCGCATCGCCCACGCATCTGGTGGACTTCTTCCGCACCAAGCACGCCATCGAGCTCTACTTGAAGGCCAGCGGCCTGGCGCATGTGATCCTGCGCCCCACCGCCTTCATGGAACAGCACGTGCACCAGTTCAATGGCCAGGGTTTGCTCGACAAGGGCCGCATCCAGCTCATCGGACCGGGCACCAAGCGGCGCAACTTCGTGGCCGGCGACGATGTCGCGCAGTTCGCGGTGCTGGCCCTGACCGCCGACCCGCCGTCCGGGCCGATGCTGGAGATCGTCGGCCCGGGCAACTTCAGCAACAACGAAGTTGCCGCGCTCTACGCCAGGCTGTCGGGAAAGCCGCTGCGTGTGTCGCACCTGCCGGCGGGCGTGGCACGGTTCCTTTCCAAGGTGGCCACGCCGCTGCACCCGGGTGCAGCGCGACTGCTGCGCCTTCTGGCCCTGCCCGACGACGCCTTCAACGAAGCCTTCGACAGCGCGCCCCTGCAGCGCGCGTATCCGCAGATTCGCCTCACCACGCTGGAAGAGTTCGTGCAGGCCCGCGTCGCCGAAGCCGGTGTCCCGGCGCAGCGTTGAGCGATCTTGGCCGGCGCTTCGCGCCGAAGCACACGCCAGTCGGGTTCCACTTCTTGCGCTTCGTCGCGCGCACCCTGGCCAAACCAGGCACGGCGGCTATCGTCGCGTCAGCCTTCATCACCCAGGATTGCAATTGACCCATCACCGCATCACCGCCGCGTGCCTGACCCTGTTCGCAGGCGCCGCCCTGGCGCAGGACGTTCCCGCCCTGCCGGGTGACGGTGCGCAGCGCGCCCCCGGCGCGCGGCTGGACCGCGTCGAGATCACCGCCCGCCCGCAGACCGACACCGAACTGCGCCGCCGTGCCCCCGTGGCCAAGCAGGTGTACGGGCGCGAGGAGCTGGACAAGTTCGGCGACACCAACGTGTCCGACGTGCTCAAGCGCCTGCCCGGCGTGAACATCCAGGGCGGCGCGCCGCGCATGCGCGGGCTGGGCTCGGGCTACACACTGCTGCTCATCAACGGCGACCCGGCGCCGCCGGGCTTTCAGTTCGACCAGCTGAGCCCCAGCCAGATCGAACGCATCGAGGTCACGCGCGGCCCCACGGCGGACCAGAGCGCCCAGGCCGTGGCCGGAGCCATCAACATCATCTTGAAGGACGCCCCGCGGGTGTCGCAGCGCGACCTGCGCCTGGGCCTGGGCTACAACGCCGTGCGGCCCGCGCCGTCGCTCAACTTCAACTTCGGCGAACGCGCCGGCGGCGTCGCATATTCGCTGCCCTTGTCGCTGTTCAGCTGGCGCAACGTGAACGACAGCGTGGTCGACCGCCAGACCGCCGGGCTGGACGGCCGGCCGTCGCGCGCCGTGCAGAACAACCACACCGACAACTGGGGCCACGGCTTCAATGCCGCGCCTCGTGTGAACTGGAAGATCAGCGACGACCAGTCGGCCTCAGCCCAGGCCTTTCTGCAGCGCGGTGAGTGGAACAACCAGACGGCCTATCGCAACCAGGTCATCAGCGGCCAGCCCAGTCTGGACCCCGACAACACCTTTGCCGGCACCTGGCAGAACGTGCGCGGCAACCTGCAGTGGAACAACCGCTTCAGCGACGACCAGAAGGTCGAGCTCAAGCTGGGCGGCGGCATCAGCAAGGGCACCTTCGACGGCCTGACGAGCACGCAGCGCCGCGTCAAGGGCAACAACGAAGACCGCAACATCACCCAGGCGGGCAAGTACAGCCAGTTCATCGGTGACGAGCACACGCTCACCGTCGGCTGGGACCTGGAACAGCGCCAGCGCGACGAGACACGCACCATCACCGAAAACGGCCTCCCGCAGCTGCCCGAGTTCGAAGGCCAGCCCTTCTCGGCGCGCATCGCCCGCCAGGCCTTGTTCGTGCAGGACGAATGGGAGATCACACCTCAGTGGTCCACCTACCTGGGCTTGCGCAGCGAACACATCAACACCCGCAGCAGCGGCGCCGCAGACGCCGTGCGCAGCACCAGCCAGGTGACCACGCCGCTGCTGCACCTGAACTACAAGCTCGACCCCAAAGGCCGCGACATGATTCGCGCCAGCCTGACACGCAGCTACAAGGCGCCAGAGCTCAATGCACTGCTGGCCCGGCCCGTGTTCAGCAGCCTGTTCCCCGACACCACGCGCCCCAACACCGAAGCCTCACCCGACCGGCGCGGCAACCCGGGCTTGAAACCCGAACTGGCCACCGGCCTGGACCTGGCTTTTGAGAGCTACTTCAGCGGCGGCGGCCTGTTCAGCATCGGCGGCTTTCACCGAAACGTCACCGACCTGGTGCGCACCGTCACGACCTTGGAAAACGCGCCCTGGGCCAGCGTGCCACGCTACGTTTCTGCACCGGTCAACTTTTCCAAAGCCAGAACCACTGGCCTGGAAGTGGAGCTCAAAGGCCGGGCCAGCGAATTGCTGCCCGCCGTCTTTGACGCCAAGACCGCGCTGAACCTGCGCC
>JANNWL010000103.1:0-1547 GCA_031414735.1 Burkholderiales bacterium | reverse complement strand
CAGGCAAGTACGTTCGGCAAGACCATCGCAGCAACGACCCCCACGACGATTGGAGCCGTCAGCAGGATTAGAAGCAGCTTTGCTTCGCGGCGGAAATGTTGGTTGATCGACGGCATACGGGGTTCCGAGGCCTAACGTTCGAGCTAAGCGGGCGACAGCGGCAGGACGCCAGGCCCGGCCGCAGGAAAATGTACACCGTACCCTGCGGCCGGGCCTGGTGGCCTGCCGTTGGCGCTCCGCTTGAGCGAGGGGTTAGGCCGCACTCGGGCTGCCCTGGACGACTGCTGCTGTGAGGAGACTTGGCCAGGATTCTGGAAGGGCGGGCGCTGGACCCCAGAATGCCAAGACTCTCGCGATACGGCCATCCGCTGCGAGTTCAACTACCGAGTGCCCGCTTGCCAGGACTGAACCCTTTGAGTTGACGATTGCCTTTGCGAGATGGCCTGCATTGCCGAAGCAGACAACTCCACTAGCGAGTACGAGGCGACACTCTGGCCAGTTCTTGTGAAAGCCGACGATCTTGTCGGAAATCTCCGCATAGCCGGTGAAGATTCGAGTTGGTCCGCAGATCTCGGCGTTCTCAGTGAGACCTTTCGCCAGAAGTTCCAGTCTCCGAGCCGGATCGCGTTCGGTGAACGCCTCAAGGTAGGGCTTCAGCGGTAAGAGGAATGACGAAGCTTCCATCGTGAGCCTCCACGAATGTGCGTTGTGCGGCCTAACGTTCGAGCTAAGCGGGCGACAACGGTAGGACGCCCGGCCCGCGCTGTGGATAATGCTCCCCACCACAGACCGGGCCTGGGGGCCGGCCGTTGGCGCTCCGCTTGAGCGAGGGGTTAGGCGTCACTCGCACGAATCAGGCGTTACGGCAAATCTTAAATTCGACAGATACTGTGCCTCCGTTGTCTTCATGGTTGACGTCATTCATTCGCATGTACAGTGGCCCGGAGTTTGCGGCACTTGTAATTCTGGACGAGCCAACTACAAACGGCGCGTTGTTTCCGATTCTTGCAATTAATGTTCCAATAGGTGCGGACGGGAGCTTGAATTGAGGCTGAAACGGTGCGGCATCGGCAGGGCCTGGGCTGTAACCGTCAGGGCCGGATGCATGTCCAGCACCTTTTACGTACGTCCAGCTTCCGAAAGCCTTGAACTGCAGCAAATCGCCCGCGCTGACATTGGGTGATATCTCTTGCCAATCACGATCTGCATGAACTGTGTTCTTTGCCTCAACACACGGGCCAGCTTTCTGCGGCTGCGCAGATGATTGATCAGATGCCGTTAGTCCGAAAATCGCAAGAACGGCTACGGCGATCCCTTTATTGGACGTATTCATGACTTCTCCTGGTTGTGGTGGTGAAAAACTTTAAGCTAGTCGGGCTCTTCGCCCCGCCAGTGCGAAATGTTGTTTGTGACGCCTAACGTAATGTAGACCGAATCGTAAAGTTCCTACAGATAGCAACAAATTCTGTCACGGATGAACTTGTTCCTGTTGAAGTTCATTTTCGGTGACTGCGATCCGGGTCTTGAGACCCATTCGTAGGACCTCA
>JANNWL010000102.1:0-2735 GCA_031414735.1 Burkholderiales bacterium | reverse complement strand
GCGGCTACGACCTGGCCTTGAAGGCCGCCGCGAACTACCGCGCCTTGCGGGCCATGGGCATCACGGTGCGAAAGACCATCGACACCTTGATCGCCACAAGATGCATCGAGGACGGCTTGACCTTGCTGCACGACGACAGCGACTTTTCCCCGTTCGCGAAGCACCTGGGCTTGCGCGAGGCCTGCTCGGTGGCGTGAGGACCTCGGCCGCTCAGCGGGTCAGCCGGCGCCGCCCCAAGCGCCACGCCACCGCGCCGAACACCGCCTCACACAACAACGCCAACGCCGCCGATGGCAGCGCACCCGCCAGCATCAAGCTGCGGTCGTTCAGCGCCAGGCCCGTGACGATGCGTTCGCCGTAACCGCCGGCACCAATGAAGGCGGCGATGGTGGCTGTGCCCACCGCAATGGTGGTGGCCGTGCGCACGCCGGCCAGCAGCACGGGCAGGGCCAGCGGCAGTTCGATGTGGCGCAGGCGTTGGCGCGCCGTCAGGCCCAGCGCGGTGCCTGCCATCTTCAGGCCCACAGGCACCTCGGCCAGGCCGGTGCAGGTGTTGCGCATGATGGGCAGCAGGGCATAGAGCGTCAACGCCGCCAGCGCCGGCAGCGTACCGATGCGGCCCAGCGCCGAGATCAACACAGCCAGCAGGGCCAGCGCCGGCACCGTCTGCAGCAGACCTGTCGCGCCCAGCACCACGGCGCGGGCACCGGCGTGCGGCGCCACCCACACCGCCAGGGGCACGCCCACCAGCACCGCCAGGCCCACCGACAAGGTCACCAACGTCAGGTGTTGCCAGGTCAGCCGCGCCAGGTCGGGGCCCCAAAGCTTGGCCCAGAAACCACCGCCCGTGGCGGACGGTGCGCTGCCGGCCAGGTGTTCGCGCGCGATGACATCGAAGGCCACGCTGTCCAGTTCCGCCCGGGCGTTCAGCGCAATCATGGCCGGCTCGTTGATCGTGTTGCCCAGGCGCTGGACGGCGGCCCAGGCGGCGGGAAAGCGCTGCGGCACGTCCAGCCGGTACAGCACCACCGCGTCGTAGCGCGGAAAGTGCGCCAGATCGTCGTCGAGCACGCGCAATTTCAGGTGGCCAATCTTGGCGTCTGTCGTGTAGATGTCGATGGCGTCGACCTGCCCTGCCGTCAGCGCGTCGTAGGCCAGGCCGTGGTCCAAGCCGCTGGGCCGCTGCGCCAAGCCGTAGCGCTTCGCGAGGCCCGGCCAACCGTCAGCGCGGCCGATGAATTCGTTGCTCAGGCCCAGCTTCAGCGTGGGATGCGCAACCAGGTCGGACAGGCGTCGGATGTTCAGCCTCGCCGCCACGTCGTCGCGCATGGCCAGGGCGTAGCCGTTGTGGAAGCCCAGGGCCACGTCCACCCCCATGCCCAGCGGCGCCAGACCGGCACGCAGCGCAGGGAGCGAGGTGGCTTGCGGGTCCTTCAGGATTTCCTGCGCGATGGTGCCGGTGTAGTCGGGGTACAGGTCGATGCTGCCGGCGCGCAGCGCGGCAAAGACTATTGCCGTGTTGCCCAGGCCCTGCTTGACGTCGACCTTTGCGCCGTTGGCCTGCGCGGTCTGCGCCAGCACCTGGGCCAGGATGTAGGACTCGGTGAAGCGCTTGGAGCCCACGCGCAACGGTTCGTCGGCGGCGATGGCCGACGCCGCGCCCAGCAGTGACAGCAGCAGCGCGGCAAGGCAGGTACGGGCAAGGGAGAGAGCGAGGGGGATCGAGGGCATCCCGAACTCTAGTCGCAGCCCGCATACGCCGTCTGGCGTATTCCCGGGCCGGGCGCCGCTGCCTACGCTGCGGCATTGCTGCAGTTCGCAGCCCAACCCAGAAAGGCCCGCTCCATGAAGACCACCCGCCGCGTCGCCGGCAAGACCCTCACCGCCGTGGCGCTTGGCCTGGCCACGCTCGGCTACGCCTCGTTCGCGCAGGCCCAGGCCACCATCAAGGTCGGCGTGCTGCATTCGCTGTCGGGCACCATGGCGATTTCGGAAACGGTGCTCAAGGACACCGTGCTGATGGCCATCGACGAGATCAACGCCAAGGGCGGGCTACTGGGCATGAAGCTCGAGCCCGTGGTGGTCGACCCGGCCTCGAACTGGCCGCTGTTTGCCGAGAAGGCCAAGCAGCTGATCAGCCAGGACAAGGTGGCCGTCGTCTTCGGCTGCTGGACCAGCGTGTCGCGCAAGAGCGTGCTGCCGGTCTTCGAGCAGACCAACTCGCTGCTCTTCTACCCCGTGCAGTACGAAGGTGAAGAGCTGAGCAAGAACGTGTTCGACACGGGCGCGGCACCGAACCAGCAGGCCATTCCTGCCGTCGAGTACCTGATGAGCAAGGACGGCGGCAGTGCCAAGCGCTGGGTGCTGCTGGGCACCGACTACGTGTACCCGCGCACGACCAACAAGATCCTGCGCTCCTTCCTGAAGAGCAAGGGCGTGGCGGACGCCGACATCATGGAGGAGTACACCCCCTTCGGCCATTCGGACTACCAGACCATCATCGCCAAGATCAAGAAGTTCGCTGGCGAAGGCAAGAAGACGGCCGTGGTCTCCACCATCAACGGCGACAGCAACGTGCCCTTCTACAAGGAACTGGGCAACCAGGGCCTGAAGGCCACGGACGTGCCGGTCGTCGCCTTCAGCGTCGGTGAAGAAGAGCTGCGCGGTGTGGACACCAAGCCGCTGGTGGGCCACCTGGCGGCGTGGAACTACTTCCAGTCGATCAAGAACCCGAC
>JANNWL010000101.1:0-3122 GCA_031414735.1 Burkholderiales bacterium | reverse complement strand
CCGATGAAGACCGCGCGCGACTTGGGGCTGGCGCTCGACCGCGTCAACGTCAACGGCGGCGCCATTGCCATGGGCCACCCGCTCGGCGCCACGGGTTGCATGATCCTGGGCACGCTGCTCGACGAACTGGAGCGGCGCAATCTGAGCACCGGTTGCGCGACGCTGTGTGTGGGCGGCGGCATGGGCATCGCGACGATCATCGAGAGGGTCTGATCATGAACAGCGCGATGACCCTGAACCTGGGCGGCGATGGCATCCTCGTCGCCACCACGGACCTGCCGGGCCGGCCGATGAACCTCGTCGGTGAAGAGCTGATGCAAGGCCTGGCGGCAGCCGTCGAGAAGCTTGCCGCCCCCGCGGTGAAGGGCCTGGTGCTGACCTCGGCCAAGGCCGACTTCTGCGCCGGCGGAGACATCGACCGCATGTCGACGTGGACGCGCCCCGAAGAGGCCTTCGCGGCCTCGATGGCCATGAAGGCCGTGCTGCGCAGGCTGGAACTGCAGGGCAAGCCGGTGGTCGCCGCCATCAACGGCCATGCGCTGGGCGGCGGGCTGGAGCTGGCGCTGGCCTGCCATGCACGCATCGCCATTGACGACCCGCGGCTGAAGATCGGCCAGCCCGAGGTCAAGCTCGGCCTGCTGCCGGGCGGCGGCGGCACGGTGCGGCTGCCGCGGCTGGTCGGCATTCAGCAGGCGCTGCAGATCTTGGTCGAGGGGGCGGACATCAGCCCGCAGAAGGCGCTGGCCATGGGCCTGGTCACCGCGCTGGCCCGTGACCGTGACGACCTGATGGCTCAGGCGCGCGCCTGGATCGCCGCCAACCCCAGGGCGAAGCAGCCGTGGGACGCGCCGAAGTTCCGTTTCCCCGGCGGCGATTCGCGCGCGCCGGCCGTCGCACAGATGTTCGCCGTGGCGCCATCGATGGCCTCGGCCAAGTCCCACGGCAACTACCCGGCCGTGACGCACATCATGAGCGCGGTCTTCGAGGGCGGCCTGCTCGATTTCGACAACGCCAGCATGGTGGAAAGCCGCTACTTCGCCGCCTGCGCGATGAGCGCCGCGTCGCGCAACATGATCGGCACGCTGTGGTACCAGCTGAATGCCATCAAGACGGGGGCTTCGCGGCCTGCCGGTGGGCTGGCGTCGAAGGTGAAGAAGCTCGGCATCGTGGGCGCCGGCATGATGGGCGCGGGCATGGCCTACGTCTCGGCCAAGGCGGGCATCGAGGTCGTGCTGCTCGACAACACGCAGGACGCTGCCGACCGCGGCAAGGCCTGCTCGCTGGGCCTGCTCGACAAGGCCGTGAAGCGCGGACGCAGCACGCCGGAGAAACGCGACGCGCTGCTGGCGCGCATCACGCCGAGCACGGACTACGCCAGGCTCGACGGCTGCGACCTCGTCATCGAGGCCGTATTCGAGGACCGCGCCACCAAGGCCGAGGTCACGCGCCGGGCCGAGGCCGTGCTGGGCGCGGGCGCCGTGTTCGCGTCCAACACGTCGACGTTGCCGATCACCGGCCTGGCGCAAGCCAGCGTGCGACCGGATCGCTTCCTCGGCCTGCACTTCTTCAGCCCGGTCGACAAGATGCCGCTGGTGGAGATCATCGTCGGCCAGCAGACTTCCGACGAGGCGTTGGCGCGCGGCTTCGACTTCGTGTTGCAGATCGGCAAGACGCCCATCGTCGTGAACGATTCGCGCGGCTTCTACACCAGCCGCGTCTTTGGAACCTACGTCATGGAAGGCATCTCCATGCTGGCCGAAGGCGTGCACCCGCGCAGCATCGAAGCCGCTGGGCTGCAGGCCGGCATGCCCATGCCACCGCTGGCCTTGCAGGACGAGGTCAGCCTGAGTCTGGCCCTGCATGTGGCGGACCAGACCAAGAAGGACCTGGCGGCGCAAGGGCGCGCCTACGCCGAGCATCCCGGCATGCGGGTCGTGCGTCAGCTTTGCGAAATCGGTCGCGTGGGCAAGAAGGCGGGCCAGGGCTTCTACGACTGGGCGGAAGACGGCAAGCAACTCTGGCCGGGACTGGGCCAGCTCTACCCCGTCGCGGCACAACAACCCGCGCAGCGGGAGCTGATGGACCGCCTGATGATTGCCCAGGCCAACGAAGCCGCGCGCTGCTTTGAAGAAGGCGTGTTGCGCTCGGTGGCCGACGCCAACATCGGTTCCATCTTCGGCTGGGGCTTCGCGCCCTTCCAGGGCGGGGCGCTGCAGTTCATCAACGCCATGGGCGCGGCGGCCTTCGTGGCCCGGTGCCGCGAGCTCGCTGCGCTGCATGGGCCGCGCTTCGAGCCGGCGACTTCGGTCCTGCGGCAGGCGCAGTCGGGGCAGTGCTTCAGCGACGGCTGAACGGGGTTGAATCCAAACCTGGACTGTGGTCTACTTAAAGTCCAGAAAGGGATTTACGCCATGAGTGCTGTCCTGGCCCCTGTGCCACCTGCAGACATCAGGCCTGACCGCATGGCCGCCGCCGGCCTGCGCGCCTTTGAGCGCATAGCGCAGGCTTGGGAACTGAGCGTCGAAGAGCAGTTGTGCCTGCTGGGCGCGCCGCCGCGCAGCACTTACTTTGCCTGGCGCAAGCAGCCCGACAAGGCGACCTTGCCGCGCGACACGCTGGAGCGGCTGTCCAACCTGCTGGGCATCTACAAGAGCCTGCAGATCCTGCTGCCCGACGCGTCGGCCGCCGACGCCTGGGTGCGCAAGCCGAACAGCGCGCCGCCCTTCGGTGGCGGCAGCGCGCTGGCGCGCATGCTGGCGGGCAACGTGAGCGACCTGAACCTGGTGCGGCGCTACCTCGACGGCGTGCGCGGCGGCGGCTGGTCCTGAGGGCGCCGCGTGGCTGAACCCGAAGTGCGCCGAGTGCGCTGGGCCCAGGCCTGCCGCATCGTGCCCACGCGCTACCCGGCGGTCAGCCTGTTCGACCGCGTCGCCGACGCGTCCGACTTCGAGGCTCTCTACGCGCTGGAGGCCATGAGCAACGAGCGCGCGCGACAGGAACTGGGCGAGATCGAGCGCGTGCCGCCCGACGAGCGCCTGTTCGGCCCTGGCAGCGGACCCATCATGGCCGCCTTCACGCATGTGAACACGCTGGGCAGCCGTTTCTCCGACGGCCGCCACGGC
>JANNWL010000100.1:0-1953 GCA_031414735.1 Burkholderiales bacterium | reverse complement strand
ACCCCACGCCACCGCTGAAGAAGGACGCGCCATGGGACACACCACCTCACAAGAGCACCTGGTTTTGCGCTGGGCAGAGTTGTGTGCAGACTCACGCTGGGACGACGTTCCCGGCAAGATCGAACTCAATGGCAGGGGAGTGATCGAGATGAGTCCAGCCAGCAACCGGCACGGCATTCGGCAGATGGCTGTTGGTTATGCGCTGACCCAGCAACTGCCGGCAGGCACGGCAATCGTCGAGTGCTGTGTACTCACCACCGATGGCGTGCGCGTGCCCGACGTGGCCTGGGCGTCGGCCGCCTTCATGGCGCGCCATGGCGATCTGTCGCCTTTCCCTCACGCCCCTGAGATTTGTGTCGAGGTGCGCTCGCCGTCCAACACCGACGCTGAAATGGCCTTCAAGACCGAGCTGTTCCTGCAGGCCGGCGCGCTGGAGGTGTGGATCATCGACGAGGACGGCGCCCAGCAGGTGTTCGATGCCCAGGGCCAGCGCGCCGCAAGCCAGTTCGGCGTGGACCTGGGCTAGGCCTGTCCGGCAACGATGCCCTACCGCCTGCGTGACCTGCTCGAGAAGAACCGGCAATGGGCCGAAGGGGTCGAGGCCAGCAAGCCCGGCTTCTTCACCAGCCTGCTGGCTCAGCAGGCGCCGCAGTACCTGTGGATAGGCTGCGCCGACAGCCGCGTGCCGGCCAACGAGATCCTGGGCCTGCTGCCGGGCGATGTGTTCGTGCACCGCAACGTCGCCAACGTGGTGGTGCACAGCGACCTGAATGCGCTCAGCGTGATGCAGTACGCCATCGACCAGTTGCATGTGCGGCACATCATGGTTGTGGGGCACTACGGTTGCGGTGGCGTGACAGCCGCGCTGCACAACCGCCGCATCGGCATCGCCGACAACTGGCTGCGCCATGTGCAGGACGTGCGCAACAAGCACCGGGCGTTCCTTGACGCCCGCGCCGATGACGAGACCCGCCTGCAGGCCCTGTGCGAACTGAACGTGCTGGAGCAGGCGCTCAACGTCTGCGAGACCACCGTGGTGCAAGACGCCTGGGCGCGCGAGCAGAGCGTGGTGGTGCACGGCTGGGTCTACGGCCTGCACAACGGCTTGCTCGAAGATCTGGCCATCACCGCCCGCTCTGCCGCCGAAGTGGAGCCCGCCTACGACCTGGCCCTGGCGGCACTGCAGGCGCGCTTCGACGGCGCGCGCACTGAGCCGCGCCCGCCGCCTGACCTTTCTTGACACTGCAGGAGACCCCCCATGCATGATCCAGTAGTCATCGTGTCCGCAGCCCGCACGCCCATCGGCGGCCTGCTGGGCGACTTCTCGTCCCTGGCCGCCTGGGAGCTGGGCGCGGTGGCCATCCGCGCTGCCGTCGAGCGTGCCGGCGTGCCGGGCGATGCAGTCGACGAGGTGCTCTTCGGCAACTGCCTGATGGCTGGCCAGGGCCAGGCGCCGGCGCGCCAGGCGGCGCTGAAGGCAGGCCTGCCGCAATCGGCGGGCGCCGTGACGCTGAGCAAGATGTGCGGCAGCGGCATGCGCGCCATGATGCTGGCGCACGACATGTTGGCAGCCGGCAGTGCCGACGTGATGGTGGCCGGCGGCATGGAGAGCATGACCAACGCGCCTCACCTGATGTTCGCGCGCAAGGGCGTGAAGTACGGCGCGGCGCAGCTCTTCGACCACATGGCCATGGACGGTCTGGAAGACGCCTACGAACGCGGCAAGGCCATGGGCGTGTTTGCCGAACAGTGCGTGGCCAAGTACGGTTTCACGCGCGAGGCGCAGGACGCCTTTGCCATCGCCAGCACGACGCGGGCGCTGGCCGCCAACCAGGACGGCAGCTTCGATTGGGAGATCGCGCCCGTGACCCTGCCTGGCAAGTCGGGCGACACCGTGATTCGTTTCGACGAGCAGCCGCTCAAGGCCAAGCTCGACAAGATTCCGTCATTGAA
>JANNWL010000099.1:0-12127 GCA_031414735.1 Burkholderiales bacterium | reverse complement strand
TTCGGGCCGCGCGCCATCCGCGAAGCCAGCCACATGCTGTGCGACGGCATCCACCCGCACTTCAACGTCAGCCCACTTTCCAGTCCAGGCAGCCTGGGTGACGTGGGCGACCTGCAACTGCCCAACACCTCACTGCCGGCCATGCGCGAGGCGCTGGCGCCGCTGGCCGCGCAACTGATCCGCCAGCACCACATGGCTTGGATAGGCGGCGACCATTCCATCACCCTGCCCCTGCTGCGCGCCTACAGGGCCTGGCTGGGTCGGCCGCTGGCCGTGATCCACTTCGACGCGCACTGCGACACCTGGGACAGCCACTTCGGCGAGCCCAGCGGCCACGGCACCTGGGTCTACGAGGCGATGCAGGAAGGCCTGGTGATCGACGCCTGTTTCACGCAGATCGGCATCCGCTCGGCCGGCGCGCGCGCGGCGCGTGAGTATGTGCAGGACCGCGGCGGCCAGATCTTCACCGCGCGCGCACTGCGCGGCCTGCACAGCCCCGCCCAGCTGGAGCCGGTGCTGGACGCCATCCGCCAGCGCCTGGCCGAACACGGCAACCCGCCCGTCTACCTGAGCCTGGACATTGACTGTCTGGACCCGGCCTTCGCCCCCGGCACGGGCACGCCCGAACCCGGCGGCCTGGGCACCGACCAGGTGCTCACGCTGCTGGAAGAGCTGGCGCCGCTGCCCTTCGTCGGCATGGACTGTGTCGAGGTGTCGCCGCCCTACGACCATGCCGAGATGACAAGCCTGGCCGCGGCGACGTTCGTCTGGACGTACCTGTGCGGCCGGATGGCCTGGCCGGCTTGACGGACGTTTTCCTGACGCGGGGTCTGCGCAGATGGCCTGAGCGACTTAGCCTGTCTAAACTCGGGGCCTGGTTGGCGCCAGCCCTGCGTTCGGGGCGGCGCGGCCCCCCCAAGGAGCCCCCATGAACAAAGCCATCGACCCCGTGCTGATGCAAGCCGCCGAGCAGGCCGCCGTGTCTATCGATACAGCGGGGCAGGACCTCAGCGCCTACTGGATGCCGTTCACGGCCAACCGCCAGTTCAAGAGCCAGCCGCGCCTGCTGACGCGCGCCGAGGGCATGCACTACTGGGACGACCACGGCCGCCCCGTGCTGGACGCCGTCGGCGGCCTGTGGTGCGTGAACGCCGGTCACGGCCGCACGCGCATCGTGCGGGCCATCCAGGAACAGGCCGCCGAGATGGACTTCGCGCCGCCGTTCCAGATGTCGCACCCCAAGGCCTTCGAGCTGGCCGAGCGGCTGGCTGGCATCGCCCCAGCGGGCATGAACAAGGTGTTCTTCACCAATTCCGGCTCGGAGTCGGTGGACACCGCGCTGAAGATGGCGCTGGCCTACCACCGCGTGCGCGGCGAGGCCTCACGCACCCGCCTCATCGGCCGCGAGCGCGGCTACCACGGCGTGAACTTCGGTGGCATCTCGGTGGGCGGCATGGTCGCCAACCGCAAGATGTTCGGCGCGATGCTGTCGGGCGTGGACCACATCCGCCACACGCACGACCCGGCGCGCAACGCCTTCAGCGTCGGCCAACCGGCGCACGGTGTGGAATTTGCCGACGACCTGGAGCGCCGTATTGCGCTGCACGACGCCAGCACCATCGCCGCCGTCATCGTCGAGCCCGTCGCCGGCAGCACCGGCGTGCTGGTGCCGCCCCAGGGCTACCTGCAGCGGCTTCGCGAGATTTGCGACAAGCACGGCATCCTGCTCATCTTCGACGAGGTCATCACCGGCTTCGGTCGCACCGGCGCGGCCTTTGCGGCGCAGACCTTCGGCGTCACGCCCGATCTGATGTGCCTGGCCAAGGGCCTTACCAACGGTGCCGTGCCGATGGGCGCCGTGGTCGCCAAGCAAAGCGTTTACGACGCCTTCATGAACGGGCCGGAACACCTGATCGAGTTCTTCCACGGCTACACCTATTCAGCCCACCCGCTGGCCTGCGCCGCCGGCCTGGCCACCCTGGACACCTATGCCGAAGACGGCCTGTTCGAACGCGCGGCCGGCCTGCAGGCGCACTTTGCGCAAGCCGTGCATTCGCTGCGCGGCGAGCCCCACGTCATCGACATCCGCAACCTCGGCCTGGTCGGCGGCATCGAGCTGGCACCCCTGCCCGGCCAGCCGGCCAAGCGCGCCTTCGACATCTTCCTGGACCTGTTCGCGCACGGCCTGCTGCTCCGCACCACGGGCGACACGCTGGCCTTGTCGCCGCCGCTCATCATCAGCGCCGAGCAGATCACGCAGGTGGTGGAGATGATCCGCGCCGCCCTGCGCCGCGCCGCCTGACCCGCAGCGCATGCGGCCATCGCTGCGGGTCCCCGACCGGCAACTCGCGCAGCCGTCCTACTACACCGCTACCGCCGAGACCGGCGCTCAGTTCCCGGCGCTTGCCGAGTCGATCCGTTGCGACGTGGCCGTGGTGGGCGGCGGGCTGGCCGGCTTGTCGGCGGCGCTGGAATTGGCCGAACGCGGCTTCAGCGTGGTGCTGCTGGAAGCGCACGAGCTCGGCTGGGGCGCAAGCGGACGCAACGGCGGACAGGCCATTCACGGCCTGGCGTGCGAACAGTCGACCATCGAGGCGCAGCTCGGTCTGGACGAGTCCCGCCGAATCTGGGCGATGTCGCTGGAGGCGCTGGACCTGCTGCGTTCACGCATCCAGCGCCACGCCATCGACTGCGACTGGCGCGACGGCTACCTGGGCCTGGCCACGACCGCCAGCAAGGGCGCCGCGCTGGCGCGCTGGGCCGACGACATGCACGCCCGCTACGGCTTCGAGCTGCGGCGCATCGCCCCGCAAGACGTGGCCGCATGGATCGCCAGCCCGCGCTTCCACAGCGGCGTGTTCGACCCGCGATCGGGCCACCTGCACCCGCTGAAGTACGTGCGCGGCCTGGCCCGTGCGGCCGTGCAGGCGGGCGTGCGCATCCACGAACACAGCACGGTGACGGGCCTGGTGCAGGGCACGCTGGCGTGTGTACGCACCAGCGCGGGCGATGTGCGCGCCCAGCGCGTGCTGCTGGCCGGAAACGTCTACCTGGAAGGACTGGCCCCGGCGCTGTCGGCGCGCATCATGCCGGTGGGAACCTACATCGCGTGCAGCGAGGTGCTGGGCGCGGCGCGGGCCGATGCACTGATCCCGTCGCGCGCCGCAGTCTGCGACACCAACTTCGTGCTCGACTACTTTCGCCCCACTGCGGATTGCCGCATGCTCTATGGCGGCCGGGTGAGTTACAGCACGCGCACACCGCGCCACCTGGACCGGGCGATGAAGGCCCGCATGGTCCGGACCTTCCCGCAACTGGCCGGCGTCGCGATCGAGTACGCCTGGGGCGGATTCGTCGACATCACCATGAACCGCGCGCCCGACTTCGGCCGCCTGCCCCACCCCGCGGGCGCGCCGGAAAACATCTATTACCTGCAGGGCTTTTCGGGCCACGGCCTGGCGCTGACGGGGCTGGCGGGCCGGCTGGTGGCCGAGGCCATGGCCGGCGACGCATCGCGCTTCGATGTCTTCGCGCGGCTGCGCCATCGGCGCTTTCCTGGCGGGCGGCTGCTGCGCACACCTGCCCTGGTGCTGGGCATGGCGGGTGCCCGGCTGCGCGATATGCTCGGGTAACCCTCATCATGACCCGGCCGCCTTTCGTCATCGTCACCAGTTGCAACCGCCTCTCGGCGGGGCATGCCGTCCATCTGGCCGGGCGCAAGTACGTCGATGCCGTGCGCCTGGCCGGCGCGCTGCCGCTGGTCGCACCACCGATCGACCCCGAGCAACTCGACGCCCTGCTGGACGTGGTGGATGGCGTGCTGATGACCGGCTCGCCCTCCAACGTGCATCCGGCCCATTTCGGTCAAACGGTGCACGACCCCTCGCTGCCGCTGGACCGCGAACGCGACGCCTGGACCCTGCCGCTGGCCCGACTGGCCCTGCAGCGCGGCGTGCCGCTGCTGGCCATCTGCCGCGGCACGCAGGAGGTCAACGTCGCGCTGGGTGGCAGCCTGCACCAGGCCGTGCACGAGGTGCCGGGGCTGGCCGACCACCGCGACGACGACACTGGCACGGTGGACCAGCAGTACGCCGCGGCGCACCCTGTCGACGTGGTGGCGGGCAGCCTGCTGGCGCGGATCACCGGCTTGTTGGCCTTCGACGTGAACTCCTTGCACGGCCAGGGCGTGGACCGCTTGGCGCCTGGCCTGCGTGCCGAGGCGCTGGCTCCCGACGGCCTGGTCGAGGCCTTCAGCCTGCCCACGGCGCCGGCCTTCAACCTGTGCGTGCAGTGGCATCCCGAGTGGCAGGCCGCCAGCAACCCGGTTTCGATGCAGATCTTGCAGGCTTTCGGCGCTGCGGCGCGCAACCACCGCGACCGCTTGCGCGGCCCCTAAGGACACCTGCCCATGACCCCCAGAGACCAATTCAACTTCAGCGACCTCGAGCAGTGGCTGGACCACAACCGCGTCACCGAGATCGAATGCCTGGTGCCCGACCTCACTGGTGTGGCGCGCGGCAAGATCCTGCCGCGCCAGAAGTTCACCGAAGACCGCGGCATGCGCCTGCCCGAGGCCGTGGTGGCCATGGGTGTGACGGGCGAGTTCCCTGAAGAAGGGCCGTACTACGACGTCATCACCCCCACCGACCGCGACATGCACCTGCGGCCGGACCCGACCACCGTGCGCATCGTGCCCTGGGCCACCGACCCCACGGCGCAGGTCATCCACGACTGCTACGACCGCGATGGTGTGCGCGTGCCCTTCGCGCCGCGTTCGGTGCTGCGCCATGTGTGCGAGCTGTTCGACGCCCAGGGCTGGGACCCGGTGGTGGCGCCCGAACTGGAGTTCTACCTGGTGGCGCGCAACACCGACCCCGACGTGCCGCTCAAGCCCCCGGTGGGGCGCAGCGGGCGCAGCGAGACATCTCGCCAGGCCTACTCCATCGACGCGGTGAACGAGTTCGACCCGCTGTTCGAAGACGTCTACGACTACTGCGAGAAGATGGAGCTCAACGTCGACACCCTCATCCACGAGGTCGGCGCGGGGCAGATGGAGATCAACTTCTTCCATGCCCACCCGCTGGGTCTGGCCGTCGAGGTCTTCCTGTTCAAGCGCACGGTGCGCGAGGCCGCACTGCGCCACGACATGTTCGCCACCTTCATGGCCAAGCCGATTGCCGGCGAGCCGGGCAGTGCCATGCACGTGCACCAGAGCATGTTGTCCAAGGCCACCGGCTTGAACATCTTCAGCAATGAAGACGGCAGCGCCAGCCGGGAGTTCTACTGGTTCATCGGCGGCCTGCAGAAGTACATCCCCGCGGCCATGGCGCTGTTTGCGCCCTATGTGAACAGCTACCGGCGGCTGGTGCGCAGCAATGCCGCGCCCATCAACATCCAGTGGGGCACGGACAACCGCACCGTGGGCATACGCAGCCCCATCGCCACCCCAGCGGCACGGCGCGTCGAGAACCGTGTCATCGGTGCCGATGCCAACCCCTACGTGGCCCTGGCCGCCACGCTGGCCTGCGGCTACCTGGGCATGATGCACCGCATCGAGCCAGCGCCCGAGTGCAAGGGCGACGCCTACCTGGGCGACTTCCAGCTGCCGCGCAGCCTGGGCGAGGCCCTGGCCCTGCTGCGCAACGAGCGCGACCTGGCCGAGGTGCTGGGCGCGGACTTCATCACCGTGTACACCGAGGTGAAAGAGATCGAGTACGCCGAGTTCATGAAGGTCATCTCGCCGTGGGAGCGCGAGCACCTGCTGCTGCACGTCTGAGGCACGCCATGACCATCCCCACCACCACCCCCACCACCACGCGAACCACTGCTGAATGGCAGGCCGCTGACGCAGCGCACTTCCTGCACCCCTTCACCGACTTCAAGGCCCTGGCCAAGAAGGGCTCGCGCATCATCGAGCGCGCCGACAACATCTACCTGTGGGACAGCGACGGCCACAAGATCCTGGACGCCATGAGCGGTTTGTGGTGCGTGAACGTGGGCTACGGCCAGGAGGCGCTGGTCGAGGCGGCCGCAGCGCAGATGCGCCAGCTGCCGTTCTACAACGCCTTCTTCCAGACAGCCACGCCGCCGGCTATCGAGCTGGCTGAACTCTTGAGCGAGCTGACGCCACCGCAATTCAAGCATGTGTTCTTCAGCGTCTCCGGCTCCGAGGGCAACGACACCGTGGTGCGCATGGTGCGCCGCTACTGGGAGGTGCTGGGCCAGCCCGAGCGCCAGGTCATCATCAGCCGCCACAACGCGTACCACGGTTCGACGGTGGCCGGCGCGTCGCTGGGCGGCATGTCCGGCATGCACGCGCAGGGCGGGCTGCCGATTCCCGGCATCGAGCATATCGAACAGCCCTACTGGTGGGACCACGGCCGCGCCCAGGGTCTGGGCCGCGACGAGTTCGGTCGGGTCGCCGCCGGCTGGCTGGAACAGCGCATCCTGGCCCTGGGTGCTGACAAGGTGGCGGCCTTCATCGGCGAGCCCATCCAGGGTGCAGGCGGGGTGATCATCCCGCCTGCCACCTACTGGCCCGAAATCGAGCGCATCTGCACCAAGTACGGCGTCCTGCTGGTCAGCGACGAGGTCATCTGCGGCTTTGGCCGCACCGGTCACTGGTGGGGCTGCGAGGCGATGGGCTTCAAGCCCGACCTGATGACCTTCGCCAAGGGCGTCACCAGCGGCTACATCCCGCTGGGCGGTGTGATGGTCGGCGAGCGCGTGGCGCGGGTGCTGATCGAGCAAGGCGGCGAGTTCAACCACGGCTTCACCTATTCCGGCCACCCCGTGGCCTGCGCGGTGGCGCTGGCCAACCTGCGGCTGATCCAGCAGCTCGGTCTGGTGCAACGCGTGCGTGACGACACCGGCCCGTATCTTGCGCAGGCTTACCGATCGCTGGGCGCGCACCCGCTGGTGGGTGATGCATCGACCCTCGGCCTGCTGGGAGCCCTGCTGCTCGTGAAGGACAAGACCACCGGGGCGCCCTTTGCCGAGTCGGTCGAGATCGGCATGGTCTGCCGCGGCCACTGCTTCCGCGAAGGCCTGATCATGCGCGCCGTCGGCGACCGCATGATCGTGGCGCCGCCGCTGGTCATCACCCGCGCGCAGATCGACGAGATGGTGGCGCTGATCCGCCGCTGCCTGGACCTGACCCTGGCCGACGCGGTGCGCGAAGGCTGGCGCGATGCCGGAACTGCATAGACTTCGCACCGCTGATATTTCACCGACCTTTCAAGATGTCTCCGGAGGTTTCCTCATGCGCCTGTTGACGATCCAGTCCCTCATGCACAGCCTGTGCGCCCTGGTTGCGCTGTGCTGTTGGCCCCTGGCCCAGGCGCAGGAGGAAGAAAGGGTCCTGAACATCTACAACTGGTCGGACTACATCGCCGAGGACACGATCCGCAATTTCGAGAAGGAAACGGGCATCCGCGTCCGCTACGACAACTTCGACAACAACGAAATCCTCCACGCCAAGCTGGTGGCGGGCAAGACGGGTTACGACATCGTCGTGCCCTCGTCGCACTGGGCCAAGCTGCAGCTTGACGGCGGCCTGCTGCGCAGGCTGGACAAGGCGCAAATCCCCAACCTGAAGAACCTGGACCCTGCCGTGCAGGCGGCCCTGGCCCGCATGGACCCGGGTAACGAGCACATGGTCAACTGGCTGTGGGGCTACACCACGGTGGGCATCAATGTCGAAAAGGTTCGCGCCGCGCTGGGCGGCCTGCCCATGCCGGACAACGTCTGGGACCTGGTCTTCAAGCCCGAGTACATCAGCCGCATGAAGAGTTGCGGTGTGTCGTTTCTGGACTCGGCCACCGAGGTCGTCCCCGCCGCCCTGCACTACCTGGGCCGCGCGCCCTACAGCCGCAACCCCAGCGACTACCCCGCAGCCGCCGCGCTGCTGAAGGCGGTGCGGCCGCACGTCACGCTGTTCAGTTCGTCGGGCTACATCAACGACATGGCCAACGGGTCGATCTGCGTGGCGCTGGGCTGGTCAGGCGACATCAACATCGCGCGGCAACGCGCCATCGACGGCAAGACGGGACAGAACATCCAGGTGCTGATCCCGAAGACGGGCGGCCTGCTGTTCTTCGACGTGATGGTGGTTCCGGCCGACGCGCCGCGCCCGGGCAACGCGCACAAGTTCATCAACTACATGCTGCGCCCAGAGGTCCACGCCGGCCTGACCAACAAGGTGTTCTACGCCAACCCCAACACCGAGTCGCGCAAGTTCGTCAAGCCCGAGGTGGCCAACAACCCGACGGTCTTCCTGCCTGCAGCGGACCTGGCCCGCATGCTGCCGCCGGACTCGTTGAACAACGACTTGCGCCGCTTGATGACGCGCACCTACACCTCGTTCAAGACAGGCATCTGAGCCTGCCACGCCCCATTGATGAGCCCCAGCACTCCCGCAAGCACCGAGCCCAAGTTCCTGCAGATCCAGGACCTGGTCAAGGACTACGACGGCTACAAGGCCGTCAACCAGGTCAACCTGGACATCGCCAAGGGCGAGATCTTCGCGCTGCTGGGCTCGTCGGGCTGCGGCAAGAGCACGCTGCTGCGCATGCTCGCGGGTTTCGAGACGCCCACTTCGGGCCGCATCGTGCTGGCCGGACGCGACCTGGCCTCGCTGCCCCCCTACGAGCGGCCGATGAACATGATGTTCCAGAGCTATGCGCTGTTCCCGCACCTCAGCGTGTGGGACAACATCGCCTTCGGCCTGAAGCGCGAAGGCCTGCCCAAGGACCGCATCGCCGAGCGTGTGGATGCCATGCTCAAGCTCGTGCAGCTCAGCAAGTTCGCGGCGCGCAAGCCGCACCAGCTGTCGGGCGGGCAGCAGCAGCGTGTGGCGCTGGCGCGCAGCCTGGCCAAGCAGCCGCAGATGCTGCTGCTGGACGAACCCCTGGGCGCGCTGGACAAGAAGCTGCGTGAGGAAACGCAGATCGAGCTCGTCAACATCATCGAGACTGTCGGCGTGACCTGCGTGCTCGTCACCCACGACCAGGAAGAGGCGATGACGATGGCCAGCCGTATCGCGATCATGAGCGAGGGCCGCTTCCTGCAGGTCGGCGCGCCGGGCGACATCTACGAAACCCCGAGCAGCCGTTTCGTCGCCGACTTCATCGGCAATGTCAACCTCATGGACGGCACGCTGGACGTGGACGCCACCGACCACTGCGTCATCGGTTGCGCCGACTGCAGCCACTACGTCGGCCATGGCATCACCGGCACCGAGGGCATGAAGGTCTCGGTCGCATTGCGTCCCGAGAAGATCACCCTGTCTCGCGACGAACCCGCGGGCCCGCACAACCGCGTGCGCGGCACGGTCAAGGAGATGTCCTACTTCGGCAGCTTCTCGGTCTACCACCTGCAACTTGCCAGTGGCGCGCGGCTGAAGGTCACCGAGGCCAACAGCCAGCGCCACCGCGACGGCGCCCACACCTGGGGTGACGAGGTCTGGGCCCAGTGGTCTGACTCGGCGCAGGTGGTGCTGACGCAGTGAGCGGCGCCGCCATGACCCGGTTCTCAGGACTGTTCAAGGGGCTGTTTGCTGGCCGCGTGGCGGTCATCGCCGTGCCCTTCCTGTTCCTGCTGCTCTTCTTCCTGTTCCCGTTCTTCATCGTCGGCAAGATCAGTGTGTCCGAGATGGAAACGGTCACGTTCAAGGACGTGCTGACGATCCAGGAAGGCGTGCTGCAGCTGACGCTGAAGTTCTCGAACTACGTCTTCATCACGCAGGACGCGCTGTACTTCAAGACCTACCTCGCCAGCCTGCAGTACGCGGCGGCCACCACGCTGCTGTGCCTGTTCATCGGCTACCCCTTCGCCTACTTCATGGCGCGCTCCAAGACCTCGGTGCAGCCGGTCTTGCTGATGCTGGTGATGCTGCCGTTCTGGACGTCGTTCCTGCTGCGCGTGTACGCGTGGCGCGGCTTGCTGGCCGAACACGGCTGGGTGGCGGATGCCCTCATCGGCCTGGGGCTGGACCAGGTGCTGCACGCACTGGGTCTCATCACCACGCCCGGCAAGCTGCTGCACACGCCGTTCTCGCTGGTGCTGGGCATGACCTACACCTACCTGCCCTTCATGATCCTGCCGCTTTACGCCAACCTGGCGAAGATGGACCTGCGCCTGCTCGAAGCCGCCGCCGACCTGGGTGCCACGCCGTGGGTGGCGTTCTGGAAGATCACGGTGCCCTTGTCCAAGGCCGGCATCATTGCCGGGTCGATGCTGGTGTTCATCCCTTGCGTCGGCGAGTTCGTGATCCCCGAACTGCTGGGCGGGCCCGAGACGCTGATGATCGGCCGCGTGCTGTGGGACGAGTTCTTCTCCAACAACGACTGGCCCATGGCCTCGGCCGTGGCAGTGGTGATGGTGCTGCTGGTCATCGTGCCGCTGGCCATCTTCAACAAGTACCAGGCTGAATCAACAGAAAGGCGCGGCTGACCATGCGCACCAATCCCTGGTTCGGGCGCGGCTGGCTGGCGGCGGGCTTCGTCTTCCTGTACCTGCCCATCGTGGCGCTGGTGGTGTATTCCTTCAACGACTCACCCCTGCCCAACGTGTGGCGCGGTTTCACGCTGCGCTGGTACACCCAATTGGCCAGCGACCAGGAACTGCTGTCCGCCCTGTGGCTGAGCCTGAAGGTGGCTTTCTTCACCGCCTGCGGCTCGGTGGTGCTGGGCACGCTGGCAGCGTTTGCGCTGGTCAAGTACAAGCGCTTCACCGGCCGCACGCTGTTCTCCGGCATGGCCAACGCACCGCTGGTGATGCCCGAGGTGGTGGTGGGCCTGTCGCTGCTGCTGATGCTGGTGAGCGTGCAACGGACGCTGGGCTTCCCCGAACGCGGCATGGGCACCATCCTGCTCGGCCACGTGCTGCTGGGCATGGCGTATGCGGCGGTGGTCGTGCAGTCGCGGCTGCAAGACCTGAACCCGCAGCTCGAAGAAGCCGCCATGGACTTGGGCGCCCGGCCCTACCAGGTGTTCTGGCTGGTGACGCTGCCGATGATCTCGCAGTCGCT
Organism: Burkholderiales bacterium; assembly: GCA_031414735.1. Taxonomy (GTDB): domain Bacteria; phylum Pseudomonadota; class Gammaproteobacteria; order Burkholderiales; family Burkholderiaceae_C; genus Rubrivivax. The sequence goes on along the minus strand of JANNWL010000099.1, from coordinate 1,098 downwards.
GCTATCGGCCTGGCTGCTGACATTCACGATCTCGCTGGACGATGTCGTGCTGTCGGCCTTCCTGTCGGGGCCGGGGTCGACCACCATGCCGCTGGTCATTTTCTCGCGCGCGCGGCTGGGCCTGAACCCCAGTGTGAACGCCGTGGCCACCATCACCATCGTCGTGGTGGCGGTGGGCGTCATTGCGGCCAGCTATTTCATCGCCCACCAGGAACGCCGCCGCAGCCGCGAGATGGCCGCAGCGCGGCATTGACCCCGCGCCACCCAGGATCCGCAAAGTCCGTCCCCCTTGAGAGGAAACCACCCATGAGACTCGTCGCACCGACCGCCCTGGCCCTGACGCTGGCAGCGGCTTTCCCCGTGGCCGCGCAGAGCAACGAAGAACTGCTGAAGGAACTGCGTGCCCTGCGCGACCGCGTGGCCGAGTTGGAGAAGCGCGTGCAGTCGGCGCCGGCAGCCCCAGCCTCAGGCCAATGGGGCATGACGCCCGAACAGGTGCGTGAACTCAACCGCGTCACGATCAAGGCAGAAGCGCTGCAGGACAACTTCGCCGACCAGGGCTTCAAGGGCCTGAAGATCAGCGGCTCCGTCGATCCGACCTACATCGTCAACCGCAACCAGGACAACGGCTCCTTCGTCTTCCTGAACAACGGCGGCGCGCGCTACAGCTACGACAACTCCTACTTCGGCATGGCCGTGCTGGACCTGCAGAAGGAGACTGAGAGCGGCGCCCGCTGGCGGCTCACGCTTGCGCCTGAACGTGGCACCGGCGCGCTCTTCAACGGCGGCTCCATCGTGCATGAAGCGTCGGTGTCGATCCCGTTGAGCGACCTCAAGACGCGCCTGTGGCTGGGCCAGATCCCCGACTGGACGGGCTACGAGATCACCCTGCCCACGGGCAACAAGTTGATCACCCACAACCTGCTGTTCGACACCACCGCGCCAACCGCCTACACCGGCGCGGTGCTGGACATGACGCGCGGCAAGTGGTGGATGCGTGCCGGCGTGGCCAACATGAACAGCGCGCGCCTGCCCAAGGGCAACAGCGCGCCGGTGTTCATCTACCGCGTCGACTATTCCAAGGGCGAATTCAGCGGT
>JANNWL010000098.1:0-3485 GCA_031414735.1 Burkholderiales bacterium | reverse complement strand
TCGGTGAGTGGGCCGCCGTGCACGGCGAGCTGGCGGGTACGGTCAAGGCCGGCCTGCGGCCGAACACGGCGGTGCTGTACTCGATCGCCTCGCAGATCCAGAAACTTGTCGACGGGAGCGCAGCCAAATGAGCATCGATTGGGACAGTCTTGAGTCGTTCAGCGATTGGTCGGACACCCTGAACCAGTTGTTGAAGCAGGTCGAAGCCGCCTTGAAGTCCGGCGACATCGCTCAGCGCACCGCCGTGCAAGGGTTGCTGAGCGACTTCTGCAGCCATTCGCCGGACCGTTTGGCGGCGCAGCTCGACGTGATTGCCCGCCAGACCATGGACGACATGCTGAACAAGGCCATCGACGAAGCCTTGAGCAGCATCGCTTCGCGTTCGGCGGACCTCGCCATGCATGCCAAAGTCATTTCGGCGGTGGCCGAGTCGGCTGAGCGGCGGGCGGCTTCGATCCGGCTCGACAAAGCCAAGCAGGTCATCGACTCGACAACCAGCACCATCGTCTCGCTGACCGGCCTGCGCCAAGCGCTTGGCGAGGGCGTCGACGACAAGGTGGTGGTCGCCAAGATCGACAAGGCGGTGAAAGCCATCCAGGACCTGGTGCCCTTGGTCATTCGGGTAAAGGGGCCGGCAGCAGACGCTCGCTGAGCGGTCGGCCCCGTGACATGAAAGCAAGCGTGACCAGCCATCCCCTGCAGCGCGGGTCCCTGCTCGTCGTGGGTGCCGGCCTCATGGGCGCGGGCATTGCACAGGTGGCCAGCCAGGCCGGGCACCCGGTGATGCTGTTCGACACCCGCCCTGCGGCCGCCGCAGCGGCGCTGGAGAGCTTGTCGGCAAGCCTGCAAGCCGGGGTCGACAAGGGCCGCATGGACAGCGACACGGCGGCGCAGGTGCGGGGGCGCATCCGGCCCATCGCCACGCTTGAAGACGCCCGCGACGCCGGCCTGGTCATCGAGGCCATCGTCGAGGACCTGGCGGCCAAGCGCGCGCTGTTCAAGCAGCTGGAAGCGTTGCTGCCGGCCCGCGCCGTGCTGGCCAGCAACACCAGCTCAATCAGCATCACCGCGCTGGCTGCGGGGCTGCAGCACCCGGGCCGGCTGGTCGGCATGCACTTCTTCAACCCGGTGCCGCAGATGAAGCTGGTCGAGGTGGTGTCGGGCCTGCACACCGACCCCGACATCGCCGCCGCCGTGTTCGACCTGGCTGCCGCCTGGGGCAAGGTGCCGGTGCATGCGCGCAGCACGCCGGGCTTCATCGTCAACCGCATCAACCGGCCCTACTACGCCGAGGCGCTGGCGCTGCTGCAGGAACAGGCCGCCACGCCGCAGGTGCTGGACGCCTGCCTGCGCGCGGCCGGGTTCCGCATGGGCCCGTGCGAGCTGATGGACCTGATCGGCCACGACACCAACTTCGCGGTCACGCAGTCGGTGTTCGAGGCCTTCTTCTTCGACCGCCGGTTCACCCCGTCACCGCTGCAGCGCGAGATGGTGCAAGGCGGCCTGCTGGGGCGCAAGAGCGGGCGCGGCTTCTACCCCCACCCGCCCGGCGCGCCGGCCCTGCCGGTGGTGGTGCATGACGTGCAGGCGCTGCTGTCGCGCGACGCGGCGGAGTTGACCGTGCACGGCCAAGGGCCGGTTGCCGACCACCTGGAACGCGCAGCCACCGCGGCCTTGGCGCCGCAAGGCTGGGGCCCGGCGCGCGACGGCGGCAGCGACTGGACGGGTCTGGCCATCGACGGCGCCCGGCTGGTGCTGACCGACGGCCGCTGCGCCCACGAACGGGCGGCCGAGAGCGGCCATGCCGACACCGCCGTTTTCGACCGCCTGCTGCAGTGGCCCGTGGCCCCCGGCACGGCGCTGGCCTACAGCGTGAACCGCGGCGCCAGCCGGGAATGGCACGCGCAGGCGCCGGCCTGGTTGATGGCGCTGGGCTTCACCCCGCTGGCCTTGTCCGACAGCCCCGGCCTGGTGGTGGCGCGCAGCGTGGCCATGCTGGTCAACGAGGCAGCCGACGCCGTGCTGCAGGGCGTGTGCAGCGAAGCCGGTGCCGACGCGGCGATGAAGCTGGGCGTCAACTACCCGGCAGGGCCTTTCGAATGGCTGCAGGCCTGGGGCGCGCCGGGCGTGCTGGCAGTGCTGCACGCGCTCGATGCGACCTACCGCGGCGAGCGCTACCGCGCCAGCCCGTGGTTGCAGCGGGCGTGACCGGCCGGGCCGGCATCGCTGACCAAGCGTCGCCCTGCCGTCGACAGGCGGCGCCCGTCTGACATAGCCTTGCGAACATGAACACACCCCGTCTGCGCTGGCCACCCCTGATGTTGTCGCTGGCGTTGCTGCCGGCAGCCCAGGCCCAACAGTTCGTCGTCACGCCGGCCTCGGGCCAGGTGCTGGACGGCGAGCCTTTGAGCATCAGGCTCAGCGGCCTGCCGGCCCTGGCCGAAGTCACCGTGCAAGCGCACCGCGCAGTGCGCGAATGGAGCGGCGCCAAGCGGCCCTACAGTGCCAGCGCGCGCTTCATGAGCGACGCCGCCGGCCAGCTCGACCTGGCCACCGCCGTACCGCTGGCCGGCAGCAGCTACAGCGGCGCCGACGGCAGGGGCTTGTTCTGGTCCATGGTGCCCGAGGCCGACGCCGTCACGGCTGGCGATGTCGATGCGGTGCAGCTGCAGGCACGCCAGGGCACGGCGCAGCTGGCCGAGCAGACGGTGCGCTTTCTGCCCGCGCTGCCGCAGGTGCAGCAGCGCGACGCCACGCCCTTTGCCGGCGCACGCTTTGCCCACCTTCCCGGTGCCGCGAAACGGCCGGCGCTCATCTTGCTGGGCGGCAGCGAGGGCGGCAGCCTGGTCACCCGCGACGCACCGGCGTACGCATCGCGCGGCTATGCCGTGCTGGCCCTGCCGTATTACTCACCGCCCGGCTGGGGCCCCTTCGGCCCGACGCCGGCCGAGCTGCCCAGCCTGCCGGCGGCCTTTGCCGACATCCCCATCGACCGGCTGGAGCAAGCACGTGAATGGCTGGCCGCACAGCCCGAGGTCGATGCCCAACGCATCGGCGTGATGGGCATCAGCAAGGGCGCCGAGATGGCGCTGCTGGCGGCCACGCGCATGCCCTGGATCAAGGCCGTGGTGGCGATGGTGCCTTCCGACGTGGTCTGGGAAGGCTGGGGGCCCGGCGTTACGCCGGGCCAGCGGTCCAGCTTCGCCTGGCGGGGCTTGCCCCTGCCCTTCGTGCCCTACAAGGACTTTGACAAGGAGATGGCCGGGTTTGCCACCGGCGCCGAGGTGAAGATTCGGCGCCCGCAGGATGCCGGCCGTGCCGCGAACCCGGAGCGCGTCGCGCCAGCACGCATCCCGGTGGAGTTGATCGCAGCACCGGTGCTGGTGGCCGGGGCCGACGACGACCAGGTCTGGGACAGCGGCGGCATGGCCCGCCTGATTGCCCAAGCCCGCGCCCAGACGCCCGACAAGGCCGGTCGGCCCACC
>JANNWL010000097.1:0-11067 GCA_031414735.1 Burkholderiales bacterium | reverse complement strand
TGCGCGCCGAGGTCGCCGACACCGGCGCGGCGTGTCTGCTGGTGACGCACTCGGCGGCGGCCGCCGCGCGCGCCGACCGTGTGCTGCGCCTGACGACCCACGGCATCGTGCCCGGCCCGTGAGATCGCTGGCCTGGCTGTGGCCGCTGATGTGGCGCGAGTGGCGCCACCACCCCTGGCGCCATGGCGTGGCGCTGCTGGCCGTGGCGCTGGGGGTGGCGCTGGCGTTTTCGGTCCACCTCATCAACAACTCGGCACTCGCCGAGTTCTCGTCGGCCGTGCGCGCGGCCAACGGCGCGCCCGACCTCACGCTGCGCGGCCCCCGCGCCGGTTTTGACGACGCCTTGTTCGAACGCGTGGCCAGCGACCCGGCCGTCGGCACGGCCAGCCCGGTGCTGGAGGTCGACACCCACGCTTTGTCGGCCAGCGGCAGCCGCGTGCCCGTGCGCGTGCTGGGCATCGACAGCCTGCGCGTCCCGGCCGTGGCGCTGGACCTGCTGCCGCGCCCGGCGGCGGGCGAGGACCGCCTGGTCTTCCTCGACCCCGAGGCCGCCTTTGCCAACCCCGCCGCGCGCAGCCAGCTGGGCCTGGCCGACGGCGCTGCGCTGCGCCTGCAGTCCGGCCCCGGCTACCTGGCAACGCGCCTGGCCGGCAGCGTGCCGGTGGCCGGCCCGCCCTTGGTCGTGATGGACCTGGCCGCAGTGCAGCAGCGCTTCGGCCCGCAAGCGCAACTGACGCGCATCGACCTGCGGCTGAACCCCGGCGCCGATGTCACCGCCCTGCTGGCCCGGCTGGCGCTTCCGCCCGGTGTGCAAGCGGTGCCGGCCGACGCGGCCGAGCAGCGCGTCTCCAACCTGTCACGCGCCTACCGCGTGAACCTGACGGTGCTGGCACTGGTGGCGCTGTTCGTGGGCGCCTTTCTGGTGTTCTCGGTGGTCTCGCTGTCGGTGGCGCAACGCACGCCGGGCCTGGCGCTGCTGGGCGTGCTGGGGCTGACGGCGGCCGAACGACGCGGCATGGTGCTGGCCGAGTGCACGGTGGTGGGTGCCGCGGGCAGTGCGGTCGGCCTGGCGCTGGGCACGGCGATGGCCGCCGCCGCGCTGCGCTTCATGGCCGGTGACCTGGGCGGCGGCTACTTCCCGGGCATCACCCCGGCGCTGCAGTTCAGCCTGGTCGGCGCGCTGGGGTTTGGCCTGCTGGGCACGGCGTCGGCCGTGGTGGGCGGCTGGTGGCCGGCGCGGCAGGCCGAGCGCATCGTGCCGGCGCTGGCGCTCAAGGGCCTGGGCTCGGTGGACAACAGCTCGCCGCCGGCCTGGCCCGGGCTGGCGCTGCTGGCCGCGGGCGCGGCGGCGGCCTTTGCGCCGCCGATTGCCGGCCTGCCGCTGGCGGCCTACGCCGCGGTGGCTGCGCTGCTGTTCGGCGGCGTGGCGCTGGTGCCGGCGGTGGTGCACGCGTTGCTGGTGGCCGTGCCCACGCCGCAGGGCGCCCTGCCCCTGCTGGCGGTGCAACGCGCGCGCTTCCAGCGCCGCACGGCCACCGCGGCCGTGGCCGGTGTGGTCGCCAGCCTGGCGCTGTCGGTGGCGCTGACGGTGATGGTGGCGAGCTTCCGCGTCGGCGTCACCGACTGGCTGGGCAGCGTGCTGCCGGCCGATCTGTACGCCCGCGCCGCCGGCAGCAGTTCAGCCACCGAACAGGCCTGGCTGACACCCGAATTCGCGCAGCAGGCCGCGGCCACCGCAGGCGTGCAGAAGGTGGAAGGCTCGCGCAACAGGCTGCTGCAGTTCGCGCCCGACCGGCCCGCCGTGCTGCTGGCCGCGCGCCCGCTGCTGCCGGACGGCACTTCACTGCCCCTGCTGGGTGCGGCCCTGCCGGCGCAGCCGGGCACGCCGGGCGTGTTCGTGAGCGAGGCCATGGTGTCGCTGTACGGCGCCCGACCCGGCGCATTTTTCGACCTGCCGCTGGACCTGCCTGGAGCCGCAGGACCGGTGCGCGTGCTGGTGCGCGGCGTGTTCCGCGACTACGCCCGGCAGTTCGGCACCGTGACGATGGACGCGGCCGACTACCAGCGCCTGACCGGCGACACGCGCATCAACGACCTCGCCCTGTGGCTGGCCCCGGGCGCCGACATGGCCGCCGTGATGTCCGCCCTGCGCGCCCTGCTGCCCGACCCCGGCCTGCTGGAATTCGCCGCCACGACCGAGCTGCGCACGATGTCGCTGCGCATCTTCGACCGCAGCTTTGCCGTCACCTACTACCTGCAGGCGGTGGCCATTGCCATCGGCCTGGTGGGCATCGCGGCCAGCCTGTCGGCCCAGGTGCTGGCGCGGCGCAAGGAATTCGGCCTGCTCGCCCACCTGGGCCTGACCCGGCGCGACGTGGTGACTGTGGTGGCCGGCGAGGGCGCCGCCTGGGTGGCCGCCGGCACGCTGGTGGGCCTGGCGCTGGGCGTGGCCATCAGCCTGGTGCTGGTGCATGTCGTCAACCCGCAGAGTTTCCACTGGACCATGGACCTGGTGCTGCCGTGGGGCCGCCTGGCGCTGCTGTGCGCGGCCGTGCTGGTGGCGGGCGTGGCCACCGCGGCCTTCAGCGCGCGCAGTGCGGCGGGGCGGTCGGCCGTGCTGTCGGTGAAGGAGGACTGGTGAACCCGTCCCGCCGCCGTTGGCTGTGGCAGCTGGGCGCGGCCGGCCTCGTGACGGGTGCCGTGCCGGCCCCAAGCGCCGCGCAAACCAACCTCAAGGACGACCCGCAGGACGCCATCGATGACACCGTACGCCGCGGCCGCGCGCTGCGCTTCCCGCGCGACCACGGCGCCCACCTGGGCACGCGCACCGAGTGGTGGTATGCCACCGGCTGGCTGGGCACGCCGGCTGCGCCCGATCTGGGCTTCCAGGTCACCTTTTTCCGCAGTCGCACGGGGCTGGGGGCGGACAACCCCAGCCGCTTCGCGCCGCGGCAACTGCTCTTCGCCCACGCCGCCGTCACCGCCCTCACAAGCCAGCGCCATCTGCACGACGAGCGCATCGTGCGCTGGTCGGCCGCGCAGGACATCCGCACCGGCCGCGCCGCCGTGGCCGACACCGACGTCCACATCGGCCCCTGGCGCCTGCACCGCGACGCCACCGGCTGGCAGGTGGCCCTGCCGGCGCGCGATTTCACGCTCGCGCTGCAACTCGCGCCGACCCAGCCGCTGCTGCTGCAGGGCGACGCCGGCTTCTCGCGCAAGGGTCCGCAGGAAGCGCAGGCGAGCCATTACTACAGCGCGGCGCAGTTGCAGGCCAGCGGCAAGGCCGTGCTGGCCGGCACCGCCGTGACCAGCCCGGGCCGGGCCTGGCTGGACCACGAGTGGAGCCAGGAGATCCTGCATCCCGAGGCCGTGGGCTGGGACTGGATCGGCATGAACCTGTTCGACGGCAGCGCGCTCACCGCCTTCGTGCTGCGGCGCCAGGGCGGCAGCGTGCTCTGGGCCGGCGGCAGCTTTCGCGCGGCCGGCGGCGCCAGCAGCAGCTTCACGCCGAACCAGATCAGCATGACACCTGGCCGGCGCTGGCGCAGCCCGGCCTCCAACGCCAGCTACCCGGTGCAATGGCAGGTGGACACGCCCGCCGGCCGCTTCACCGTGCGGTCGCTGATGGACGCGCAGGAACTGGACAGCCGGGCCAGCACCGGCACCATCTACTGGGAAGGCCTGAGTGAACTGCTCGACAGCCAAGGCAAGCGCGTCGGGCTGGGCTACCTGGAGATGACGGGGTATGCCGCACGCTTGCGGCTGTGATTCCGCACGCTCGGCGGCTGTGATTCCGCACGCTCGGCCGCGGGCTACTGGGGCCGGGTGCGCTGGTCCTTGGGCGCTGGGTCCGGCATCAGCAGCCGGCCCAGGTCGACCGGCGCGGCGCGCACACAGTTGCCGCCGGCCTGGCGCGCGGCGATGGTGGCGTCTTCGGCGTCGTGGATCAGCGCCTGCAGGTTCAGGTGCGCGGCGCGCAACTGGGCCACGCCGACGCTGACGGTGGCCCGCTGGCGGGCGCTGGGGTGGGGCGGCAGGTCCAGCTTTTCGGCACGTTCGCGGATGCGCTCGGCCACGTCCAACGCGCCCGTGGCATCGGACTGCACGAGGAATATGGCCAGCTGGGTGGGGCTGAAACGCGCCAGCGCATCGGCGCCGCGCAAGGTGGTCGACGTCTGGCGGGCCAGGTCCCGCAACAGCGCATCGACCACGCCAGGGCCGAAGAGTTCGGTCAGGCGCGCGGTGCGGTCCAGGTCGACGAGCAGCAGCGTCGCGCCGGTGCCGTAGCGGCGGGCGCGCGACCATTCGCGCTCGGCCAGATCGAGAAACAGCGCCTTGGTCGTGGCGCCGGTGCTGGCGTCGAAATCCTGCGTGGGGTTCGGCGCCAGCGGCAGCCGGCTGGCGCCCTTCAGTGCCACCATCGCCATCGGGCACACGCCCACCAGCACGGCCAGCATGGCAGCCAGCGCCGCCGCCAAGCCGCCGTCCCAGCCCAGCCCGGCCCATAAGCCCCAGGCGATGCCGCCCGCCACCACGGCGGAGCAAACGGCCGAGCCCGCGAGCGCCCAGCCCAACGGCACACCGCGATCGGCACGCGACGGCGCCCGGCCCGGGTGAGGCGGGGCGCCGGGCGTGGGAGGGCTGCTTGCAGGCAGCGGCGGGGGCAGAGGCGTCATCGTTGGGCGTCAGTGTGTTGTATTCGACCACATCGTGACCGAACTGAAGTGCGCTTTTGCCACGCAAGATCGTGACGAAGCGCGCAGCTCGGCGGGCCTGGGCTGGCCGATCTCGCCCGATAGACTCCAGGCAATGCCCAAAGACACCTCGCGCCCCGCTGCCGCCACACCGCGCTCACTCTCCGGCCTGCTGCCTTTCGTGCGGCCTTACCGCCTGCAGATCGGCCTGGCCATGGCCTTCCTGGTGCTGGCTGCGGTGAGCACCCTGCTCTTCCCGCTGGCGCTGAAGGTGCTGATCGACGAGGGCCTGGTGGCCGCCGACCCCGGGGCGCGCATGATGGCCCTGCGCGAACATTTCGTGGCGCTGTTCGCGGTGGGTGCAGCGCTGGGCCTGTTCTCGGCGGCGCGCTTCTACATGGTCAGCTGGCTCGGCGAGCGCATCACCGCCGACCTGCGCAACGCCGTCTATGCCCACGTGGTACGGCAAAGCCCGGAGTTCTTCGAGACCACCAAGACCGGCGAGGTGCTGAGCCGGCTGACCACCGACACCACGCTGGTGCAGACGGTGGTGGGCTCGTCGTTGAGCATGGGGCTGCGCAACGTGGTGATGGGCATCGGCGCGCTGGCCGCACTGGTCATCACCAACCCCTGGGTGATGACGCAGGTGCTGGGCATCCTGGTGCTGGTGGTGCTGCCCAGCGTGTACTTTGGCAAGCGCGTGCGCAAACTCAGCCGCGCCAGCCAGGACCGCGTCGCCGACAGCAGTGCGATTGCCGCCGAGGTGCTGGGCGCCATCCCCGTGGTGCAGAGCTACGTGCAGGAAGCACGCGAATCGGCGCGCTTCGACCGGTCTACCGAAGACGCCTTCGAAACCGCACGCAAGCGCACCCGGGTGCGCGCGCTGCTGGTGGGTTTCATCATCACTGCCACCTTCGGCGCACTGCTGTGGGGGCTGTACCAGGGCACGCAGGCGGTGCTGGCGGGCAAGGTCAGCGCCGGCCACCTGGGGCAGACGGTCGTGCTGGTGATCATCTTTGTCGGCGCCGTGGCGGTGCTGTCCGAGGTCTACGGCGACCTGCTGCGCGCCGCCGGTGCGACCGAGCGGTTGATGGAGTTGCTGGCCGCGACATCCCCGGTCACCGACCCCGCACGGCCGCTAGCCCTGCCCGAGACGCGCGCCGGCTCGGCCGTGGCCTTCGAGGGCGTGACCTTCCATTACCCGTCGCGCCCCAAGACAGCCTCGCTGGCCGACTTCTCGCTGAGCGTGAGGCCCGGCGAAACAGTCGCCCTGGTGGGCCCCAGCGGCGCGGGCAAGAGCACCGTGTTCCAGCTGCTGCTGCGCTTCTACGACGCCCAGCAAGGCCTGGTGCGGCTGGACGGCGTGCCGGTGCGCGACCTACCGCTGGCGGCTTTGCGCGGCCGCGTGGGCATCGTGCCGCAGGACAGCACGGTGTTTTCCACCAGTGCGCTGGAAAACATCCGCTACGGCCGGCCCGAGGCCAGCGACGCCGAGGTCATGGCCGCCGCCCAGGCCGCTTTCGCGCACGACTTCATCACCGCCCTGCCCGAGGGCTACGCCACCTACCTGGGCGAACGCGGCGTGCGCTTGTCGGGCGGCCAGCGCCAGCGCATCTCGATCGCGCGCGCCATGCTGAAGAACCCGCCGCTGCTGCTGCTGGACGAAGCCACCAGCGCGCTGGACGCCGAGAGCGAACGCATGGTGCAGGCGGCGCTGGAGGCGGCCATGCAGGGCCGCACCACGCTGGTCATCGCCCACCGCCTGGCCACGGTGCTGCGCGCCGACCGCATCGTGGTGCTAGACGCCGGGCGCGTGGTCGACATCGGCACACACGACGAACTGGTCTCGCGCGGCGGGCTGTACGCGCGGCTGGCGGCGATGCAGTTCGATGTGAGGGAGGCCTCGGTCTGACGACGCTCTGCGCACGCATAATGGGTGCGCATGAATCATGGAGGCACCCATGCTGCAGTTTCAGGACGGACCGAAGAAGGCCACCAATCTGACCCTCAACACCCGGGTGCTGGACGCAGCGCGGGCGCTGGGCATGAACGTCTCGGCAACCGTCGACGCGCTGCTGGCCGCCGAGGTCACGCGCCGCTACTGGGAACGCTGGAACGAAGACAACCGCGCGGCGATCGAGCACTACAACGCGCGTATCGAGCGCGAAGGCTTGCCGCTGGCGAAGTACCGTACCTTCATGAAGGGCCGCTGACCGGATCCCGAATGGCCCGCTTCGACGTCTACGCGAATCCAGAGCCTGCCGAGAGGCGGGCGACGCCTTATTTTCTGGATGTTCAGAACGATCACATCGCAGGCCTGGCCACGCGCGTCGTCGTGCCACTGCGCCGCGAGTCGGCCTTCGGCCCGCGCGCGGCACGCCTTCACCCGACCATCGAACTGCGCGGCGAGCCGCTGGTGCTGGACACTGCGGCACTGGGCGCCGTGCCGTTGGGCGAGCTTCGCGCGCCGGTGGCGAATGTTCGCCAGCAGGCCGCCCAAGTGCTGGACGCCCTGGACGCGCTGTTCGGTGCTTACTGAATCCAACGACGATGAACACCGCCTTTGAAAACCTCCTGCGCCACGTGCAACAACACGGCGTGGCCAAGACCGACCGCACGGGCACCGGCACACGCAGCGTGTTCGGCCACCAGATGCGCTTCGACCTGCGCGAAGGCTTTCCGCTGGTCACCACCAAGAAGGTGCACTTCAAGAGCATCGCGCTGGAACTGCTGTGGTTCCTGCGCGGCGACAGCAACGTGCGCTGGCTGCAAGAACGCGGCGTGCGCATCTGGAACGAATGGGCGCGGCCCGATGGCGACCTGGGCCCCGTGTACGGCGTGCAATGGCGCAGCTGGCCCACGCCCGAAGGAACCCACATCGACCAGATCGCCGAGGTCGTCAAGCAACTCAAGACGAATCCCGACAGCCGGCGCATCATCGTCAGCGCCTGGAACGTGGCCGACCTGTCCAAGATGGCGCTCGTGCCCTGCCATGCGTTCTTCCAGTTCTATGTCGCCGACGGCAAGCTCAGCTGTCAGCTCTACCAGCGCAGCGCCGACCTGTTCCTGGGCGTGCCCTTCAACATCGCCAGCTACGCGCTGCTGACCCACATGCTGGCCCAGCAGTGCGACCTGGCGGTGGGCGACTTCGTCTGGACCGGCGGCGACTGCCACATCTACGACAACCACCAGGACCAGGTGGCCCTGCAGCTCACGCGCGAACCGCGGCCGTGGCCCACGCTGGCGCTCAAGCGGCGGCCGGCGTCGATCTTCGACTACGCCTTTGAGGACTTCGAGGTGCAGGGCTACGACCCGCACCCCGCCATCACCGCCCCGGTGGCGGTTTGAAGCTCTCGCAGCCTCAGTTCGTCGCCCTGGTGGCGCTGACGCTGATGTGGGCATCGCTGGCCTGGGGCATGGTCATCAACCACGGCATCGCCCAGGTCATCTGGTTCGGCATGGCGCGCGCGCTGCCGCCGCAGGCCAGCACCTTTGCCATCATGGCCGTGCCGCTGGTGGGCACGCTGTCGGCGACCTTTATCGTGGGTGAAATGCCGCGCGCGCTGGACTTCGTGGCCGCCGGCTTCATCATGCTGGCCATCGCCAGCGCGTTGCTTCCCCAGCGCACGGCCAACCCAAAACCTGCATGAACCCGCCACTTGCCCTCATTGCCGCCGTGGCCCGCAATGGTGCCATCGGCCGCGACAACGACCTGCTGTTCCGCGAACCGGCGGACCAGCGCCACTTCCGCGACACCACGATGGGCTGCCCGGTGATCATGGGCCGCAAGACCTGGGACTCGCTGCCCCCCCGCTTCCGCCCCCTGCCCGGCCGGCGCAACCTGGTGCTCAGCCGCGACGCCGCGTTCCAGGCTGCCGGTGCCGAGGTCGTGGCCGGTCTGGACGACGCCCTGGCCGGCACCGCCGACGCGCCGCGCGTGTTCGTGATCGGCGGCGCCCAGCTCTACGCCCTGGCGCTGCCGCGTGCCGACGAACTGGTGCTGACCGAGATCGACGCCGACCTGCCCGGCGACGTCTTCTTCCCCGCCTGGGACCGCGCGCAGTTTGTCGAGACTTCGCGCCACAGCGCCGTCAGCGCCCAGGGCGTTCCCTTTGCGTTCGTAAGTTACCTGCGACAGCGCCGACCCACCCAGACGCACCCGGTGCGTCTGCACCGCCCACCGAAACCAGGAGAAACCGCATGACCCCTTCCCGCCGTGATCTCATGACCGCATCGGCCGCACTTGCCGCCGCGCTGCTGGCCGGCCCCAGCCGGGCCCAAGGCACGCCGCTGAAGTTCGGCGTCGGCATGTTCCAGCCCGACCGCGAGAAGAACGACGCCACCTACCGGCCGTTGGCCCAGCACCTGTCGCAGCGCCTGGCACGCCCGGTCGAACTGCGCACGGTAGACAGCTGGGAGGGCCTGGCCAAGAGCCTGGCCAGCGGCGAGACCGACATCGCGCTGATGGGCCCCTGGGGCTACGTGCTGGCCAACCACTTCGCCGACGCGCAGGTGGTTTCGACCATCCTGTACCAGGGCAAGCCGGAGTACTTCGCGATGATCGTCACGCACCCCGAATCGGGCCTGCAGAACATCGACGACCTGGTCGGCGCCAAGGGCCGCGGCCGCAGCTTTGCGTTCGGTGACAAGGGTTCGACCTCGGGCTACCTGATTCCGCTGCACATGTTCCAGCAGCGCGGCATCGACCCCGAGAAACACTTCGGGCGTGTGCTGTACACCAAGCACCAGGCGATCCAGACCCAGGTCACGGCGGGCCAACTCGACGCCGGCGCCGACTACAACCGCAACCGCACGGCAATGATCGACCAGGGTTTGATCAAGGCCGACCGCAGCAAGATCATCTGGGAATCGGCACCCCTTCCAAACGACGCGGTGGCGGTGAGCGCGGCGCTGTTCAAGGACAAGCCCTTCGTCCAGCGCCTGCAGGCCGCGCTGGCCGACGTGGGCCCGCTGTTGAAGACCCAGGGCACGCTGCTGCCGGCCAACTACACCGGCTTCGTCAGCACCGACAACGGCTTCTACAAACCGATTCGGGATGCCGGCCTGGCCACCGGCAAGCTCGGGGCCAAATAGCCGCATGCCGGCCTTGATCGACCGCGCTGTGCCCCGCGGTCGCGCTGGCTTTGCCGCGCTGGTGGCCGTGTACGCCCTGCTCGTGGCGGTGTGCCTGGCCACGCTGGTGGCTGCGGGCGACCTGTCCTTCGGCCGCAACCCCTGGAACAACCTGCTCAAGTCGCTGGGCGACTTCTCGCGCCCGAGCTTTGTCGATGTCTGGTTCGGTGCCGAGCGGCTGGAATACCGCAGCGACGACGGCACGCTGCTGCGCGTGGAGAACCGGCGGCGGGTCGAGGCCGACTTCCTGGCCGGCCTGGCCCGGGCCACCTGGGTGACGTTCCAGATCGCCACACTGGGTTCGCTGCTGGCCGCGCTGCTGGCGCTGCCGCTGGGCCTGCTGACGGCGCGCAACCTGAAGGCCCCCGCACCGCTGGCCTGGGCGGCCAAGGGCGTGCTTGACGTGGCGCGCGCCGTGCACACCTTGGTCTTCGGCCTGGTGCTCGTCGGCATCGTCGGCCTCGGCCCGACCGCTGGCATCCTGGCCATTGCGCTGCACTCGATGGGCACCTACGGCAAGCTGTATGCCGAAAGCATCGAAACCCTGGACATGGCCGCCGTGGACGCCGTGCGCGCCACCGGCGCTGCGCCGATGCAGGTGTTCTTCCAGGCCGTGTGGCCGTCGGTGCTGCCGCAGTTCGTCAGCAACCACCTGTACGTCTGGGAATTCAACATCCGCGACTCGACCATCCTGGGCCTCATCGGCGCGGGCGGCCTGGGGCTGCTGATCAGCGAAGCCGTGAGCCTGTTCCAGTGGAGCCGGCTGGCGACGATCCTGCTCGTCGTCATCGCGCTGGTGGTCGCCTTCGACGCGCTGTCGCGGCGCATCCGGCAGGCGCTGTTGTGACGCCCCCGGTGGTCCGGCTTTCGCAGGTGGTGGTCCAAGTCGGGTCGCACACCCTGCTGCGGGTCGGAGAACTGTGCATCGCGCCCGGCGAGCGGGTGGCCGTGGTAGGACCCAACGGCGCGGGCAAGAGCACGCTGCTGCGGCTGCTGAGCGGCATGGTCACGGCGGCGCAGGGCCGCGTGTCGGTGCTGGGGCGCGAACTCGGGCCGGACGCGACGGTGCCGCTGTCGCGCCTGCAGTGGCGCAGCCTGCGCCGCGATGTGGGCCTGGTGATGCAGGGCCTGCACCTGGTGCCGCGGCTGAGCGCGCGTGACAACGTGCTCATCGGCGCGCTGGGGCATTTAAGCGGGGCTGACGCGTGGCGCAGCTGGTGGCGGCTGTACCCCGCGC
>JANNWL010000096.1:0-11460 GCA_031414735.1 Burkholderiales bacterium | reverse complement strand
GGCCGCCCGGCCACCGCCAGCAGCGCCTGCCTGAAGGCCGTGGCCGTGGCGTAACGTTGCGCAGGATCCTTCGCCAGCGCGACAGCCAGCACATCGTCATAGGCAGCCGGGCGCTCATACCCGGGCACGGCGGAGGGCAGGGCAGGCGCTTCGTGCACGACGCGGTAGATCACCGATTCGGTGTTCCCAATGAACGGCGGGCGGCCGACCAGCAGCAGGTACAGCAGCACGCCAGCGCTGTAGATGTCCACACGGCGGTCGATCGTGCCACCACGAATCTGCTCGGGCGCCATGTAGGCCGGCGTGCCGACCATGGTGCCCACCTGCGTGAGTGCGGCCGACTCGATGCGCGCGATGCCGAAGTCCGCGACCTTCAGGCGTCCGTCGACGGTCATCAGGATGTTGGCGGGCTTGATGTCACGGTGCCAGACGCCTTGGGAGTGGGCGTGCTCCAGCGCGTCGAGCAGTTGCACGGTGACGCTGACCACGTCGTCGTCGGTGAAGCGCACCTTGTTCGCGACAAACCGGTCCAGGGTGTTGCCCTGCACGAATTCCATGGCGATGTAGGCCACGTCGTCTTCATCGCCGTAGTCGTACACGCCCACGATGCCTGGGTGCGCCAGCCGGCCGGCGGCTTGTGCCTCGTTGCGAAAGCGCAGCGCCATCGCGCCGCCCACGTCGGCGTCGAGCAGGGCGCGACGCACCGTCTTCAGCGCGACCACGCGTTCGATGCCCGGGTCGAAACCCCGGTAGACCACGCCCATGGCGCCTTCGCCCAGGACGCCCGTCACCCGGTACTTGCCCAGACGTTCCGGGTGGCTCATGTGTCAAGCATGCGCATGGCCTGGACCACGCTGGTGCGCATGCGGTTGAACGATGCGGCCAGGGTGCCGATCTCGTCCTTGCTGGCGCTGGCGCTGGCGAACGCCGGGGCGTCCAGTTCGCCCTGGCTGACGCGGTCGGCCAGCGAAGACAACCGCGTCACCGGCCGCACGATGAGCAGCCAGATCATCAGGTTCAGCGCCACGCCCACGGCCGCGAAGATGGCCAGTTGCGAACCCATGAAGACATTGAACGAGCGCTCAGCCCGCTGCTGCGGCAGCGACATGGGCACCGAGACGATCTGCGCACCGATCACCTCGTTCAAGTTCCAGCCGAAGCCGTTGGCCGGGCCGTAGCGGTCGACCAGGGTCTTGGGCGCCGCCTCCACGCTGCTGTGGCATTGCAGGCAGGCCGGATTGGTGATGCGCAAGGGGCGGGCCACGAAGAGTTCGGTGCCCGAGGGTGTCTCGCGCTGGCCCACGGTTTCCTTCAAGGCGTCGTCACCGCGGAAGCGGTTGACGACATCGACCTCCCAGCCGCTGGCGCGGTCGCGCGGGTTGGTGGGGTTGAGCGTGGCTTCCTTGTACGAGAACTGCGGGTACTTGGCGTGCAGGCTGTTCAGCACCTCCACCGCCGAGTAGCTGGGCACGGACTGAGGCAGGAACTCGTACTTCATCTGCGTGGACAGCAAGCCGGTGATCTGGGTCGAGGTGTACGCCCGCACGGCAGTGGCCTTCTCCATCAGGAGCCGGGCGTTGTTGAGCACCTCGTCCTTGGCGTTGCCCTGCAACAGGTTGCGGCTGATGAAGGCGCTGACGCCCAGGCCCAGCAGCAGGATCAGCAGAAACATCAGGTTGAACTTGAGGAGCAGTTTCATGGTGACCTCGGTGTCATCGGACGGGGTTCAGGACGGGCCCCCACTCGGGGTGTGCCGACAGCCGCGCCAACAGCGCCTTGCGGAATGCGGGGTCGTGGGCCAGGCTGGCAAAGCGCCGGGGGAAGTCGCGGCGCAGGTCAGGCTCGGCATCCAGCCAGGCGCCCAGGTCTTCAGACGTGGGCGGCGACAGAACAGACGCATCGGCAGCGCGCACTTGCGCCAGCGCGGCGCGGGAAGGGATGGCATCGCGGAAGGCCCTCGGCACGCGCTTGAGCCAATCGGCTGGCGGCCGTGCCGCCACACCGCTGTCCGATGAATACAGCGCGCCTTGCCCCAGGCTGTGCGACGCGCCGCCCGGGCGCACCAGCAAACGCAGCGCGCCGGTCTCGGCAAAGACCTGGTCGGCGGGTGGGCCGACCCAGGCCACCGCGCTGCCTGCCACGGGCAGAAGGTCCAGGTGCGGCGCCACCAGCCCGCCGCTGGGCGCTGCCGTGTGCCCCGTGAGCTTGGCCCAGCCCTGCAGCAGGTACAGCGCCGGCGTCTGGCCGCTGCGCGCATGGAAGTTCGGGGGCGACACCATCGCACGTGTGCCCGGGCCAAGGTCGACCAGGGTGCCGTTGGCCCACTCGATGCGCACCAGCGTGGCGTTCGCCGCGGTGTCTATCAGAGCGCCTGCGGCCAAGGCCAGGCCCGGCGCCGCGTGCAGCCGGCGCGCACCGTCGACGACCACGGCCTCGCCATCAACAATCGTGAGCAGGACGGGGGGTTGCGATGCCCGGCTGTCCGACCAGCCCCACATCGGGGGCAGGGCGCAACCCAGCAGCAAGGCCCGGCGGCCGATGCCCGTTGTGCGTTCTGACCTGGGCTGCATGCTCACCCCCCGTTCTTGTGTCGTGATGGTAGTCCTGAGGCAACCACTAAAGTAGGGGGCTGCAATGCGCTGGTGCGCCCTTCGGATTTCATGAAACATCGCAACGCGGTTCTGGTCATGGTGGCCGTGACCCTCATGTGGAGCATCGCCGGCGTCGTCACGCGCCACCTCGAATCGGCGGGCGGGTTCGAGCTCACCTTCTGGCGCAGTGCCTTCAATGCGCTGGCGCTGGTGCTGCTGCTGTCCTGGCTGCGCACCCCTGCCGGGCTGTGGCGTGCGTTGCGGACGGGTGGCCGGGCGCTGTGGCTGTCCGGCGCCTGCTGGTGCGTGATGTTCACCGCCTTCATGCTGGCACTCAGCCTCACCACCGTGGCCAACGTGCTGGTGACCATGGCCGTCGCGCCGTTGTTCACGGCCCTGGCCTCGCGCTTCGTGCTGGGCCACCGCCTGCCCGGGCGGACCTGGGCGGCCATCGTGGTGGCCGGCGTGGGCATTGGCTGGATGTACGGCGAGCAAGCTGCTGTCGGCGACGCACGCCATCTGCTGGGCACGCTGGTCGCCTTGGCGGTGCCTGTGGCCGCGGCCACCAACTGGACCCTGCTGCAGCATCTGAAGGGCCGACAAGGCGAGGCCAGCGACATGCTGCCTGCCGTGCTGCTGGGGGCCCTGCTGTCGGCTGCACTGACCCTGCCGCTGGCGCTGCCGTGGACGGCGTCGGCACACGACCTGGGCCTGCTGGCCTTGCTGGGCACGGTGCAACTGGCCATCCCTTGCCTGCTCGCGGTGGTGGTGGCGCGGGTGTTGCCCGCACCTGAAATTTCCTTGCTCGGCCTGCTCGAAGTGCTGTTCGGCGTGGCCTGGGCCTGGCTGGGCACGGCCGAACGGCCGACCGCTGCGGTGCTGGGTGGCGGCCTGCTGGTCCTGGGCGCGCTGGCCGTCAACGAAGCCATCTCCCTGCGGCGGCGGCCGGCCTAGCATCCGAGCCGTCGCACCTGCAACTTCGTGGAGCCCGCAATGCACCAACTGTCTGGCCTGGACGCGACCTTTCTCTACCTCGAGACACCCGAGATGCCCATGCACGTGGGCGCGCTGCATGTGTTCGAGCTGCCGGCCGGCTACCGCGGCAAGTTCGTGACGGCGCTGCGCAAGCACATGGCCGAACGCATGCCGGCGGCACCGGCCTTGCGCCGCCGCTTGTGGTGGATGCCGCTGAACCTGGCCAACCCGGCCTGGGTGGATGCAGAGCCCGACCTGACGCGCCACATCGTCGAGATCAAGTTGCCGCCACAGGCCAAGCTGGGCGACGGCCGGGCTGAGCTGGAAGCTGCCGTGGGCCGGCTGCACCCGGTGCTGCTGGACCGCGACAGGCCGTTGTGGAAGTTCCATGTCTTCGAGGGCCTGGCCCCCACGCCAGACGGCCGCAAGCGCGTGGCCCTGTACACCCAGCTCCACCATGCGGCGGTCGACGGGCAAGCCGCCGTGGCGCTGGCAAACGCCATCATGGACGTGAGCGCCGAAGGCCGCACGCTGGAGTTGCGCCCGTCGCGCCGCACCAAGGTCTTCCGTCTGGAAATGGCCGAGATGCTGCGCGGTGTGATCGGCGGCCAGGCGCAGAAGGTCGCCCATATCATCCGCGGCCTGCCGTCGACCGTGGGCACGCTCAAGGACGCGGTGACCAAGGTGGTGGGCGGCTCGGCGCTGCTGAATGGCGAGACGGCGCCCAGCAACCTCACGCTGGCGCCGCGCACGCCGCTGAACGTGTCGATCACCGCCGGCCGCGCCTTTGCCTGCGTGTCGCTGCCGCTGCAAGAGCTCAAGGCCCTGGGGCGCAGGCATGACGCGACCATCAACGACATGGTGCTCATGATCTGCAGCAGCGCCTTGCGCCGCCACTACGGCAAGAAGCGCACGCTGCCGCGCAAGTCCATGGTGGCGGCGGTGCCGATCTCGCTGCGCGCCAAGGGCGACACCTCGTCAGACAACCAGGCCTCGATGAGCCTCATCAGCCTGGGCACGCACATCGCCGACCCGCGCCGGCGCCTGGCCCATGTGAAGGCCGCCACGGCGGCGATGAAGTCCACCATGGGCAGCTTGAAGAGTGTGCTGCCCACCGATTTTCCGTCGCTGGGCATCCCCTGGTTGATCGAAGCTGCCACCGCGCTGTACGGCCGGGCCCGCGTGGCCGACCGCATCCCGCAGGTGGCCAATCTGGTGATCTCCAACGTGCCCGGCCCGCCTGTGCCGCTGTACATGGCCGGCGCGCGCATGCTCAGCAACTACCCGACCTCCATCGTCGTGCACGGCATGGCGCTGAACATCACGGTGCAGAGCTACGACCAGTCGCTGGACTTCGGGCTGATCGCCGATGCCGCCGCCATGCCGGATGTGCGCGATCTGGCCGACGCCATCCGCACCGCCTTCGACGACATGCGGGTGCTGCCCTTGCCGGGCGTGTCGGACGAGATCGCTGACGAGATCGTTGAAGGCGTCGCTGAAGACATCGCTGAAGTTCCCCCAGCGCCGAAGAAGCGTGCCGCCCGGGTCCGATAGTTCACACGCTGCCCGAAGGTTCAACGCACCGCATGCAGATCAGCGCCGGCAACACCCGCATCGAAGTCGACGACCAGGGCCCCGCCTCCGCCGAGCCGCTGCTGCTCATCATGGGCCTGGGCATGCAGCTCACGGCCTGGCCCGAGGCGCTGGTGCAGCTGCTGCTGGCGCGCGGCTTTCGCGTCATCCGCATGGACAACCGCGATGCCGGGCTGAGCCAGGGCTTCGACCACCTGGGCATGCCCAACCTGGCCTGGGCCGGCCTGCGCTACACGATGCACTTGAAGGTGCAGGCGCCCTACAGCCTGGCCGACATGGCCGGCGACGCCCTGGGCGTGCTCGACGCCCTGGGCCTGCAGCGCGCCCATGTGTGCGGTGCGTCGCTGGGGGGCATGGTGGCGCAGCACCTGGCCGCCAGCCAAGCGCAGCGCGTGGCCAGCCTGACGCTGATGATGACGACATCGGGCGCGCGCCACCTGCCGCAGCCGACGTTGCGCGTGCGCGCAGCGCTGCTGTCACGCCCCGCCAGTGCCGCGCCGGCCCACGTCGTGGCGCACCTGCTGCGCGTGTTGGCCGTCATCGGCAGCCCGGCCTTCGAGGCCTCGCCTGACGAGCAGGCGCGCCGTCTGCACGCCATGGTGGCCCGCGCCTGGCGCCCGGCGGGCACGGCCCGCCAGCTGGCTGCCGTGCTGGCCGACGGCGACCGCAGCGCGTGGCTGGCCCGCATCACCGCGCCCACCGCCATCATCCACGGCGACCGCGACCCGCTGATTCCCGTGGACGCCGGCATCGACCTGGCTGCGCGCATTGCCGGCGCCACCAGCGACCTGGTGCCCGGCATGGGCCACGACCTGCCCACCGCCTTGCTGTCGCGGTTTGCGGATGTCATGCGGATGAATGCCGACCGGGCGCGGCTGTCGGCTTGAGGCGTGCCGATGCCCCGATCAGCAACCGCGGTCAGCGCGTCTCGCTTCCTGAGGCAGCCGTGCCCAACACACACCGGCCCGAGCGCGGCGCGCCCGCCGCGGAAGGCTTCGAGCAGACGGCCCCCGGGTCGGCCTCGACCATGCAGATCGACATCGCCCCGCCGCGTGCCTGCTGCTGGGCCTGCCACTGGCTGTAGCGCCCAGCGGCACGCCGCAGCGCGGCCTGGTCGGTGCCGAGCGCGGACCAGGCAAGGTACGCCTCCGGCCCGCCGCAGGCGCGCACGCCCAAGGGCAGGGTGCGGCATTGCGAATCGTTGTCACACGCCGCGCGGCCGATCAGGCGCTGCACCTGGGCTTGCAGGGCGGAGCCTGGGTCCTCAGCAGACAGGCCGCTGGCAGCGGGTGCCGGCTTGACCACAGCGCTGGCTGCAGCGGCAGCGCCGGCATGCAGGCCTGCGGCCAGGATGGCGGCCACCGCGGCCACCGCGGCGACATTCAAGCGTGTGGGCAAGGTCGGGGCCAACAGGCAGGGCATCAGGGACAGGGGCATGGCGGCATACGCGGGGACCAGACATCTGCGCATGGTGACACGACGGGCCGCCCGAAGGTAGTGCGTCAGGGCCGAATCGCACCGCGACGGTGCCTGCGCTGACCCCCTGTAATCACGGGGGGACGACCCGCAAGATCATCGGTATCGTTGCAAACTGCACAGCTTGTCCAGATTTGGCTCGGGCGCCCTTTGATCGCGGCCGCGCTGACCTTCTATTCATCAGGAGTACCCATGAAACCATCTTTCACCCGGCTGCTTTGCGCCGCCGCCGCCGCGCTGACCAGCGTGACGCCGTCGCAGGCCAACACGGTCATTGACTTCAACCCGGTGGACCTGGGGGGGCTGTATGCGGCCGGCGAGAGCTTCGTGCAGAGCGGCTACCAGATGACGGCCCAGCTGGACTTCGGCACGGTCGATCTGGCGGCGGCCCTGGGGGCGGTGGCGCCATCAGGCAATGCCACGCAGTTCTACTTTGCAGCCAACAGCGGTTCGCTGCGCGTGGCGCCGCTGGACGCCGTGCCCTTTCGCCTGAACAGCTTTTCTGCGGCCTTTGTGCCGCTGGACCCGCCGTCGTTGCAGACCACGGTGATCGTGGCCAAGGGCACCACTGCCAACGATGTCGAGGTCATCGCGTCCTGGTCCTTCGCCAGCAGTGCGACCACCAGTTTCCCATTCACCGGCTATGTCGCCACGCCTGCCTTTGCCAACTTGAAACGGGTGGAGTTTTATGCCTGTTCACTGGTGGGTTCTTTGATCTGCACACAGCCGACGCTGAACAACGGCCAATTCGCCATCGACAACATCAGCGTCACGGCCGTCCCCGAGCCAGGCACCGCCCTGCTGCTGACCCTCGGCGCTCTCGGCCTGGGCCTGCGCGCCCGCCGCAGCCTGCGCTGACCCCACATCCCCGTGATCCGGAGTACCTCATGACTGTCCGTTCAAACGCTGTTCCCTCCTTCACTCGCGTCGCGGTGGCCGTGGCCGCACTGGCCTCGGTCGGCGCCGCTCCTGCCCAGACGGGCAAGGAGATTCCTGTGGCCGGCACCAAGGCCGTGCAGACCTACATCGTGCAGCTCGCCGGCGCACCGCTGGCCAGCTACGCGGGCGACTTGCGCGGCCTGGCGGCCACCCGGCCCGCGGCCGGTGCCAAGCTGGACGTGCAGAGCGCCCCGGCGCGCGCCTACGCCAACCATCTCGACGCCCAGCGTGCGGCGGTGCTGTCGCGTCTGAAGGGCGTGAAAGCGCTGCACAACTACACCGTGGCCTTCAACGGCTTTGCCGCGCAGCTGACCCCAGCGCAAGCGCAGCAGCTGATGACCTCGCCCGACGTGGTCTCGGTGGTGCCGTCTGAAGTGCGCCAGATCGAGACCACGCGCACCACCGAATTCCTGGGCCTGACCGCGCCTGGCGGCGTGTATTCCATGCTCGACGCGCAGTCGCGCAACGTGCGCGGCGAGAACGTGGTCATCGGCGTGATCGACAGCGGGATCTGGCCGGAAAGCCCGGCCTTTGGCGAGAAGGTCGCGCCCGACGGCCGCCCGGTGCCTTACCACGCGGCGGGCACCTCGGTCTTCGGTCCGCCGCCGGCCCGGTGGGCAGGCACCTGCCAGACTGGCGAGGGCTTCACACCCGCGATGTGCAGCAACAAGCTGATCGGCGCGCGCTTCTTCAACGCCGACTTCGCTGCCTCGGGCGCCGTTCGCGCCACGTTGGAGTACCTCTCCCCGCGTGACGGCGCGACCAGCGGCCACGGCTCGCACACCGCCTCTACCTCGGGCGGCAATGACAAGGTGCCGGTGCTGTCCACAGTCAACGGCGTGACCACCGGCCTCATGTCGGGCGTGGCCCCGCGTGCCCGCATTGCAGCCTACAAGGTGTGCTGGACCGCCACCACCACGGCCCAGACCGGCTGCTACACCGGCGACACGCTCGCGGCCATCGACGCGGCCGTGGGCGACGGTGTGGACGTCATCAACTTTTCCGTCAGCGGCACACTGCTGAACTTCCTCGACCCGGTCGAGGTGGCCTTTCTGAACGCCGCCAACGCGGGGGTGTTCGTCGCGGCTTCGGCGGGCAACTCGGGCCCGGGCAACACCGTGGCCCACATGAGCCCGTGGCTCACCACCGTGGGCGCATCCACCCACGACCGCAGCCAGGGCGGCAGCATCACGCTGGGCAATGGCATCACCTACACCGGCGGCTCGACCAACTTCATCGGTGCGCGCAGCGCCGGCATGGTGTTGTCCAGCAGCATCGTGGCCGCCGGCCAGTTGGCGGCTTCGGCCAACAACTGTCTGCCCAACAGCCTGGACACGGCCGGCGCCACGGGCAAGATCGTCGTCTGCGCCATCGGCACCAACTCCCAGGCGGCACGCCTGGCGATGAGCGCCGAGGTCGCACGCGCCGGCGGCGTGGCGGCAGTCATCACCGCCACGGCCACGGCGCTGGACCCGCATACCTTGCCCGCGCTGCAGTTGGCGACCACCAACAGCACGGCCGTGCGCGACTACGTCACCGCCCAGGGCGCCGCCGCCGCCGGTAGCGTCACGCTGAGCATCAACCTGCCTGGCGTCGTGGCGCCGATCATGGCCGGCTTCTCGTCACGTGGCCCCAACCTGGCCAACGGCAACATCCTCAAGCCCGACATCACTGCACCGGGCGTGGCCATCATCGCCACCAACCGGCCGACATTGAGCACCACGCAGCGCGATCAGGTGGTCGCAGGCACGCTGACCCCGCCGTGGACCAACGGTTCGCTGCAGGGCACGTCGATGTCGAGCCCGCACGTGGCCGGCGCGGCCGCGCTGTTGCGGCAGATGTTCCCGACCTGGTCGCCGGCCGCCATCAAGTCTGCGCTGACCACCAACAACACCGTGGTTCGCGTTTCTGGGGGCGCCACCGACACCAACCGCTGGGGCTACGGCGCTGGCCACCTCAACCCCAACGGCGCCATCGTGCCCAGCCTGGTGTATGACGCTGGATCGGCCGACTACGGCCGCTTCCTGTGCGGCCTGGGCTTGGCGGTGCCGGCAGGGATGGGCAGCTGCGCCACCCTGGGCAGCGTCAAGCCGTGGGATCTGAATCTGTCGTCGCTGACAGCGGCTGGTGTGGTCGTCACACGCACGCTGACACGCACGGTCAAGAACGTCGGTGCTTCGACAGCCACCTTCGTGTCGACCCCGACGCTGCCGGGCTGGGACGTGCTGGTCACGCCGGCCAGCCTGACCTTGGCCCCCGGCGCGCAGGCCAGTTTCACGGCCAAGCTGACACGCACCTCGGCGCCCGTGGGCGCCTGGACCTTCGGCAGCCTGGCCTGGAGCGACGGCGTGCGCACGGTGACCAGCCCGCTGAGCGCGCAGGCGCTGAGCTTCGGGTCGCCAGCCCAGGTGAGCGACCAGCGCAGCAGCGGCAAAGGCAGCCGCGTGTTCACGGTCGAGTCCAGCTATACCGGCACGATCAGCGCCAGCGCTGTCGGTCTGACGCCGGCGATCCTGAACGGGGTGTCCATCGCGCCCAGCGCGACCCAGTGTTTCAATTTCACGGTCCCGGCAGGCGCGCAATTCGCACGTTGGCAGTTGTTCAATGCCGACACCCAGGGCGGCGCCACCACCGACCTGGACCTGGAGGTCTTCAGCTCGGCCGACTGCACGGGCACCAACGTGGGAACCTCGGCGGTGGGCGGGTCTGACGAGGTCGTGACGCTGGAAAATCCCGCAGCCGCCAGCTACTCGGCTCGGGTCACGGGCTATGCCACGCCAGCCGGGGGCGCCACCTACAAGCTGTCGACCTGGATCATCACACCAGGCGCGCCGCCGACCTTGCGCGTGGTCTCGCCGTCATCGGTCCACGAAGGCGGCGCCGCATCGGTCGGCCTGAGTTGGTCGGTGACGCCGGGCGCGCGCTACATGGCCAACGTGCGCTTCCTCGACGGCAGCAGTGCGGTCATCGGTTCGACCAAGGTGCTGGTCGACAACCGTTGAAGACCCGGGGGCAGGTCGGCGTTTGCGCCTGCCTGCCCCAGCGCTCACTTTGGTGCGGTGGTGGCGCCGAGTGCGTCCGCAATCTCACGCAGCTCCCGCTTCAGCACCTTGCCGATTGCACTGCGCGGCAGCTCAGCCAGCAGGTGCAGTGTCGACAGCCGCTGCGACTTGCCCAGCCGGACGTTGGCCCAGGCCAGCAGCGCGGCTGCATCCGCTGCAGCGCCGGGCGCGCGCACGACAAAGCCGACCGGTGTCTCGCCCCATTCGCGTGACGGCACGCCGACCACGGCCACGTCGAGCACGGCGGGATGGCCGCGCAGAACGGCCTCGAGGTCGCTGGGGTAGACGTTGAAACCGCCGCTGATGAGCATGTCCTTGCGCCGGTCCATCAGCACCAGAAAGCCGTCGTCGTCAAAGCGGCCGATGTCGCCGCTGCGGATGTAGCGTCGGCCCTCGGCGTCAAACCACTCGGCCTGCGCCGTCAGCGCCGGCTGGCCGTGGTAGCCGGTCATCATGCCGGGCGATCTGCCCACCACCTCGCCTTCGCCTCGGCTGGCGCCGCCTGGGTGGCGCGTTATCTCCGCGCCGGCCTCGTCGATGAGCCGGATGTCGTGGCCCTCGGCCGGCTGGCCCACGGTGTGCAACTTGTGCGGGTGCAGGTGGGCTTGCAGGATGCAGGTGCCGCCGCCCTCGGTCAGGCCGTAATACTCCACCAGCGCCCCCGGCCAGCGTGCCAGCACAGTGGCCTTCAGCGATGCGTGAAAGGGCGCGCTGGTACAGAACTTGAAGCGGAAGCTGTTCAGGTTGAAGGTGCCGAAATCCGGGTGGTCCATCAAGCGCTGGTACTGCACCGGCACCAGCATGGTGTGTGTGGCCCGGTGCTG
>JANNWL010000095.1:0-4443 GCA_031414735.1 Burkholderiales bacterium | reverse complement strand
GCTGCTGGGCATCGCCGTGGGCGTGGTGGGCACCGTGCTGGCGGCGCGCGCGTCAGACGCATCGGGGGCGGCCTTCGCGCTGGCGCACCACGTGTTCGCCACCCTGTTCATCGTCTTCCGCATCGTCGGCGCCGGGGTCGGTGTGGTCATCACGCAGGCCCTGGGTGCGGGACGGCGCGAGCACGCCGACGCGGTGGCACGGGCCGTGCTGGGCGCCAGCAGCTGGTTGGGCGTGGCCGTGGCGCTGGTCGCTGCGACGCTGGCCGGGCCGCTGCTGCGGCTGATGAACGCGCCGCCCGACGTGCTGCCGCTGGCCTTGCCGCTGCTGGTGGCCTTGGCGCCTGCCATGCTGCTGGATGCCTGGAACGCCAGCATGACGGCCGTCATGCGCGCCCACCTGCGCGCCCGCGACACCCTGGCCGTGATGGTGGCCATGCAACTGCTGCACCTGGCCCTGATGGGGCCGCTGATGTTCGGCGTCGGGCTTCTGCCTGCGCTGGGGTTGCCGGGCTACGCGCTGGCTTTGGTGCTGGCGCGGCTGCTGGCCATCGCCCTGCACCTGTGGTTGTGGCGCCAGCGACTGGGCCTGCGGCCGACGTGGACCGACGGGTGGCGCTTGCGCCAGCGCGAGCTGGCCGCCGTTGCACGCATCGGCCTGCCCGGTGCGGCCGAGAACATCGCCTACCGGCTGGCCTTCATGGTGAGCGTGGCAGTCGTCGGCACGCTGGGCGCACAGGCCCTGGCCACGCACGCGTATGTGATGCAGGTGGTCACTGTCGTGCTGCTGTTCGGCCTGGCCACGGGGCTGTCGGTGGAGATGCTGGTGGGTCACCTCATCGGTGCGGGCAGGCTGCACGACGCGCATGCGCTGGTGCGCCGTGCGCTGGCCCGCGGCCTGGCAGTGAGCGTGGTCGTGGCCACCGCGGCGGCGCTGGCGGGGCCGGGGCTGCTGGGGATGTTCACGGCCGACGCCAAGATCATTGCCCAGGCGACCACGCTGCTGTGGTTGACGGTGCTGCTGGAGCCCGGCCGCACCTTCAACCTGGTCGTCATCAACGCCCTGCGCGCGGCCGGCGACGCACGCTACCCGGTGGTGGCTGGTGCAGCGTCGATGCTGCTGGTGCTGGCGGGCGGCAGCTGGCTGCTGGGCAGCCACTTCGGCCTGGGGCTGGTGGGCGTGTGGTGGGCCTATATCGCCGACGAGTGGATACGCGGGTTGCTGATGTGGCGGCGCTGGGCGCGGCTGAAGTGGGTGCCGCATGCGCGCGCCTCGCGGCGGCGGCTGGCGGCGCACTGAGCCTGAGCCTGAGCCTGAGCCTGGGTCTGCGCGCGCAGGCCGCGAGACGCCGTGCCGCGCCTGCAACGCCGCCCACGATGCAAGGAGCCAGGAATACCCGTCACTAAATTGATTGGACGGCGCCACCTGCTCTGGGCAACATGCAGCGACAGACACAGACCGGAGACCCCCCTTGGACATCGCCCGCTTCCCCCGCGTTCGGCTCGGTCACTTCCCGACCCCGCTGGAGCCTATGGAGAACCTGTCTCGCGTGCTCGGCGGGCCGCGCCTTTGGATCAAGCGCGACGACTGCACCGGGTTGTCGACCGGCGGCAACAAGACGCGCAAGCTCGAGTTCCTGATGGCCGAAGCCCTGGCACTCCAGGCCGACGTCGTAATTACCCAGGGCGCCACCCAATCCAACCATGCGCGACAGACGGCGGCTGCGGCGGCCCGCTTGGGGCTGCGCTGCCACATCCTGCTGGAAGACCGCACCGGCAGCACCGACCCGAGCTACACCGACAACGGCAACGTGCTGCTCGATCACGTGCATGGCGCTGTCGTCGAGCGCCGCCCCGGCGGCAGCCACATGCAGGCCGAGATGGAGGCGGTGGCTGCAAAGCTGACTGACGCCGGCCAGCGCCCCTATGTCATTCCCGGTGGCGGCTCCAACCCGCTGGGTGCAGTGGGCTACGTGAACGCAGCGCTGGAGCTCGTCAACCAGTCCGCCGAGCGCGGCTTGCGCATCGACCACTTGGTGCACGCCACAGGCAGCGCCGGCACGCAGGCGGGCCTGGTGGTCGGGCTGCACGCGCTGAACAGCCCCATCCACCTGCTCGGCATTGGCGTGCGGGCGCCGCGCGAGAAACAAGAGGCCATGGTCCACGACCTGGGCTGCCGCACCTGGGACTTTCTGGGCCTGCGCGGCGAGTTGCCGCGCGAGACGGTCGCTGCCAACTGCGACTACGTTGGCGGCGGCTACGGTGTACCGACGCCGGGCATGGTCGAGGCCGTGAGGCTGCTTGCCCAGACCGAAGGCTTGCTGCTGGACCCGGTGTACTCGGGCAAGGGCATGGCGGGGCTCATCGACCTGATTCGCAAGGGCCGGTTCAACAAGGACGAGAACGTCGTCTTCCTGCACACCGGTGGGTCGGTGGCGCTGTTTGGCTATCCGGCGAGTTTTGCGCCCGCAGCGGACTGACCGCAGACTCAGACGCGGGGTGCTGGCGTGCTGTGGGCAGCCATCTGCGACGCCGGTGCAGACGTGTCGGCCAGCACGCCGATGCCCACCAGCATGGTGACGGTGAAAAACGCCGACAGCGACAGTGACACGGCGCGCTGGAAGTAGGACTGGTTCATGCTGAGCTCCTCGGGCGAAAAGGGGTTGCGATGGATGAATGATCGGCATCTGCCGCGCGCGCCACCACCAGCTTGCGACGAGGTGCCCGCACAGCACGACAGATCGACATCAACGCGGATCGAAGCGCGCCGCCTGCTGGCCGGGGGTTGTTGCCCTGGCCGCGCAAAGCTCAATGGCGGTCAGCGTGCCCGCGCACCTGCCGCGCCGCAACGGCCCGCACCGGCCCGCGCTTCAGCCTTTTCCAAGCGTGCGCGCCGGGTCGGCGCGCACACCGCTCAACGCGCGGCGCACGCCGGCCTCGAGTACACGGGGGTCCACCGGCTTGACCCAGTACTCGAAGGCGCCCAGGCTCATGGCCTTGATGACCTCCATCGAAAGGCCGTAACCGGTGATGATGGTCACACGCAGGCCGCGCGAGGCGATGACCTCGCTGAGCTGGCGCACCACCTCCAGGCCGGAAATGTCGCCCAGTTGCATGTCCAGCAGCACAAAATCGGGGCGCTCAGCGTGCACCATGCGCACACCTTCGAGGCCGCTCGCGGCATGCATCAGCTGCACGTCGGGCAAGCCGGCAAGCCCGGCCTCGACCACGGCAAAGTTGCTCGGGTTGTCCTCGATGTAGAGCACCTTGCCATGCAATTCGGCGGCTGCCAGGTCTGTGTCGTTCATGCCATCCTCTGCTTTGCCGGCTCACACGGGTGTCCACGGCGCCCGTGTGGCACAGCCAACGTCAAGGCGCCGACTGTGCCTCACGCAAGGCCTCCGCGATGCCCGCAAGCAGAGGCCCCAGCTCTTTGATCAGCGCGCCGACACACTGCCCGACATCGGGCGCTGCACGGTTTTCGCGGATCACCGCATGCAGCGCCGCCGCCGCACTGCCCACCGCGGCGGCGCCGACATTGCCAGCCGACCCCGTCAGGTTGTGGGCCAGCGCTGCCAGGGCGGCCCGGTCGCCTGCGGCCAGCCCCTCGGCGAGCCGCTGCGCGTCCTGGGCATGGCTGCGCGCAAACAGGCCCAGGATGCGCGTCAGCGTCTCTTGCCGTCCCAGCACGCGCGCCAGCCCGCTGTCGATATCCAGCCCGGGAATGCGGGCCCAGCGCTGCCGCCACGCGGCGGCGTCTGCCTCTACCAGCCCTTGCGTCAACGTGACCGGCGGCGTCGCGGCAGGCGACGGCAGCCACTGCACAAGCGCAGCGTAGAGCGCGTCCGGGTCGACAGGCTTGGCGACAAAGGCATTCATCCCGGCCGCCAGGCAGGCGCGCCGGTCCTCGTCAAAGGCGTTGGCGGTCATGGCCAGGATGGGGGTGTGGGCCCAGCCCGGCAGGGCGCGGATGGCACGCGTGGCCTCGAGCCCGTCCATGCGTGGCATCTGCATGTCCATCAGCACCAGCCGGTAAGCCTGCGTGTGCGCCATCTCGAGCGCCATGCGGCCATCGACGGCGACATCGACAGCCAGCCCGGCGCCGTGCAGCAACTCGACCGCGACTTCGCGGTTGACCTCGTTGTCCTCGGCCAGCAGCAGCCGGGCCCCGCCGTGCAGGCGGCGCAGTTCGGACAGCGCGGGCGCGGGCCGGGCGGCCACCCTGTCGGCGTCAGCGTCGGGCATGGCGCCTTGCCCGCGGCCCACGCGGGCGGTGAACCAGAAGCGGCTGCCGTGGCCCGGCACGCTGTCGGCACCCGCCTGCCCGCCCATCAGCCCCGCCAGCCGCCGCGTGATGGCCAGCCCGAGACCGGTGCCGCCGTACTTGCGCGTTGTCGAGGCATCCGCCTGCTCGAAAGCCGCCCACAGGCCGTCAATCTTCCCAGG
>JANNWL010000094.1:0-1796 GCA_031414735.1 Burkholderiales bacterium | reverse complement strand
GACAGCCTGAATGGCGAGGTGAGCTGGGTGTCGCCGATCGCACGCGCGCTGCTGAAGGCGCATGAGGGCGACGAGGTGCAACTCGTCACACCGGCGGGCCTGGAGCGCATCGAGGTGGTCAGCGTCCGCTACCCGGCGCCTGAGCCGCCCGCAGTCGGGCCCTAGACCGACTTGCTGCGCGACACGCGCTGCACCACGGGCGCGCGCCCCAGGATGCGCGTCACCTCGGCCAGGTGCACCCGGTCGCGAACGCTCACCAGCAGGCGCAATTCAACCGACGATTCGGCCGGTTCGGCGTCCATGCCCAGGTGGGTGATGTCGCCGCCGGCGCTGCTGATGGCAGCAGCCACCTGGGCCAGCACGCCCTTGCCGTTCTTCACCAGCACGAAGAGTTGCGTCTCGAAGGGGCGGACGAGTTCATCGGCCCACTCGACCTGCATCCAGCGTTCGCTGTCGCGTTCGAACAGGCGCTTGCCGGTGGGGCAATCGGCCGCGTGAACGAGCAGGCCTTCGCCGCGGCCGAGGTAGCCGACGATGGGATCGCCAGGAATCGGCCGGCAGCAGGGTGCCAGGCGCACCGAGGCGCCTTCGCTGCCGTCGATGAACACCACGCCTTGCGTCGGCGCGTTGTCGTCGTGTCCGTAGCGGCCCAGGGTCAGCGTCACGGCGTCGGGCTTGATGCCGCGCTCAGCCATCATCTGCGCCAGCCGCTTGGCCACGATGACCGCGATCTTGCGGCCCAGCCCGATGTCGACGAGCAGTTCGCCGCGGTTGCGCGTGCCGCTCCAGCGTGTCAGCTGCAGCCACAGCGCGGTGGCGACAGCATCGGCGGGGTCTGATGAGGGCAGCACCAGGCCTTCTGAGCGCATCGCCTGGGCCAGCATCTTCTCGCCCAGGTCGCGCGACTCCTCGGCCTCCATGTTCTTCAGGTAGTGCCTGATCTTGGAGCGCGCGCGCCCCGTGCGCACCATCGACAACCAGGCCGGGTTGGGCCGTGCGCCCGGGGCGGTGATGACTTCGACCACGTCGCCGCTCTTCAGCTCGGCGCGCAGTGCCACCGGGTCGCCGTTGACCTTGGCCGCCACGGTGTGGTCGCCGACATCGGAGTGGATGGCGTAGGCGAAGTCCACCACCGTGGCACCCCGCGGCAGGGCCAGGATCTTGCTGCGCGGCGTGAAGACGTAGACCGCGTCGGGGTAGAGGTCGATCTTGACGTGCTCCAGGAACTCCGCCGCGTCGCGCGTCTCGTCCTGGATGTCCATCAGGCTTTGCAGCCACATCGCCGACAGACGCTGCGCGTCGGCGGTGTCCTTGGTCTTGTCGCCCGACTTGTAAAGCCAGTGCGCGGCAATGCCTTTTTCAGCCACCGCGTGCATGGCGTCGGTGCGCACCTGGAATTCCACCGCCGTGCCCAGCGGGCTGACCAGGGTGGTGTGCAGGCTCTGGTAGCCGTTGGCCTTGGGGATGGCGATGTAGTCCTTGAAGCGCCCAGGCACCGGCTTGTAGAGCTGGTGCAGCACACCGAGCGAGACGTAGCAGTCGGTCAGCGTGGGCACGACGATGCGGAAGCCGAAGATGTCGTTGACTTGCGCAAAGCCGGCGTGCTTTTCGCGCATCTTGCGGTACACGGAGTGCACGGTCTTTTCGCGGCCCGACACCTGCACCTTGATCTTGTGCTGCCCGAAAGCACGCTCGACATCCTTCTGCACGCGCTCGACGATGTCGCGGCGGTGGCCGCGCGCCCGGCCCACGGCCTTGGCCAGCGCAGCATGGCGCCACGGGTTCAGGCGCTGGAA
>JANNWL010000093.1:0-8737 GCA_031414735.1 Burkholderiales bacterium | reverse complement strand
ATCTTCGACGCCACGGGCAGCGCAGCCAAATGGCTGGCGGTGTTCGAGGGCGGCTCGCACAGCATGTTCACCGACCGCGCCGGCACGGGCGGCGTGGCGCTGAACCCGCAGGTCAAGGCTGCCACCAAGGAGTTGTCGCTGGCCTTCGTGAACAAGGTCTTCAACGACGAGGGCAGCGCGCTGGAAAGCTGGCCGCGCCGCCACGCCTCCATCCTGGCGCGCTTTTCGGCTGCGGGCTGAACGCCGCGCGGCCGCTGGACTTCACCCGGCCTCAATTCGGCTAGTCGGCCTTGATGTTGGCGCGCTTGATGACGGCCTTCCAGCTTTCGTTCTCGTCGCGGTAGGTCCTGGCGAATTGCTCGGGCGTGCCGCCGGCCACTTCGGCACCGGCCTTGCTGAGCTTGTCGATCACGTCGGGTGAACGCAGCAGGGTGTTGAACTCGCGGTTCAGGCGCTGCACGATCTCGGGCGGCGTGCCGGCCGGGGCGAAGACCCCGAACCAGTTGCTGAACTCCATGCCGGCCACACCTATCTCGGTGAAGGTGGGTACCGTGGGCATGCTGGCCAGCCGGCGCGAGCCCGACACCGCCAGCGGCCGCACCCGCCCGCCGCTGATGTGCGGCTGCGCCGAGACCACGCTGTCCATCAGGAAGGCGATCTGTCCGGCGATCAGGTCGGTGACGACCAGCCCCGTGCCGCGGTACGGGATGTGCACCACGAACAGGCCGCCGGCCCGCCACTTCAGCATCTCGGCGGCCAGGTGCGGGTAGGTGCCGATGCCGCTGGAGCCGAAGTTGTACTTGCCCGGGTGGGCCTTGATGAGTTTGATCAGGTCCTGCGCGCTGGCGGCCGGCGAGTCCTTGCCCACCACCAGCACGCTGGGCGCGTTGGCCACGTGCGAAACCGGCGCGAAGTCCTTGAACGCGTCGTAGGGCATCTTGGCGTTCAGCGCCGGGCCGATGGAGTGGGTGGAACTGGTGGCCATCACCAGCGTGTAGCCGTCCGGCGCGGCCTTGGCCACCATGTCGGCGCCGATGGTGCCGCCGGCCCCCGGCCTGTTGTCCACCACCACCTGCTGGCCGAGCGCTGTGGACAGGCTCTGGGCCAGGGTGCGGCCGATGATGTCGGTGGCGCCGCCCGCCGGGAAGGGGATGACCAAGCGGATGGGCTTGGCCGTCGGCCAGGCCTGCGCCCAAGTGGTCGCGGGCCAGGCGGCGGTGGCCAGGAGTGTGCAAACGATGACTCGAAAGGCTCTGGAACGCTTTGCGGCAGACAGGCTGGGCATAGGGGATGACTCAAGGTTGAAGGGAGTGCGGTTCGCGTTTTTCAAACCAGTGCGTGATTGTCCGCCCGTCCCAGTGCATGCCCAGGTGGCCCGCGGCCCGGGCGCGTGACAGCACACGCGGCACGAACACCGCCACGCACTGGCCCCCCGGGTGGCGCACGCTGTCAAAGGCCAGGGTCGAACTGCCCGACTCGCGCAAGACGCGGCCCAGCGCCTGGCTGGCGCCGTAGTGGTCGGGGTGGTAGACATCGGCCAGGGTCGCTGCTGCGGCACCGGGCATGGCGCCGGCGCGGATGTCGTGGGCCGACGCACGCAGATCGGCCTTGATCCAGCGCAGGTCGATGTCGATCGCCGGTTCGGCCGTGCGCGCCAGGAAGCGGGCGCGGTGGTGGCTGACCTCGGCAATCGCCGTGTCCAGCGTGTCGGCGGCGTAGTACACGCCGCAAGAACCGTCGCTGAAACGCGAGCCTTCCGGGTTCAGGTGGGTGAAGGCGGCCATCACCAGGGTGGCACCGGGGCCGGTGACCCGGTCTGCCGCCGGTACCAGCGACAGCGCGCCCATTTCCTGCCGCAGGCGCGGGTTGGTCAGCGCTTCGATGGCAAACACCACCTCCAGGTCTTCGGGCTGCGCGATGCTGTCGTACAGGCCGACCGTGGGGAAGCGGCTGGCCACCAGGCGGTGGCAGGGCAACCATTCGAGGTCTGCGACGGGGATGTCTGCGGGCCGGACCGGCATCAGGCGCGTGTTCAGGCCTTGGCGCCGCGCTGTGCGTCGAGATACTGGCGCACCACGAACAAGTCAGCCACCTGGCCGCCCCGCATGCGGTCCAGCGCCGAGCTGCCGTTCAGGAACGGCGCGGCATTGGGCTTGCGAATCCACTCGTTGGCCCGCTCGGGCACGGGCAGCAGCACCTGCAACGCGGCGTAGATGCCGAACAGGTAGGACAGCCGTTCCAGCACGTGCCGGTCCAGCACGCCCACGCGGCCCTGCTTCCACTGGTACAGCGTGGTTTTGCCCACACCCAACAGCGTCAGTTGCTCGGCCGTGCTCAGGCCCCAGGCCTCGGCCAGCCGCCAGAAGGTGCGCAGCGCGGCCTCGCCGGCGGCTGCGGATTGCAGGTCGACTCGCGCGTGCGTGGGTTGCAGGACGGCGTTCATGGCGGGCTCTCCTCAAGACTATACGCCTGCGAACGAAAAGTCGCGATTCTTCCGCCCGCGGAATGGTTGCGCGCTGCAGTCAGCCCGGTCCGGCCGCATCCGACTTCACCACCGCATAGCGCTGCAGCGTTTGCTCGCGCGCCGCCGCATGGTCCACCACCGGACGCGGGTAGTCGTGCCCCAGCACCACGCCGGCGGCTTGCAGGTCCAGCGGCCGGGCCAGCCAGGGCGCGTGGATCAGCTTGTCCGGCAGGGCGGCCAGTTGCGGCAGGTAGCGGCGGATGAAGCGGCCGTCCGGGTCGAACTTCTCGCTCTGGTTGGTGGGGTTGAAGATGCGAAAGTAGGGCTGCGCGTCGCAGCCGCTGCTGGCCGCCCACTGCCAACCGCCGTTGTTGGCGGCGAGGTCGAAGTCATTCAGGTGCAGCGCGAAGTACGCCTCGCCGCGGCGCCAGTCCAGGCCCAGGTCCTTGGTCAAAAAACTGGCCACCACCATGCGCAGGCGGTTGTGCATGTAGCCGGTCTGGTTGATCTGGTGCATGGCCGCGTCGACCAGCGGGTAGCCGGTGCGGCCTTCGCACCAGGCAGCGAACAGCTCGTCGCCGTGTTTGCCGTGTTCCCACTTGATGCGGTCGTAGGCCGGCTTGAAGGCGTGGCCCACGACGCGCGGGTGGTGGTGCAGCACCTGGTGGTAGAAGTCGCGCCAGATCAGCTCGGACAGCCAGACCTCGGCGCCGCGCGACCCGGCCTGGACGCGGTTGTGGGCCTCGCGCGCCAGTTGGCGGATGGACACGGTGCCGAAGCGCAGGTGCGTGCTCAGGTAGCTGGGGCCCTTGATGGCGGGAAAGTTGCGCGTGTCGTCATAGTCGTCGATGCGCTCGAGAAAGTCGTCCAGCAGCTCCGCCGCCCCGGCCGGGCCCGTGGGCAGCTTCAGGGTGTGCAGGTTGGTCGCCTGAAAACCGATCTCTGCCAGCGTCGGCACAGCCGGGTAGGCCGTGCCCAGCGGCACCGGCGCCAGCGCGCCCGCGTGATGAGCGATCTCGTGACGGGCGATCGCGTGGCCGTGCAGGTCGCTGTCACGCAGCCGCTTCAGCCAGGCGTTCTTGTAGGGCGTGAAGACGCTGAACGGCCCGCCGCCCATCGTCAGCACCTCGCTGCGCTCGAAGACCACGTGGTCCTTCATGGTGTGCAAGGCGACCCCCGCGTCGGCCAGCAGGCCACGCACACGGGCATCACGTGCCAGCGCGTCGGGCTCGTCGTCGTGGCTGGCGTAGACGGCCTGCACGCCCAGCGCGGCGGCCAGTTGCGGCACGTCTTCATGGGCCCAGCCGTGGCGCACGATCAGCCGCGCGCCTTCGACGCCGTGCGACGCGGCCAGCGCGCGCAGTTCGGCGTCGACGCCGACCAGGCTGTCGCGGATGAACTCCACCCGCCGGTCGCGGCGCGGCAAGGGGTCCAGGATGTCGCGGTCGAACACAAAGCAGCACCACACCTGGCGCGCCGAGCGCAGGGCGTGGTGCAGGGCGGCGTGGTCGTCGGTGCGCAGATCGCGGCGCAGCCAGACCAGCGCACGGTCGAAGGGTTTGTTCATGCCGGGTAGTTTGTCGCGAAAGTGTCGCGCCGGAATAAAATGCGCGTATGGCCTCCGCAGCACGCATCGACTTGACCAATCAGTTCCTGATTGCCATGCCCGGCATGGCCGACGACAACTTCGCCGGTTCGGTGGTCTACCTGTGCGAACACACCGAGCGCGGCGCGCTGGGGCTGGTCATCAACAAGCCCATCGACATCAACCTGCGCAACCTGTTCGAGAAGGTCGAAATCAGCCTCGACAGCCAGGAACTGGCCGACCAGCCGGTCTACTACGGCGGCCCGGTGCAGACCGAGCGCGGCTTCGTGCTGCACGAAAAGCAGCTTGACGGCACGGGGCCGTACAACTCCACCATGTCGGTGCGCGGCGGCCTGGAGATGACCACCAGCAAGGACGTGCTCGAAGCCCTGGCAGGCGGCAGCGGGCCGAAGAAGGTGCTCATCACGCTGGGCTACAGCGGCTGGCAGCCCGGCCAGCTGGAAGACGAACTCGGCCGCAACGGCTGGCTGACGGTGGACGCCGACCCGGCCATCATCTTCGACACGCCCATCGCGCAGCGCTATGACAAGGCGGTTTCTCTGCTGGGCTTCGACCCGCGCATGCTGTCGCAAGAGGCGGGCCATGCTTGAGGGCGGCCGCGCCCAGCCGCAGTCCTGTCTTGCGTTCGATTTCGGCACCCGCCGCATCGGTGTGGCCAGCGGCAATGCGCTGCTGGGGCGGGGCCAGGCGCGTTGCACGGTTCAGGTGGTGGGCACCCAGCATTTCGATGCCATCGGCAAGCTCATCCAGGAATGGCAGCCCGCCGCGCTGGTGGTGGGCGTGCCTTTCCACCCCGACGGCGCCGCGCACGAGAACACCCTGCGCGCACGCCGCTTTGCGCGCCAGCTGCACGGCCGCTTCAGGCTGCCGGTGCACGAGGTGGACGAGCGCTACACCACGACCGAGGCGCTGGCCTCGGGTGCGGGGGACGCCGACGCCGACGCCGAAAGCGCGGCCATCATCCTGACCCAGTTCTTCAACCAGTTGCACGACGCCGCCACCCATGCTGCAGCTTGACGCGGAGGCGCTGTACACCGAACTGGCCGACGGCGTGCGCCGCCTGCTGCCGCCCGGCGGCGTGCTGGTGGGCATCTGGTCGGGCGGGGCCTGGCTGGCCGAGCGGCTGCAGCGCGACCTGGGCCTGCCCGGTGCGCATGGCGTCATCTCCAGCACGCTGCACCGCGACGACTTCAGTGCCCGCGGCTTGGCCGCCGGCACCGACCCCACGCAGCTGCCGTTCGCCATCGAAGGCAGCCACATCGTGCTGATCGACGACGTGCTCTTCACCGGCCGCACCATCCGCGCCGTGGTGAACGAATTGTTCGATTTCGGCCGGCCCGCCAGTGTGCAGTTGGCGGTGCTGGTGGACCGCGGCGGGCGCGAGCTGCCCATGGCTGCTGCCTATGCCGCCGCGCGCATCGCCCTGCCTGCGTCTCAACGCCTGTCGCTTGCGCGTGCTGACGATGGCGCCTTCAGCTTCGCAGTGCGCTCAGCCGGCGGGGAGCGGACCTG
The DNA here is from genome assembly GCA_031414735.1 of Burkholderiales bacterium. Taxonomy (GTDB): domain Bacteria; phylum Pseudomonadota; class Gammaproteobacteria; order Burkholderiales; family Burkholderiaceae_C; genus Rubrivivax. The sequence goes on along the minus strand of JANNWL010000093.1, from coordinate 3,155 downwards.
ATGCGCATGCGCCGCAACCCGCAGCTCAACGCCCATGGTGAGCTGATCCACCTGCTGTCCATCGAAGGCCTGCCCAAGGCGGTGTTGACGCAGATCCTGGACACCGCAGGCACCTTCCTCAGCGTCAACGACCGCGACGTGAAGAAAGTGCCGCTGCTGCGCGGCAAGAGCGTGTTCAACCTGTTCTTCGAGAACAGCACGCGCACGCGCACCACCTTCGAGATCGCGGCGAAGCGGCTTTCGGCCGACGTCATCAACCTCGACATCACAAGAAGCTCGACGGCCAAGGGCGAGAGCCTGCTCGACACCATCGCCAACCTGTCGGCCATGCATGCCGACATGTTCATCGTGCGCCATGCCGAGAGCGGCGCGCCCTACCTCATCGCCCAGCATGTCGCGCCGCACGTGCACGTGGTGAACGCCGGCGACGGGCGCCATGCCCACCCCACGCAGGGGCTGCTGGACATGTACACCATCCGCCACTTCAAGAAGGACTTCACGAAGCTCACGGTGGCCATCGTCGGCGACATCGTCCATTCGCGCGTGGCGCGGTCGGACATCCATGCACTCACCACCCTGGGCGTGCCCGAGATCCGCGCCGTCGGCCCCAAGACGCTGGTGCCCGGCGACCTGGCGCAGATGGGCGTGCGCGTGTGCCACGACATGGCCGAGGGCATCCGCGGTGCCGACGTGATCATCATGCTGCGCCTGCAGAACGAACGCATGAGCGGCGCCATGCTTCCCAGCGCCGGCGAGTTCGCCAAGCGCTACGGCCTGACGCCCGAGAAGCTGGCCCTGGCCGCGCCCGACGCCATCGTCATGCACCCCGGCCCCATCAACCGCGGCGTGGAAATCGACAGCGCCGTGGCCGACGGCACGCACAGCGTGATCCTGCCGCAGGTCACCTTCGGCATCGCGGTGCGCATGGCGGTGATGAGCACGATTGCGGGGAATCAGGCGTGAAGATCGTCATCCGGAACGGCCGTGTCATCGACCCCGCCTCGGGCCGCGACGAGGTGACTGATCTGACCATCGCCTCGGGCCGCATCGTCGGCATCGGCGCGGTGGGTGACTTCACCGCCGACCGCGACATCGACGCCACCGGCCTGGTCGTCATGCCGGGCCTGGTCGACCTGGCCGCCCGCCTGCGCGAGCCCGGGCAAGAGCACGAAGGCATGCTGGAGAGCGAGCTCGCCGCGGCGGCCGCCGGCGGCGTCACCAGCCTGGTCTGCCAGCCCGACACCGACCCCGTGCTGGACGAGCCCGGCCTGGTCGAGATGCTGAAATTCCGCGCGCGCAAGCTGTCGCGCTGCCGCGTCTTCCCGCTGGGCGCGCTCACGCGTGGCCTGCAAGGCACGGCGCTGACCGAGATGGCCGAGCTCACCGAGGCCGGCTGCGTCGGTTTTTCGCAGGTCGACGCCCCTGTGCGCGACACCCTGGTGCTGCTGCGCGCGCTGCAGTACGCCGCCACCTTCGGCTACACCGTGTGGCTGCGCCCGCTGGACGCCTGGCTGGGCGGCGGCGTGGCCGCCAGTGGCGCCATGGCGACAAGGCTGGGCTTGTCCGGCGTGCCGGTGCAGGCCGAGACCATCGCGCTGCAGACCTTGCTTGAACTGGTGCGGGCCACGCGGGCGCGCGTGCATGTGTGCCGCGTGTCCAGCGCCGCCGCGGTGGCGCTGCTGCGCGCAGCCAAGGCCGAGGGACTGCCCGTCACGGCCGACGTGAACATCAATTCGCTGCACCTGACCGATGTCGACATCGGCTACTTCAACCCCGACATGCGCCTGACGCCGCCGCTGCGCCAGGGTGCCGACCGCGACGCGCTGCGTGCCGCGCTGGCCGACGGCACCATCGACGCACTGGTCTCCGACCACAACCCCGTGGCCGACGACATGAAGAACCTGCCCTTTGGCGAGGCCGAACCCGGCGCCACGGGACTGGAACTGCTGCTCAGCCTGGCGCTGCGCTGGGGGCAGGACAGCCGCTTGCCGCTGGCGCAGACGCTGGCCCGCGTCACCGTGGACCCGGTGCGCGTGCTGGGCGACGCGCTGGGGTCCTTGTCCGGCAGTGCCGGGCGGCTGGTCGACGGCGGCGTCGCTGACGTCTGCGTCTACGACCCGGTTGCCGAGTGGACCGTGTCCCCCGGCGAGCTCGCCAGCCAGGGCAAGCACACGCCCTTCGCCTTCGCCTCCACCGGCATGCTGCTGCCCGGCCGGGTGCGCGCCACGCTGGTCGCCGGCACGCTGGCCTACGACAAACTGCACGGCTGATGCGCCTGGTGTTGCAACTGCGCGGGCTGTGGCGCGTGCTGCGATCGGTGGTGCATGTGCTGCACGGCATGGCGGTGATGCTGCGCTTCCCGGCGCTGGATGCAGCCGGTCGCCACGAACGCATCCGTTGGTGGTCAGCCGGCGTGCTGCGCCACCTGGGCTTGACGCTGGACGTGCAGGGCACGCCGCGGCCGGGTGCGAACCTGCTGGTGGCCAACCACGTGTCCTGGCTCGACATCGCCGCCCTGCATGCCGCTGTGCCGCACGCCCGCTTCGTGTCCAAGGCCGACGTGCTGAAGTGGCCGCTGCTGGGCTGGTTGATCCGCGGTGCGGGCACCTTGTTCATCGAGCGCGAACGCAAGCGCGACGCGGTGCGTGTCGTGCACGCCATGGCCGAATCGCTGCGCGCCGGCGACACGGTGGCGGTGTTCCCTGAAGGCACCACCGGCACGGGCCCCGAGGTGCTGCCTTTCCACGCCAACCTGATGCAGGCGGCCATCGCCACGCAAACCCCGATCCAGCCGGCTGTCTTGCGCTATGCCGATGACCGCCATGCCTTCAGTCCGGCGGTCGAATACATCGGCGACACCTCGCTGTTGCAAAGCCTTTGGCGCGTGGCGACGGCCAGCGGCCTGCGGGTCCACATCGAGCTGCTGCCTGCGCACGGTACGGCCCATGCCGACCGCCGCGCGCTGGCGCTGATGCTGCGCGACAAGGTCGCCGAGCGCTTGCCACCCGCCCCGCCATCCACAGGCCCGTGAACGGCATGGCCTCGAACACGTCGCCGCCGGCCTGCCTGAACTGCGCGGCGCCGTTCGTGCCCGAGCGGCGCCCCTACTGCCCGGAATGCGGGCAGGAAACCCGGCTGACACCGCCCACGCTGCG
>JANNWL010000092.1:0-2524 GCA_031414735.1 Burkholderiales bacterium | reverse complement strand
TCAGGCTGTTTTTCTTTGCCTTGCCTGTTCCAGCGCGGCACGCAGCGGCTGCAGCAGCGCGCCGAAGGGTGCAGCGGGCGTCGAGGCCTTGTTCATCGGCAGGCGCACCTGCAGGGCGCTGGGCGTGCGGATGGCGCGCCGGGCGTTCTGGAACGCCAGGCAAGCGCTGTCGAAGGGCAGCCCGCAGAACGCCAGCAGTTCGCGAATCTGCGGCTCCGGCTCGGCGACCAGCGCTTCATAGCCCTGTAGGCGGACATGCTGCGGATGCTGACGCGCCCACAGGTCGCCCAGTTGCTCACAGGCCTGCCCGTACTGCGCCAGGCTGTCGAAGCCATAGCTGAAGTTGGCCAGCCCCGGCCCGAAGAGCTGCTTGTAGCAGGACCAACAGGTCTCCAGCGCGTCGCGCCGGCAGTCGATGATGCGGGCCTCGGGCAGCATCGCGCGGATGGCGCCCACATACAGCCAGTTGTCCGGCAACTTGTCGGTGGCGGTCGGCTTGTGCAGGCGCCAGCGCGCACTCAGCCGCAGGTAGTGCTGGCCCAGCCGCGTCCAGTCCTGCGCCGCAGCCTCGCCCACCCAGGCCGGAAAGGGCCGGCCGCGGCGGCGTGACTCGGCGTCGATGACCTGGTGCAGGTAAGGCAGTTCGCTGGCGCCTTCGACGGCCGGGTGGGCAGCCAGCACCTGCTCGACCAGCGTGCTGCCAGAACGCGGCAGTCCCACGATGAAGATCACCTCGCGGCCCTGGGGCGCGGCATGCGCCACCGGGCCGTGCTCGAAGGCTCTGCGGATGTCGTCCACACGCCGCGCGAAGGCGGCGCTGTCCCAAGGCACGGCGGCACGCACCGCATCGTTGGCACGACTGAACACCGCCAGCGCGCCTTCGAAGTCGCCGGCGTCCTCCAGCGCCTTGCCGAATGCAAAGTCCACCATCTGCCGTTCGACGGCGGAGAGACCAGCGCGCAAGGCGGCGGCTTCGAGTTGCCGCAATTCGGGTCCGGTCAACGGCACGGTCTTCAGGTCGACCAATGAAAACCAGGCGCGTGCAGTTTCCTGGCCTGCAGCGATCAGCCTGCGGCAGTCTGCCGCCGCCGCTTCGGCGTGGCCCAGCGCCTTGTTGCAGCGCGACCGCTGCAGCCGGCCGGCGACCGAGTTCGGCTGCAGCCGGACAGCCGCGTCGGCAGCCTGCAGTGCGTCCTCGTAGAAGCCCTGCCGGTCGCATTCGATGCTGAGGTTCAGCCAGTCGCCGGCACTGCGTGCGCAACCTGCGGCGTGACCCAGGCTTTGCCGGGCGCTGGCGGCGTCGCCGTCGTTGCCCTGCGCCGATGCCAGCATCGACCACAGCCGGATGTCACCGCTGCGCTGCGCGGCGGCGCGGCCCAGCGCCTGCACGGCCAGCGGCCAGGCGCCTTCCTCGACATGGCCCAGCCCCTGCCACAACAGCACCTCGGGGTGGTCAGGCGCCTGCCGCGCTGCCTGCAACAACCACTGGGCCGACATCAGGCGGTCGCCCTGGGCATGCAGGCGCATGACCTGGCGCATCATCTCGGCGGGCACGGGCGCCAGCCCACGCAACCGTTCGCGCAGTTCGGTGGCCTGTGCCTTGCTGGGGACTTGATTTGGAGCCCGGGGTTTCATCGCCGGATTCTGCCGCGTCCCGCCGTCGAACTCACGGCATTGCCGAAGCCATCAGGCGCTGCAACCACGCATCTTGCGGGCCGCTTGCGCCTGGGAGCCGCTGCGTCAGAGTGCCGGGCAGTCCGCGTAGTCCGTGTAGGCCGGTTCCGGCTGCGTGAAGTACGCATGCAGGATCTGGTAGACCATTCTGTAATTCTTCTGCTGGAAGCTGGCGTGGCTGATGCCGTTGAGCACGGTGAACTGCTTGTCCGGGTGCGGAAGATGCTTGAAGAAGCTCAAGAGGTCGTCGATGCCGGCAATGCCGTCGAACTGGCCGCGCAGCACCAGCGTGGGCACGGTGATCTTCAGCGGGTCGACCACCGGCAGCTTGCTGCACATGTCGATGTAGGTGCCGTTGGGCATGCTGTCGTCCAGCGCCAGGATCGCGTCGGCGAAGGCTTCTACCGTGTTGGCATCGGCGCAGTCGGCGTGGTCGCGCGAGAAGATGCTGCGCACGAAGGCGCGATCGATCGGCCGGCGCTTGGTGGCGATGAATTCGGGCAGCTTCTTGCGGCGTTGTTCCAGCGTCGGAGCGCCCTCGCCGGTCCACACGAACGCATCCAGCGCCAGGCGCTTGACGCGTTCCGGGTGGTTCTGCGCAAACAGCGCCGCACGCAGCGCGCCGCTGCTGATGCCGTAGGTGAGGAAGCTGCGCACGCCACGGGTGGCAAAGATGTAGTCGGTGGCGGCGGCCAGGTCGGCCGCGCCATTGTTGATGTCGCAATAGATGTCGCGGTGCTTGGCGCTGCGGCCGTAACCTTCCATGTCCACGCACCAGCAGACGAAGCCTTGGCAAGCGAACCAGTCCATCACGCTGCTGTCGGGGCGGCCGGGCACGGTCAGGTCGAAG
>JANNWL010000091.1:0-1614 GCA_031414735.1 Burkholderiales bacterium | reverse complement strand
CACGGCTGGGCTGCAGAGCCCGCGCCTTGAACCACTCGCCGATGCGCCGGGCCTGGGCGCGGCCTTCGTCGCTGAGGTTGCGCTGCGTGCTGCAGTCACCCGGCTTGAACTGCGGCGGGTCGAAAGTGCCCGGCGCCAGCGTGTGGCGCATGGCCAGCACCACGCCGCCTTCGCGCAGCAGCGCGGCGGCCTCCCCATCGGCGGCAGCCCAGACAGGCACGGTGGGCAGCGCCAGACTGGCGCCAAGGAAGTGGCGGCGGTTGAACATGCGACTGTCTCCTCGATTCAAAGGGCTGCGCGCGCGCAGCGAAAGCCGATGTACACGACGGTGGTGTCGGCCGGCTTGGATTGCAGGTAGTCGGCACGTATCTGCGCCTGGCCGTACCACCACGATCCGCCTCGCGTGCGGCGTTCGGTGTTGCCGCTGGCGCCTGCCGGCTCGTCGACCCACTCCCAGGCGTTGGCGCCCATGTCGTGCAGGCCGTTCACGCCGGCTGGCGTGGCGGCGGCAAGCGCATGGCCGTGGCCGCGCAGCAGCCGGGCGCCGTGTGCGATGGCGCGTGCGCGGGCGGCCGGGCCGCAGTCGTCCAGGCACTGCGCGCCCGTCGGCTGGTCGCCTGTCGGATAGGCGTAGGTGCGGCCGCGCACCCAGGGCGCGGGCGGCGCGGCGCGTTGCTCGGTGTATGCAGCCGCCACCCATTGCGCGTCGCTGGGCAGCTGCCCGCCAGCCCAGCGGCAGAAGGCCTGGGCTTCGTCGAAGCTGATGTGCACGGCAGGCTCGGCATCGGCCGCGGCCTTGCCGCCGCCGAAAGGTGTGCGCCAGGTCCAGCCCGGCTTCTTGGTCCAGCCGGCCTCGAACGCCTGGCCGCCGCCTTCCCGTTCGGCACGTGTTTGCGTGCGGGTGGCCTCGGCGAAGCGGCGGAACTGCGCCACCGTGGTCTCGGTGCGCGCGATGCTGAAGTTGCCGACGGCCTGCCAGTCGATGCGCGACGCATCGGCCTGGGCGACGGGCTGGATGGCGACGAGCAGGCCCAGGAAAGTGGCGCGCGGAAGCAGGTCAGTCAATAACATGCTGCGAGTCTACGAACGGACCCATCGCCCCGCTGTGCGCGGGCTTTGCGCTGACGCAGGCCGGATTGGGCGCGTCGCACCGGGCCGCGCTATCGGTGCCATAAACAAGATGTGATGGATGGCCGCACCTTCCAGGCCTAGAGTCCTCAGCACCGACCACCCCCACAAGGACCCGCCATGACCACCGAATCCAAATGCCCCTTCGCTGCCGGCGCAGGCAGCCACACCGTTTCTGGCAAGCCCAGCAACGCGACTTGGTGGCCGCAGCAGCTGAACCTGAAGATGCTGCACCAGCAGTCGTCCAAGTCCGACCCGATGGACGCGGGCTTCGACTACGCCGCCGAGTTCAAGACGCTGGACCTGGACGCCGTGGTCGCCGACCTGACGGCGCTGATGACCGACTCGCAAGACTGGTGGCCGGCCGACTACGGCCACTACGGCCCCTTCTTCGTGCGCATGACCTGGCATGCGGCAGGCACCTACCGCATCGCCGACGGCCGCGGCGGCGCGGGCACCGGCGCACAGCGCTTCGCGCCGCTCAAC
>JANNWL010000090.1:0-17715 GCA_031414735.1 Burkholderiales bacterium | reverse complement strand
GTCAACGTCTTCGGCAACGACTTCTACAAGGCCTGCATCAGCGAGGGCGCCGAACGCGCCGCCGCCCTGGGCCCCGTGCTGGGCAGCTACCACCCGGCCGTGGCCTGGAACGTCGAGCAGCTCAAGCGCATCTCTGGGCTGGACGAGGTGTCCTTCCACATGAGCGGCACCGAGGCCGTGATGCAGGCCGTGCGCCTGGCGCGGTACCACACACGGCGCAAGTACCTGGTGCGCTTCTCCGGCGCGTACCACGGCTGGTGGGAAGACGTGCAGCCCGGCCCCGGCAACCCGCTGCCGCCGGGCCACACCTACACGCTGAAAGAGATGGACGAGGCCACCCTGCGCGTGCTGCGCAAGCGGCGCGACATCGCCTGCGTTCTGGTCAATCCCCTGCAGGCCCTGCACCCCAACAAGGCCGCGCCGGGCGACAGCGCGCTGATGGACAGCGGCCGCCGCGCCCACTTCGACCGCGCTGCTTACACCGCGTGGCTGCAGAAGCTGCGCGAGGTCTGCACGGCACGTGGCATCGCGCTGATCTTCGACGAAGTCTTCGTCGGCTTTCGCCTGGCACCGGGCGGCGCGCAGGCGTACTTCGGCGTCCAGGCCGACCTCGTCACCTACGGCAAGACGCTGGGCGGCGGCCTGCCGGTGGGTGTGGTGTGTGGCAAGCGCGAATGGATGAAACGCTTCCGCGAAGACCGCCCGGCCGACATCTGCTTCGCCCGCGGCACCTTCAACGCCCACCCTTACGTGATGGGTGCGATGCAGGTCTTTCTGGAACGCCTGCACAGCGAACCGGTGCAGGCGATGTACGCCGACCTGGATGCCGTGTGGGATGGCCGCGCGAACCAGCTCAACGCGCGGCTCTTGGCCGCAGGCGTGCCCGTGCAGGTGGCCAACCTGTCCAGCATCTGGACCGTCAGCTACACCCTGCCGAGCCGCTACAACTGGATGCTGCAGTTCTACCTGCGCCAGCAAGGCCTGGCGCTGAGCTGGGTGGGCACGGGGCGCATGGTGTTCAGCCTGAACTACACGCAGGCCGACTTCGACGCCGTGTGCCAGCGCTTCGTGTCCGCGGCGCAGGCCATGCTGGCCGACGGCTGGTGGTGGCAGGACGCGGCGCTGACCAACCAGACAATTCGGCGCGGCCTGCTGCGCGAGATGCTGCGGCATCGCTTCTGAGGACGCCCAGGGCCGGGCGGTGCGCGGCAGCGTCTGCCGACTGCCGCGCACCCGCACCCCTCAACCGCGCTTGGCGTGGTGCATCGGGTCGATCAACTCGCCGCGCAGCAGGTGCAGCGGGGCGCGCCAGTAGAGCATGGCGTCGTGGAAGGGATCGGTGATGATCTTCGTCGCCCACACCAGCCCGGTCTGCACGTCGTAGAGGAAGAACAGGTGCACGGTGCGGAACAACAAGCCGCCCACACCCAGCGCCAGCCAGGCGATGCCCACGTCGTGCACGTAGCCCGACAGGCCCACGGCCGGCTCGATCAGCCCGCCCATGGTCGGCGCCAGCCACAGCATCACCGGCGCAAGCGCCCAGGCGCTCATCAGCACAATTTTCCGGCGCAGGTTGTAGCCGACCTTGATTTCTTCCTTGTGCTCGTGGCTGGCCTGGTTGACGTGGTCGTAGCCCTTGGGCTCGAAGAAGAAGTGCCCGGCCTGGCGGGTCGTCATCGACACACCCCAGGCCAGCAGGGCCGCGCTCGCCGGGTCGACGAACAGCAGCGCATAGGCGGTGATGAAACTCAGCGCGCTGATCAAATGCAGCGTCTGGTTGATGCGGCTGTGGTGGTAGTAGCGGTGGTCGTCCCAGCGCTGCACTTCTAGGGCCTTGAAGAATTGATTCAACGTCACGCTCCTTGGGCTGTGAATGGGCTGCGCGGCGCTTTTCCGCGTGACGGCACTGTGACGGCGCCGCGTGAACATGGCGTGACGTTTGTGTGTCGTTTCGATGCCAGAGCGTGTTGTCATCGAACTGTTGCGAAGCGGCGGCAACATCGGGGATATGGCCTTTCTCCTCGGGCAGGACAACAACATCACAGTCGACAGCCTGCGGCCCGCGCGGCGCTCCCTGCGCGTGGCGGTGGTGACCGAGACCTACCCGCCGGAAGTCAACGGCGTGGCAGCCACCATCGCCCGCGTGGTCGACGGCCTGCACGACCGCGGCCACGAGCTGCAGCTGGTGCGCCCGCGCCAGGACCGCCACGACAGCGCCGGCCGCGCCGACGACGGCGACCGGCTGCTGCACGTGCTGATGCGCGGGCTGCCGATCCCGCGTTACCCGCAACTCAAGATGGGGCTGCCGTCCAAGCGCGCCCTCGTGAAGTTGTGGACAACCCACCGGCCCGACGTGGTGCATGTCGTCACCGAAGGCCCGCTGGGCTGGTCGGCGCTGCAGGCGGCCACGCACCTGAGGCTGCCCGTGGTCAGCGACTTCCGCACCAACTTCCATGCCTACAGCCGCCACTATGGCATCGCCTGGCTGCGCAGCCCGATCATGGTCTACCTGCGCAAGTTCCATAACCGCACGGCCTGCACCATGGTGCCCACGGAAGGCTTGCGCAGTGAACTCGCAGCCAGCGGCTTCAAGCGTCTGCGGGTGGTGTCACGCGGTGTCGACACGCGCCAGTTCGATCCCTCGCGTCGCAGCGATGCGTTGCGCGCCCAATGGGGCGCCGCGCGCAACACACCCGTGGTGCTGTGCGTCGGCCGACTGGCGGCCGAGAAGAACCTGGACCTGCTGCTCACGGCCTTCGAGTCCATGCGCACGGCAGCACCCGCCGCACGGCTGGTGCTGGTGGGCGACGGCCCCGACCGCGCGCAGCTCGCCCAGCGCTGCCCGGGCGCAGTGTTTGCCGGCATGCGCCACGGCGACGACCTGGCCACGCACTACGCCTCAGCCGACATCTTTCTGTTCCCCAGCGTGACCGAGACCTTCGGCAACGTCGTGCCCGAAGCCATGGCCAGCGGGCTGGCGGTGGTCGGCTACGACTACGCCGCCGCCGGCCAGCTCATGCGCCACGGCGACAACGGCCTGCTGGTGCGCCTGGAAGACCGCGAGGCCTTCTGCGACGTCGCACGCGGCCTGGCCGAAGAGCTGCCCCGCGCGCGCGCCCTGGGCGCGCAGGCCCGGCTGACCGCCTGCCGGCTGGACTGGGGCCGCATCGTGGACGCGGTCGAGGCCGAATACGCCGCAGCGGTGAACGGCGCCAACCACGCACCTCAGGCTGCGTGGCACCCGTCAGCGGCCGCCTGATCATCGGTTTCCCTGATGCGGCAGGGCAGCGAAAGCCTATGCTCACAGGCCGCCGCAAACGCCACTGCGGTCGGCCCATCCACACGCCCACCAGGAGACATCTCGCATGGCCATGCTGACCCTCACCGTGAACGGCAAAAGCGTGACACGCGATGTGCCACCCCATTCACTGCTGTCCGAATTCATCCGTGAAGACCTGCGCCTCACAGGCACCCACGTGGGCTGCGACACCGGCCAGTGCGGCGCCTGCACCGTGCACATCGACGGCCGCGCGGTGAAGGCCTGCTCGATGCTGGCGGTGCAGGCCGCCGGACGGGTGCTGACCACCATCGAAGGCATTGCTGCCCCGGACGGCACGATGCACCCCATGCAGACCGCCTTCAACCAGTGCCACGGCCTGCAGTGCGGCTTCTGCACCCCGGGCATGGTGATGAGTGCCATCGACCTGGTGCAGCACCACGCGCACAGCACCGAGACACAGATCCGCGACGGCCTGGAAGGCAACTTCTGCCGCTGCACCGGGTACCACAACATCGTGCGCGCCGTGCAGCAAGGTGCCTCTGCCATGAACACCATGAACACCGCGAAGGAGACCGCATGAACGCGCGCCAGCAGTTCGTCGGCCAGAGCGTGGTGCGCCGCGAGGACGCGCGCTTCCTCACCGGCGTAGGCCAGTACACCGACGACATCACCCTGCACGGCCAGAGCCACGGCTTCTTCCTGCGCAGCCCGCATGCGCACGCCAAGATCGTCTCGTTGTCCACCGCCACCGCCGCAGCCGCCCCGGGCGTGCTGGGCATCTACACCGGCGAGCACTTCAAGACAATAGGCGGCCTGCCCTGCGGCTGGGGCATCAACAACATCGACGGCACGCCGATGAAGGAGCCCAAGCACCCGGTGCTGGCGGGTTACGCGGGGGGCAAGGTGCGTTACGTGGGCGACCGCGTGGCGCTGGTCGTGGCCGAGACGCTGGAGCAGGCCAAGGCCGCGGCGATGATGATCGAGGTCGGGTACGAGGTGCTGCCCGCCGTCATCGACCTGGCCAGCGTCAACAGCGTGGCCTCACAGGTCCACGACGACGCACCCGACAACCGCTGCTACCGCTGGCAGATCGGCGACAAGGACGGCACCGACGCCGCCTTCGTCGGCGCGGCGCATGTCAGCCGGCTCACCTTCCGCAACAACCGGCTGGTGCCCAACGCCATCGAGCCGCGCGCGGCCAACGCGGTGTACAGCCCCAGCGACGACAGCTACCTGCTCTACGTCGCCAACCAGAACCCGCACGTCGAACGGCTGCTGATGTGCGCCTTCGTGCTCGGCATCCCCGAGCACAAGATGCGCGTGGTGGCGCCCGACGTGGGCGGCGGCTTCGGCAGCAAGATCTTCCTCTACGGCGAAGAAACCGCGCTGGTCTGGGCCAGCAAGCAAGTGCGCCGTCCCATCAAGTGGACGGCCGAGCGCAGCGAAGCGTTTCTGTCCGACGCCCATGGCCGCGATCACCTGACCACGGTGGAGCTCGCCCTCGACGCCGCCGGCACCTTCCTGGGCCTGCGCGTGGACACCACGGCCAACCTGGGCGCCTACCTCAGCACCTTCAGCACGGCGGTGCCCACCATCCTGTACGCCACGTTGCTGGCCGGGCAGTACAAGACGCCGAAGATCGTGTGCACGGTGAATGCCGTGTTCACCAACACAGCGCCGGTGGACGCCTACCGCGGTGCCGGCCGGCCCGAGGCGACCTATGTCGTCGAGCGCATCGTCGAGACGGCCGCGCGGGAACTGCGCATCGACCCGGCCGAACTGCGCCGGCGCAACTTCATCACCACCTTCCCCTACGCCAGCCCGGTGGGCCTGACCTACGACATCGGCGACTACGACGCCACCTTGCGCCGCGCCATCGAGCTGGCCGACGTGGCGGGGTTCCCTGCGCGTCAGGCAGCCTCTGAAGCCAAGGGCCTGAAGCGCGGCCTGGGCTACAGCGCCTACATCGAGGCCTGCGGCATCGCCCCCAGCAGCGTGGCCGGCGCCCTGGGCGCACGCGCGGGTCTGTTCGAAGCCGGCGAGGTGCGCGTGCACCCCACCGGCAAGGTGACGGTGTTCACCGGCAGCCACAGCCACGGCCAGGGCCACGAGACGACCTTCGCGCAGGTGGTGGCCGACCGCCTGGGCATCCCGATGGAAGACATCAACATCGAGCACGGCGACACCGGCAAGGTGCTGTTCGGCATGGGCACCTACGGCAGCCGCAGCCTGGCCGTGGGCGGCACGGCCATCGTCAAGGCGCTGGACAAGGTCATCGCCAAGGGCAAGAAGATCGCCGCGCACCTGATGGAAGCCGCCGACACCGATGTGGTGTTCGAGTACGGTGCCTTCAGCGTGGCCGGCACCGACAAGAGCGTGCCGTTCGCTACGGTCAGCCTCACGGCCTACGTGCCGCACAACTTCCCGCACGACAAGCTCGAGCCCGGCCTCAACGAAAACGCCTTCTACGACCCCAGCAACTTCACCTACCCGGCCGGCAGCTATGTCTGCGAAGTCGAGGTCGACCCGGCCACCGGTGTCGTGAAGATCGAACGCTTCACCGCCTGCGACGACTTCGGCAACGTCATCAACCCCATGGTCGTCGACGGCCAGGTGCACGGCGGCCTGGCGCAAGGCATCGGCCAGGCGCTGATGGAAGGCTGCGTGTACGACCCCGACAGCGGCCAGTTGCTCACCGGCAGCTACATGGACTACGCCATGCCGCGCGCCGGCGACCTGCCCAGCTTCACGGTGGAAACGGCCAAGGGCACACCCTGCACGCACAACCCGCTGGGCGTGAAGGGCTGCGGCGAGGCAGGAGCCATCGGCTCGCCGCCGGCCGTCATCAACGCCATCTGCCACGCGCTGGGCCTGAAGGACATGCCCATGCCCGCCACGCCACACACGGTGTGGCAAGCCATCCAGGCCGCACGCTGAAGTCCAGGAGACACCCGCCATGCAAGCCTTCAACTACGCCACCCCCCGCACCCTGGCCGACGCGGTGCGCGCCGCCGGCACGGCCGACGCCAAGCTCATCGCCGGCGGCCAGACACTGCTGCAGTCGATGAAGCTGGGCCTGGCCGCCCCCAGCGCGCTGGTCGACCTGGGCGCGCTGGCCGAGCTCCAGGGCATCACCGTAGCGGGCGGCAAGGTGACCATTGGCGCCGGCACCACGCACGCCACGGTGGCGGCGTCGAAAGACCTGCAAGCCGCCATCCCCGCCCTGGCCGACCTGGCCGGCCGCATCGGTGACCGCGCCGTGCGCAACCGCGGCACCCTGGGCGGCAGCCTGGCCAACAACGACCCTGCGGCCTGCTACCCCGCGGCCGTGCTGGGCCTGGGTGCCACGGTGCACACCGACCGCCGCACCATCGCCGCCGACCACTTCTTCAGCGGCCCCTACGGCACGGCATTGGCCGAAGACGAGGTCATCACGGCGGTCAGCTTCCCCATCCCCGACAAGGCCGGCTGGCAGAAGTTCGTGCAACCCGCCAGCCGTTTTTCACTGGTCGGCGTGTTCGTCAGCAAAGGCCCGGCGGGCGTGCGTGTGGCCGTCACGGGCGGCGGCTCGGGCGTGTTCCGCGTGACGTCGCTGGAAACCTTGCTGGCGGGCCACTGGTCGGCCGGGGCACTGGCCGGCGCCACGGTGGCGGCCGATGGGCTGAACAGCGACCTGCACGGCTCGGCCGCGTACCGCGCGGCGCTGATTCCCGTGCTGGCCGGGCGCGCAGTCGGATAAGTCCGCAGCCCGCCCGTTGTGGGCTCGTTGAAGTTCTTCTTGCCCACAGCAGGGCGCGCCCAAGTGCGCGGCGGCAGATAGACTGGTACTGAAACACAGATCATCACGGGCACGCTATGACCACCACGCTCATCCAAGTGGACCCAGACATCCAAAGCGGCGCACCGGTGTTCGCTGGAACGCGGGTGCCGGTTCAAAACCTGTTTGACTACCTTGAAGAAGGCGATTCTCTGGACGTGTTTCTGACGCAGTTCCCCTCGGTATCCCGGGACCAGGCCGTGGCGGTCCTTGAAAGAGCCAGGGTTTCCCTGTTGGCTGATGCGCATCCTGCTTGATGAGTCGCTGCCCCATGACCTGGCAGCGCTGATTCTTGGCCACGACGTTTCAACGGTACGAGATGAAGGTTGGGCAAGCATCAAGAACGGCAAGCTCTTGGCGCTGGCATCTGCAAAGTTCGACGCCTTTGTCACCGCCGACCGAAATCTCGAGTTTCAGCAGAACCTGGCCAAACTGCCCATCGCCGTTGTCGTCTTGCTTGCTCGGAAAAATCGCTTGCAAGACCTTGAGCCCCTGCTCCCGGATCTCGCCACACTGCTAAATCACCTGGCGTCCCGGACATTGCGCAGGGTCGGGATTTAACCCATGAACACCCTGCCCACCAGCATCGACGACACCGCCGCGCGCCTGCTGGCCCGCGACTACGTCGCCGAGCGCGCGCTGGCCACCACCACCTTCCTGGCGCTGCGCCTGCAACGTCCGCTGTTCCTGGAGGGCGAGCCGGGCACCGGCAAGACGGAGATCGCCAAGACCCTGGCGGCCATGCTGGGCCGGCCGTTGATACGGCTGCAATGCCATGAAGGGCTGGACCTGGCCGGTGCGGCCTATGAGTGGAACTACGCGCGGCAGATGCTCGAGATTCGCCTGGGCGAACGCGAGGGCGCGACGCGCGAACAGCTGTCGCAGGAATTGTTCTCCGACCGCTTCCTGATCCGCCGCGCGCTGTTGCAGGCCATCGACCCGGCGCAACCTGTCGCGCCGGTGCTGCTGATCGACGAGCTCGACCGTGCCGATGAACCCTTCGAGGCTTTCTTGCTGGAAGTGCTGAGCGACTTCCAGATCACCATTCCCGAGTACGGCACGGTGAAGGCCACGACCCCGCCCATCGTCGTGCTCACCAGCAACCGCACGCGCGAGATTCATGACGCCGTGAAGCGCCGCTGCCTGTACCACTGGGTGGGCTTCCCGGATGCCGCGCGCGAGGCCGCCATCCTGGCGCGCCGCGTGCCCGACGCGCCCGCGCGGCTGTCGCAAGAGATCGTGGCCTTCGTGCTGCGCGTGCGCCAGCTCGAGCTGTACAAGCTGCCCGGCATTGCCGAGACCATCGAGTGGACACGCGCGCTGATGGCGCTGGATGCCATCCAGCTCGACCCCGAGGTGGTGAACCACACCCTGGGCCTGCTGCTGAAGTACCAGGACGACATCGCGCGGGTGCAGGGCAGCGAGGCCGCGCGCATGCTGGCGCAGATGCGCCAAGGGCAAGCGCCGATTGGTTGAGCGCTGACGCTTGGCGCCGGACGCGGGCATGATTCGCCCGTCGTCGCTTCTGAGGGGCCTTGTGCGTACTGCAGCCATCGTGGGTCTGGTGTTTATGTTGACGGGCTGCGGCGGCGGCGGCAACCCTGCGCCGGAACCCACACCCCCCGTGCCACCGCTGTCGGCACAGTGCGCGACGAACGCCGTGGCGCGGCTGGACAGCGAGCCGCTGGCCGTGCACCGGAGCAGCGAGATCCATCTGGTCAGCTGCGGCGGTGCGCTGAACAACCTGCGCTGGACCTACAGCGGCGCGAGCCCGTTCAAGCTGCTCACCGACCGATCGCCGTCGCTGAGCGTGCTGCCCACGGTGCCCGGCCCGCACCGCTTCGAGGTCCGCTTCAGCGACGCCACGGGCCGCAGCCACAGCGGCAGCGTCGAGCTGAACGCGGCGCCTGTCGACGTGCCGCGCAACCTGGTGACGCGGGGCGACCCGAGCAGTTGGGCCGGCGACCGCCTGAGCCTGCGCGCCTGGCCGCAGGGCTACAGCGAGGCCGATCTCGCCGGCAGCAGCACCGGCTGGACGCGTGTCAGCGGGCCCGAGGTGACGGTCCCCGATACCGATTCGGCACGCCTGTTGATCACCGCGCCAAGCGTCGCCAGCGACCAGTTGCTGGTGCTGCGCGCCACCCTGAGCTGGCCCGACGGCCGCCGCGTCAGCGACGACTTCCGCCTGCTCGTGCAGCCCGTGCCGGGCGCCGCCGCGCAGCCGCTGTTCCGTGGCGACAACGCCGCCACGCGCACGGTGCCGTACCTGGAAGCCGGCCCCCAAGCGGTGCCGCTGGCACGCTGCATCTACAACCCGGCCTTGCAGAGCAGCGGCGCCAATGTGTGCACCCTGGGTGAGCTGCCCTTGCTCGGCCAGACTGCCGCGGTGCCCAGCGTCGAGCAGGTGATGCAGCGCGTGCTGGTCAGCCACGACTGGCAGGCAGAAGTTTTCGAGCGCTTCCTGCGCGAACAAGACGGCAGCGGCGACCTGCGCCGCATGCTGGCCGCCACCACCGCCATCGTCATCGGCGGGCGCATCCGCCCGGCCTACTACTGGAGCGCCACCGGCGCCATCTACCTCGACGCCGCCTTCCTGTGGTTGACACCCGAGCAGCGCGACACCGTAAGCGAAGCCCCCGACCCGCGCAGCGACTACGGCCGCGACTTGCAATACAGCAGCCCTTGGCGCTATGTGAAGGACAACGCCTTCGCCACGCCGGCGCGCCCCGTGACGGCACGCGCCACGCGCGACCTGGCCGAAATCCGCGTCGAACTGGGCCGCCTGCTGTACCACGAGCTCACGCATGCGGGTGACTTCTTCCCCCCGCGCAGCCACGCCAGCCTGCCCACCGACCGCCGCATTTACGAGGCCGTGCCAGCGCAGACGCCCTCGCTGTCGCTGCAGCAGCAATTGCCCTTCTTCGCGCAAGAGCTGGTGGGCCTGGGCCGCGTGCTGTTCTTTGGCGACGCATCGACCGCCACGCAGCGCGGCTACAGCCCCGCCGACATCACGCGCCTGTTCAGCGTTGACCGCGTCAACGATGACTACAGCTACGCCCAGCCCAGTGGCGCCAGCGTGCCACGCGAAGACGCCGCGATGCTGGTCGAAGAAGCCCTGGTGCAGCTGCGCTACGGCGTGCTGCGCGACTTCGGCGTCACGCCGCTCATTCCCACGGGCGGCACGGCGGCCGACCAGCCCCTGGTGTGGGGCCAGCGCGGGCGCATCGGCGAGCCGGCCCTGCGCGGCCGCTTGCAGCTGGTGCTGTCCGAGGTGATGCCCTGGCTGCCGGCCAGCGAGCTGTCACGCCTGGCCGCGCCGCTGCTGCTGCGGCCCGGCCTGACCTGGGGCCAGAACCTGGACCAGGCCGCCGTCCTGGCCAACCAGCCGCGCGCAATGAGGGCCGACGAACGCGAACGCGAGCGCGAGATGGCGCTGCAGTTGCGGTTTCGCTGACCTCGTCTGGACTGCACCGAGCCGATGACGCTTGCGCAAACAGCCACGGTGCGTGCCGACGAAGGCCACCTGGCCGCCAACGTGATGCACTTCGCCCGCGTGCTGCGCCGGGCCGGCCTGCCGCTGGCCACCGAGCGGGTGCAGCTGGCGTTGACCGCCCTGCCCTTGGCCGGCATGGCAAGCCGGCAGGACTTTCACGACACGCTGGCCGCCTGTTTCATCGACCGCGCCGAGCACCGCGATCTGTTCGAGCAGGCCTTCGTGCTGTACTGGCGCGACCCCGACCTGACTGGCCGCATGATGGCCTTGCTGCTGCCGCGCGTGCAAGCCAAGCTCGACACCGCGCCTGGCGCAGAAAACCGCCGCCTGGCCGAGGCGCTGTTCCCACCGCCCCCGCACGCCCCCCCGCCGCCGCCCGCGCCCGACCAGATCGAGGTCGACGCGGCGCTGACCTGGAACGAACGCGAGCTGCTGCGCAAGGCCGACTTCGACACCATGACGGCCGACGAATGGCGCCAGGCCCAGGCCCTGCTGCGCCAGATGACGGTGTTCTTCGAACGCATCGCCACCCGGCGCAGCGAACGCGCGCCACGCCCCGGCCGGCCCGACGGCCGGGCCACCCTGCAGGCCATGGCGCGCCACGGTGGCGAGCTGCTCGACATGCGCTGGCGTCGGCCACGCGCGCGCACGGCGCCGCTCTTGGTGCTGGCCGACATCTCGGGCTCGATGAGCCGCTACTCGCGCATGCTGCTGCACTTCACGCACGCGCTGGGGCATGCCGACAGCGTCGTCGAAAGCTTTGTCTTCGGCACCCGCCTCACGCGCACCACACGCGCATTGCGCCAGCGCGACCCCGACGCGGCCGTGGCCCGCGTGCTGCGCGAAGTGGCCGACTGGTCGGGCGGCACGCGCATCAGCGCCTGCCTGCAAGAGTTCAACCGCGTCTGGTCGCGGCGCACGCTGAACAGCCGCGCCACGGTGCTGCTCATCAGCGACGGGCTGGAACATGGTGGCCCGGACGACCCCGGCTGCCAGACCCTGCGCTTCGAGATGGAGCGCCTGCACAAGAGCTGCCGCCGCCTCGTCTGGCTGAACCCCCTGCTGCGCTTTGACGCCTTTCAGCCCCGCGCCGCGGGCATCCAGGCCATGCTGCCGCATGTCGACAGTTTCCTGCCAGCGCACAACCTGGAAAGCCTGGAAGGCCTGGCCCGCGTGCTGGCGGGCAAGCGGCCCGGTGCGTCAGACCGGCGGCGGTGCCGCTGACGGCCGCGCGGCGATCACCGCCTCGATGCGGTCAACGATGGCCGCCAGCCGCGCAGCCGGGTCGTCGCCCGCGTGGCGCGCAGCCACGGCCTGGGCGGCAGCAGCAAATGCCGGCTCGTCGATCAGCCGCTTGATCAGCTTGCGGTGGTCGGGCGCGGGGCGTTCGTAATCGACCACCAGGCCGGCACCCAGCGCCAGCACGGCCCGTGCCGTCATCATCTGCTCGACATGCTGGGGCAGCAGCAGCACCGGCTTGCCGGCAGCCACCAGGGCCTGCACCGTGCCCGTGCCCGAGTGACAGATGCCGATGTCGCACTCGCGGGCCACATCGTCCATGCGCACCGGCTGCTCGCTGAAGCGGATGTGGGCCGCCAGGTAGCGGTGTTGAATCGTGGTCGACACGCCCGGCGCATGCACCACGGCTGCCACGTCCAGCGCGCACAGCGCCTTCAGCACGGGTTCGAAGTCGCGCGTGCCGGGCTTGATGTAGGCGAACACACGCGGCCCGTCCACCAATGGCCACTGCGGCGCCACGCCTTGCGCGGGGTTGGGCAGTGGGCCGGCATAGCGCGCGCCCTGGCGGCCCGGGTAGTGGTCGAACTCGGCGAAGCTGGCGATGATTTCGTCGTCCACCTCCAGCAGCTCGGCCAGGCAGCGCAGCGGTGGCTGGCCCAGCTTCGCCAACGCCGCGTTGGCGCCATTCAGCGTGTGCTGCTCGGCCTGCACGACCCGCGCGGGGGGCTCCGGGCGCCAGGGCCGGTAGATGGGCATGGGCTGCGCGCGCGGCGGCACGGCAAAGCCATCACCCAGGCAGATGCGCGGCAGGCCCAGCCCGCGCGTGGCCAGCAAGGCGGTAGGTGCGTAGTCGCACACCAGCACGTCGGGCTTGAGCATTGCCATCAACGAAAGCCACGCGCGGCACATGCCGGTCAGCGCCGATGGATGCAAGAAGCCCAGGCGAAGCAAGGTTTCAGCAAACGACGCGGGCTGCACCAGCCCAGTCACGTCGCCCAGCCACACCGGCGCTTGCAGCATGGTCAGTCCCTGGTCGCCCAGCAGCGCCTCGGCGTGGGTCAGGTCCTTCAGCACCAGCACCGGTTCGTGGCCGCGGCGCACAAGTTCGCGCGCCAGCGTCGCAAAGCGCATCACGTGGCCGTAATCGGCACCCAGCTCCCAGGCCAACAGGACTTTCGACATCGGCCGATTCTAGGAGCCACCCCCGCGAATGCAGGGTGTTGACAGTCCCGCAGCCCGCACAAAATCCAAGTTGGTTTGCTCACGAAGAAGGCCGGACATGTTCAAAAGCTCAATGGGCGCTGCCTGCGCCACGGTGTTGGTTGCCTTGGCCGGCGGTTTGGCCACACCCACCGCATCGCATGCCATCGTGTATGGCGGTGTGTTCGACCCGGTGAACGCAAATTACAGGTGGTCTGGAAACCATGTCTTCGACATTTCCGAGGCCTGCTTGGCGGGCCCCTCCGGCTGGAGAGCCGTCAACGACGGGTACGGCTGCACTGGCGGTCTCATTGGCGGGGACGTGACGGTCGTCAACAGGCAACCGCCTTTGGGACCGGAGGAGAGCAGGACGCTTCTGTTCAGCAACATCCTCGCGAGCGCCATCAACCCGATCAATCCGAACCAGCCTTTCGTCTGGGGCGTCTACGTGGATGACGGTCTGGTTCGCGGGATAGACACACTGGAGACCAGTTTCTTTGGCTTCGGGATAGCCAACCAAAGCACCCACGGTGGCAACTGGAGTCTCGAGTGGACGTCGGGCAGGGCCACATCGACCTACTGTGCGCTGTTCCCGCTTGCCCCACTCTGCCTTCCGGGACGGCCCGAGTTCGAGGGCGCATCAGCCTCGCTGAACGCACGCGATCCCGACCCACTGGCCGCGGTTCTGCTGCGCAACTTCAACCCCGGCTTCAACGAATTTCTGCCGCCGCGCTCTGACAGCGTCACTTTCCAACGGGTTCCCGAGCCCACCACCGTCACGCTGGTGCTGGCCGCGCTGGGTGCCATCGCGTTGACGCGCCGCCGCCAACGCTAGCCGTACGTCAACGCGCTGCCAGCGCAGCGCGCACGGCCTCTTCGGTCTCGTGACGTCGGCCGCGATGCCAGGCAGCATCGAATTCATCACTCCGCAGCGCCGCCCGTACCTGGTTGGTCGTGGCCAGGCGAAAGATCTGGTCGCGCGGTGACATGACCAACGCCAACCGGGTGCGGGATTGGGCGGCGGCCCCGGCCAGTTCAGCCGCTGTTTCGGCATGGCCCTCGGCCAGCAGCAGACCGACATGGTCTTCCAGCGTGCAGACGACTTCCTCGCGCATGTCGAAGGCGTCGAAAGTGCGAAGAGCCTCACCGAGACGGTGGCGGGCAGACGGCAGGAGTTCCTGCTCCAGGTCGGTCTTGCCCAGCCAGCGCAGTGCTTGCGCCTCGCCACGTCTGTCGGCAGCCTGCCTGCAGACGTCCAACGAACTTTCGAATCGCGCCACCGCTTCGGCGGGGTCGCACGCCACCAGAGCCAGTTCGCCCAGATTGAGCTCACAAACCGCTTGCGCCTCGTGGTGCGATATCTCACGCGCCACCGCGCGGGCTTGTTCGAACTGGCTGCGAGCCAGGCCATCGTTGCGTTCGTAGAGCGCGATCTGCCCCAAATGCACCATGCCGATGACCTCGCCGACGCGGTCGCCCTGCTCGCGGAAGAGCGTCAGCGCTTCTTGTTCGCCCTCGGCCGCGCCTGCAGAGTCGCCAGTTTTCAAGCGCGTGTCCGCCAGCGTCGACAGCGTGGCCGCGATCTGGACCAGGTTGCCCAGGCCGCGCCTGAGCACCAGGCACTCTTCCAGCATCTTTCGCGCCTCGGCATGCTCGCCCTGGCTGCTGGCCAGCACGGCTCCGGTGTACAGGCCCCAGGCCCGGGCCACGTCTGAGGCCTGCACCTCGGGCAGCGCCAGGGCCTCGCGCACCACGGCGCGGCCTTCCGTGGAGTAGCCGCGCAGCATCCAGAAATGCATCATGGCCACGGCCAGCTTGATGGCGATGAGCGGGTCGATGCCCCGTGCCAGCGCCAGCGCCTTGGCCGCACGCAGGTTGTCCACCTCGTCTTCGAAGCGCTTCAGCCAGCGCGCCTGCTCACCTGCAGCCAGGCCCCGGGTGGCCTCCTTGGCCAGGGCGAAGAAGTGCTCGCCGTGACGCGCCGCCGTGGCCGACAGATCACCCTGTGCATCGAGCTTCTCGGTGGCGTAGTCGCGAATCGTCTCCAGCATGCGGAATCGTGCACCCTCGGGCCGGTCTTCGCGCCGTTCTTCGCGAATGAGCAGCGACTTCTCTGCCAGCGACGTCAGCACCGGCAGCACCTCTTCGGCCGCCAGCGGGTCGGCACCGCAGACCAGTTCGGCCGAGCTGGCCTCGAAGCCACCGACAAACACCGCCAGCCGCTCCAGCACGCGCTGCTCCACCGGCCCCAGCATGTCGTAAGACCAGTCCACCAGCGCGCGCAGCGTCTGCTGGCGGGCCTGCAGGCGGCGGCTGCCGCCCGTCAGCACATCGAAGCGCTGCGCCAGGCCGGCGTTGATCTCGGCCACGCCCAGCGTGCGCATGCGCGCGGCGGCCAGTTCGATGGCCAGCGGGATGCCCTCCAGCCGCACCACCAGGTCGGCGACCTCGCCAGCCTCGTCGTCGGCCACGTTGTAGTCCGGGCTGTGGGCCAGCACGCGGTTGACGAACAAGCGCGCCGCGGTGGACCGCATCAATGCCACCACGCCGTCGCCCCGGTTGGGCAAAGGCAGCGGCTGGATGGGGTAGGCCTGCTCGCCCGGCACGTCCAGCAGTTCGCGGCTGGAGGCCAGGATGCGCACCTGCGGCACGGCCTTGAGCAGCGCGTCCATCAGGTCGCCTGCGGGGTCGATCATGTGCTCGCAGTTGTCGAAGATGAGCAGCACGCGGCGCGACTTGAGGTGGGCGCACAAGGCGTCGACCAAGGGGCGGCCGGGCTCTTCGGGCACATCGAGCACACGCGCCGCCTCGGCCACCACCAGTGCTTCGTCGCGCAGGGTCGACAGATCGATGAACCAGGCGCCATCGGGGAACTGGGGCAGCGACTCGGCAGCCACCTGCAGCGACAAGCGCGTCTTGCCCAGGCCGCCCATGCCCAGCAAGGTGATCAGCCGCGTGGTGGCCAGGCGGGCCTTGAGCTCGACGATCTCGCGTTCGCGGCCGACGAAGGCGGTCTGCGACTGCGGCAGGTTGTTGGGGATCTCACCCACCGGCAGCCAGCGCTCGCCACTGCGCACGACACGGTAGACCTTGTCGCTGTCGGGCGGGGGGCTGAACAGGCGCGGTTCGGGGCCGACTTCGAACAGCTCGACGGGCTCGGACACGCCCTTCATCACCCAGTGGCCGTGCGATTGCTTGGACAGCGTGGTCTCGCCCAAGGCCTCCAGCGCCTCGGTCGTGAGCAGCGTCTGGCCGCCCTTGGCCAGCGACATCACACGCGCCGCGGTGGGCTTGGCCAGGCCGTCCACTTCCAGCGGCTTGGCGCCACGGGCGACGTCGTCGGGGGCGTTCTCGCGCAGGATCACCGGCCCCACGTGCAGCCCGGCGCGGGCCTTCAGCGGCACGGGCAAGGCGCCAATGGCCTGGTGGTAGGCCTGTGCGTAGGCAACGGCGTCGGCGGCGCAGTCGAACATCAGCAGCATGCCGTCGGTCTTGTCGATCTCGCGCCCGCGCCACGGGGGCAGCAGGTCGCGGGCGACGCGGTCGTGGCCAGCCCACACCACGGCCATCGCGGCGTCGCCGAGGTGTTCGGACATCTTGGTGCTGTCGACCACGTCGGTCAGCAGCAGAGCGCGCAGGTTTTCGGTCATGGCGAAGAGTTCATCGCGGCGCAGCGGCTCGCGGCGCCAGGGTGCGCAGCCGGTGCAGCCAGGGGACAGGGCGGGTTCAAGCAGCGCAGCTGCGAAAGCCGCAACCCAGGCCGTCGAAGGTGAGCGGCACAAAGCGGCGGGATTTTGCCTGGCGTGCGCGCAGCCGCGTGTGCATGCTGGCGCCGCGCAACACGCCGTGGCTGCCCGTGCCGGGCAGTGGCAGGGGCAGCGGGTCGAAGTCGCCGGCCACCGGCACGTGGCCCGGCCAGGGGCGCGCACTGCCGGCGACCCATTCGAGCAAGTCGCCCCAGACAAAGCCACGCGAATCGGCAGTGCACGCGGCCAGCTCCCATTCCGGTTCGGTCGGCAGCCGGCGCCCGGCCCAGGTGCACCAGGCCTCAGCCTCGAAGCGGCACAAGCCGCCAGCCGCCTGCCCGGCCGCAGCGCGTTGCAGCACGCCGCCGCGGTTGACCAGGGCGCCACCGACCAGCTGCTCCACCCCACGCGGCGCGCGCCGGCCCTGGCCCTGCGCCTGCAACCAGGCCCAGCCGGGCAGGCTCCACAGCTCGGGGCGGTCGTAGCCGCCATCGGCCGCGAATTCCACCAGCCGTGCCCAACTGACGGCTTGCGCGTCGATTTCGAATTCAGGCACCTGCACGTCATGCGCCCAGCGCTCGCCGGCCGGCACCAGGCCGCCAGCGCGTTCGCTGCCCAGGCGCCAGCGTTGCGCCGGCATCCACAGGGGCTCGTTCTGCGCCCGCGCCGCCGGCCCGGGCTGGCGCAGGTGGCTCGCCACCAGGTCGTTCATGGCCTCGCCGCAGCGGTCTTCATGGGCCAGGGCGAGGCGGTAGAAGTGCAGCCCGGCGTCGCTGTCGGCGGCGGTGTCGAGCAGCTCGCAGGTGGCTTCCAGCGACTGCGCCAGCCAGGCGCGCAGTTCTGCCGGTACCGGCGCGCGGCCCTGGCCGTGGCGCCAGGCCTCTTGTTGCGGCTCGCTGCCGCCCAGGCGCGGCGCCATCACATCGCAGGCCTCGCCACG
>JANNWL010000089.1:0-4703 GCA_031414735.1 Burkholderiales bacterium | reverse complement strand
CAATCTGGCAATTTACCTCCGGAAATATTCTTGGGCACCATCGTTTCTAACAAGCCTGTCATAGATGAACGCCAGATAAAGCGGAGAATGCCATCGGTGGGTTCTCGGCGGTAGTAAATGTTGCCGACTTTGAAGGGCTGGTTCGTGGAACCGCGTTCGTTTTTTCCCCGTAGAACGATGTTGGCTACCACAGAGACCAACTTTCTTTTACTGCCATCTTTTTCGCGCAAAACGCTTATTTTCAAGTCATTGTAAGTCGCTTCTACAGTGCCTTTCGCCAAACCGTTTCGTACTTTCACATGCAGGGCCATTTTTTCGGCATTACCTGATTCCACGCAAAATTTATTTTGTTCTTCCACAAGCCGATTTAAGAACGTCATATCTATTCGGCCTAAATTGGCAGAATAATCGCACTGAAATGTAGGGCTCAGCAAGGGTAGTTGGAGCGAAAAATCGAGCAATCCAGCGCCCATCAATTCGGCCCGCGCATCAATGCCTGCAACCTTCTCGGCAATCTTGCGCGTCAATTTGTTTTTGCTGTCCGACCCCCAATTGGCAATCGGCGCCACGACGGTCGCGATCGATCCATTGCGGTCCATCTGAGCCAGTTGCCCGGCCACGAAATGCGTTTTTCCCGCCGCAGCCTCTGCGGCCCGGTAGCGCAGCATCAGATGCGGAAAATCCAGATTAAACTCATGTGGCGGCACATAGGGGCACTTCGTCATGAAGCACATATCGCACAACGTGCAGGCTTCAACGACCGGCGCAAAGTCTTCTGACTTCACCCCGTCCAATTCTTCTGTTGGAGAGTTGTCGATGAGATCGAACAGCCGCGGAAACGAGTCGCACAAATTGAAGCAACGGCGGCAGCCATGGCAGATATCGAAAACCCGCCGCATTTCTTCATCAATTTTTGCAGTGTCGGTGAACTCGGGTTCTTGCCAGTTCAGTGGATGGCGGATTGGCGCCTGAAGGCTGCCTTCACTCAATTTGTTTAGCTCCTGGCCCCGCCAAAACGCAATACGCCCTCGCCGCATCTGCTGCGTGCGAGGGCGTAGAAATGCCTAGCCCAATGTATCCAGTGCCTTCTGGAACCGGCCAGCATGGCTCTTTTCCGCCTTCGCAAGCGTCTCGAACCAGTCGGCGATCTCTTCAAGCCCCTCTTGGCGGGCGGTCTTCGCCATCCCGGGATACATGTCGGTGTACTCGTGCGTCTCGCCCGCCACAGCCGCCTTCAGGTTCAGGCGGCTGCTGCCGATCGGCAGGCCGGTGGCCGGGTCGCCAACCGCCTCGAGAAACTCGAGGTGGCCGTGCGCATGCCCGGTCTCGCCTTCGGCGGTCGAGCGGAACAGCGCGGCAACATCGTTCTGGCCTTCGATGTCGGCCTTGTTTGCGAAATACAGATAGCGGCGGTTGGCCTGCGATTCGCCCGCGAAGGCGTCCTTCAGGTTCTGCTCGGTCTTCGATCCTTTCAAACCCATGTCACTCTCCTGTGATTGCAATCGGCGAGATCGGTCGCGCTGCCGGGGGCGGCTGACGCGACAGAAACAATAACTTATCGTATCGATGACCGGGATGCCAATGCAATCCGGCTATCCAGGCCATAGCCAGCGGGCTGGGCGCGCAATCAGGCAAAAAGCCAGTCGGCGACGCGGCGGTGCAGCACCGCTTGCGGATCCACCAGTTCATCCAGCACGGTGAAGTGGTCTCGCCCGCCGATCTCCTCGCAGACCGGCACCACAGACGCACCCCAGCGCGCGCGGATGAGGCGGTTGTGGCGCAGGAATTCGTCACTCTCCAAGGCACCCACCACGGTGTGCAGGCAGGCCTGCGTGGGCGCCGGAAATACGGCAGGGCTTGCCCGCGCGACCACCGCTGGCGTCAGGCGCAAGTCCGCCTGCAGGGAGGGCGTGGCCGCAATCGGCGCCAACTCATACAGGCCGGAAATCGACAACGCCCGCCGGGTCAGGCGTCTCGGCAGGTCAGGCGCCAGGCGACGGCCGTCGCAGGCCAGCAGCATGGCCGCCAGATGCCCGCCAGCAGAGTGGCCCACCACCACCGGGTCCGCCGCGTCACCGCCGTAGTCGCCCGCATGCCGGTGTACCCAGGCCAGCGCGTGCGCCATTTGCAGAGCGATGGTGTCGATCGTCACAGCCGGGCAGAGGTCGTAGTTGGGGACGACGACCATCGCCCCAGCGGCCACGAAGGGGGACGCAACGAAAGAGAAGTCTGACTTGTCCAGGGTGCGCCAATAGCCGCCGTGGATGAAAACGAGCACCGGCGCGTTCGAGCGCGCCGCAGGGAACACGTCGAGACCCAAGCCTGTGCCCTCGAGGAAGGGAATGTCGACGCGGCAGGCCAGGCTTTGCCGCGCCTGCGCCGAGTTATGCCGCCAGCGCTCGATGTGCTGCGCGAAAGCGGGCACCCGTCGGCGGTTGTCGTACTGCAGTTCCAGCCATGCCGGATCTGGCGTCGAAACTGCCTTGCGCTTGTTTCTCATCAGGGACTCCCGGTTGGCGGTGACGCTCGCACGCGGCCCAGGTGATGTCAAGCGCCGCTGCTAGAATTCTGGCGTCGTGGGGGCGTAGCTCAGCTGGGAGAGCGTCGCGTTCGCAATGCGAAGGTCAGGAGTTCGATCCTCCTCGTCTCCACCATCACGCACTCGCCGAGGCCGAACCGGACGCCTCGCGACCTTGTCTCACGCGAGAACGCGCATCGACAAGTCGATGGCCCGCACGTCCTTGGTCAATTTGCCGATGGAAATGCGGTCAACGCCCGTGGCCGCGATGTCGCGCACCACCGCCAGATCAACCCCACCCGAGACTTCGAGCAGCGCCCGCCCGCCTGTGAGGGCAACGGCAAGGCGCATGTCCTCGCGGCTGAAGTCGTCGATCAATACGCTGGTGGCGCCTGCCTCCAGCGCCTGCTGAAGCTCGGCCAGGGTCTCGACCTCGATCTGGATCTCGACGCCGGCACTGAGCGCGCGCGCGGCCGCCAACGCCGGGGCGATGCCGCCAGCCGCTGCGATGTGGTTCTCCTTGATCAAGATGCCGTCCCATAGCGCCAGCCGCTGGTTCTGGCCACCGCCAACCCGCACCGCGTACTTCTGCGCCTGGCGCAGGCCGGGCAGAGTCTTGCGAGTGTCGAGGACGACGCAGCCACGGCTTGTTGGCGACGCGCCGACGATGGCCTCGACGTAACTCCGGGTCAGCGTGGCAACGGCCGACAGCATCTGCAGAAAATTCAACGCCGGGCGCTCGGCGCCGAGCAAGGCCCTGGCCTCGCCTTCGATGCGGCACACCACACTGCCGACGGCCACCACGGCGCCCTCGGCGACCAGCCATTCGACCCGGGTTGACGCATCAACGCGGTGCATGCACGCATCAAACCAAGCCTGGCCGCAAAGCACCGCAGCCTCCTTGACCTGTACCTGCGCATGCACGCGGCGCGCGGCAGGCACCAGCATCGCGGTCCAGTCGCCACGTCCAATGTCTTCCATCAGCGCGTCGCCGACATTGCGCGCCATTGCTAGCGCAAGGGTTTCGTTATGGTCGAAGGAAATCATCGCGTGCTCGGTGGAATGCCCGCGCCGCGCGCGGCGGCCTCCATTTCACCACTGCAGCAGCGTGCGTGCCGCGCCACGGGTCAGCATGAAATGCCGTATAACCCAAGACTTGCCTTCAGGCCCTCTACTAAGGTTATGCCCGAAGACGGGCAACTCGGCTTTGACGATATATTGGCGCCCGTCGCGGTGAACACCACCGGGTATGCTTGTTGCAACGCAAGACGTTGCGCCGGCCCACAAGGCTGTTGGATTGACGGAGCAGCGTCCTCTTGTTGAGGCGACTGGAGGATTGGTTTGAATTACGCCGAGCAGCAACGCAATCCCAAGAAGCATGCGGTCGGGATCGGTATCGTCATCCTCCTGCATATCGTGCTTGGCTATGCCTTGATACAGGGCTTGGCCCGGTCGGTGATCGAGGTCATCAAAGGCCCGATCGAAACCAAGATCATCGAAGAGATCAAGCCGCCGCCGCCGCCGCCCGAGAATCTGCCGCCACCGCCCAAGTTCGCCCCCCCGCCGCCGAGCTTCGTGCCGCCGCCGGAAGTCGTTGTCAACACGCCACCCACGCCAGCGCCCACGATCACGACAACGACAGTGGCTCCACCTGCCGCGCCGGTGGTAATTGCACCCCAGTCCGCGACCGTTGCGCCCGCACCAGCGGCGCCAGCCCGGGTGGCCGCCGTTGCAGTGATCACGAACCTCGAAGCCTGCAAGCCCGACTACCCCGCTGCTGCACAGAAGGAGGAGGCGACTGGCACAACCAAGATTCGCTTCACCATTGATGCGACCGGAAAAATGGTTGGCGCCGAAGTGTTGAAGTCGGCTGGCGCGTCACGGGCGCACAAGGCGTTGGATCGGGCGGCAGTGAATGGGCTGAGCGAATGCAAGTTCACGCCCGGCAAGGACGAAACCGGCAAGCCCGTTGGCGCTTTCGTCTCCGTCGACTACGTCTGGAAGTTTGAGTGAGCGTGGCCATTCGCGCCATTCGCTCCCTGTTGTTCGTCACCAGCGCGGCAAGAAATACCACGCACGTTTGTATCCTGGAGGAACCATGTCTTTGACCCAACTTGTCCGCGCCCCCTTTGCAGCCGCGCTGATCGCCCTGGCCACATTGGCCTCGAGCCTGCCGACGGCAGCC
>JANNWL010000088.1:0-7386 GCA_031414735.1 Burkholderiales bacterium | reverse complement strand
CATCATCGCCGCCACGCCCCTGCCGAGCGGCAACTTCGTGAGCCTGGAGGGGCAGTTCCAGGCCCAGGAGCAGGCCACACGACTGATCGCCGGGCTGTCGCTGGTGAGCCTGACGATGATGTTCCTGGTGCTGTACTCGCGCTACCAGTCGGTGGTGCTGGCCGGCATCATCATGGCCAACATCCCGCTGGCGCTGATCGGCTCGGTAGCGGCGATGTGGATCGGCGGCGTGAGCCTGTCGGTGGCGTCGATGGTGGGCTTCATCACGCTGGCGGGCATCGCCACACGCAACGGCATCCTGAAGATCAGCCACTACATCAACCTCGTCAAGTTCGAGGGCGAGAGCTTCAGCCAGGCCATGATCGTGCGCGGTTCGCTGGAGCGCTTGACGCCCGTGCTGATGACGGCGCTGGTGGCGGCCTTCGCGCTGACGCCGCTGCTGCTGGCGGCCGACGCGCCGGGCAAGGAGATCCTGCACCCGGTGGCGGTGGTGATCTTCGGTGGCCTGGTGAGCTCGACGCTGCTCGACACGCTGCTCACACCCGTGCTGTTCTGGCTGTTCGGCGAGAAGGCCACCCGAAGGCTGGTGCAGCCTGAGCCCGATACGCCGACGGCGACTACGGAATCGCAGGAAGCTTTTTGAGTACAAACCAGGCTTGGCGGCGCTGCCTGTTCCCATGCGCCGCGTTTGCTAGGAGTCCCAAGTGATGATGAAGAACCTGTTGAGCGCGGTCGTGCTGAGCCTGTCGGCGTTGTCGTGCAACCTGGCGGTGGCCCACGGTGGCGCCCAGGCCAGACATGGCGGTGTGGCAGTCATGGCCAGTGACCTGGCTTTCGAACTGGTCGCCACGCCCACAGGTGCTGCGATCTATGTTGAAGACCACGGCAAGCCGATGGCGCCCACCGGTCTGAAAGGCAAGCTCACCGTGCTGAACGGCGCCCAGAAGTCCGAAGCCGAGCTGGTGGTGGCAGGTGACAAGCTCGAGGCCAAGGGCGTCAAGCTGGAAAAGGGCGCCAAGGTCGTCGCTGCGCTGGTGACGCCGGCGGCCAAGGCGATCACCGTGCGCTTCACGGTCAAGTAAGTGCCGCTGCCTGTCGCGTCCCTGCCCGCCTTGCGGGGCGGCATGCTGGCCTTGCTGGCGGCGGCGCTCTTTGGCGTCAGCACGCCGCTGGTGCAGCAGTTTGGTGTGGGACTCGGCGCCTTCAGCACGGCGGCCCTGCTCTATGCCGGGGCGGCAGCCGTCGGCCTGCTGTCGCGCCAGCGCATCGAGCGCGGGGCCAGGTTGCAGCGCGCCGATGTGCCGCGCCTGCTGGCGATGGCGGGTTTTGGTGCAGTGACCGGCCCGGTCGCGCTGGCCTGGGGGCTGCAGCACACCAGTGGCACCAGTGCCTCGCTGATGCTGACGCTGGAGGCCTTGTTCACCGCCGTGCTGGCCTGGCGCCTGTACCGCGAGACCCTGGACGGCCGGGTGTGGGCCGCGATGGCCCTGCTGCTGGCCGGGGGCATGGTGTTGGTGCTCGACCAGGGCCTGAGGTCCAGTTCGGGCGGTGCGCAGCTCTGGGGCCTGCTGGCGGTGCTGTTGGCGACTGCCGCCTGGGGCGTGGACAACACCTTGTCCCGTGCGCTGGCCGAGCGCGACCCCGGGCAGGTGGTGATGGTCAAGGCGCTGCTCGGTGCCACCGCAACCTTGCTGTTGGCGCTTGTCTTCGGTGAACCCTGGCCATCAGCCGTTGCCGCACTGGCCTTGTTCGCCTTCGGGGCCACGGGTTATGGCCTGAGCTTGCGCTTCTATCTGCTGGCGCAGCGCGCGTTCGGTGCGGCGCGCACGGGGTCGGTGTTTGCCTTTGCGCCCTTCATTGGCGCCGCGTTTGCGGTGGCCTTGGGCGACCGTTCAGCCAGCGGATGGATGGCCCTGGGAAGCGGCCTGATGTTGGCCGGCGTGGTGCTGCATCTCGCAGAGTCGCATGGCCACGCGCATGCGCACGACGCGCTGGAGCACGAGCACGCACACCGGCATGACGACGGGCATCACGGGCATGCACACACGGTGGTTCCAGCTGGCGAACACAGCCATCTCCATCGGCATGAGCCCCAGCGGCACGCGCATCCTCACGTTCCTGACGCACATCACCTGCATCGCCACTGACGCCGTTCAAGGCTCGACGATTTGCAATTTGCCGTTGCCCCGGTGCATTTGCGACGCGGATTGAGCGCCGTCTTCCTTGAGCTTGGGGCCTGCCAAACTTGCCGAGACAGGAATCTGTCAAGCGTCCGGCAGGGGCCTCACGCCCCCGTCGCGTACTTCACCGAGCAGCCGTAGGGCTTGGTCGTGGCCACGCTCACGGGCTTGCCGGCCAGCGTCCCGGCCAGCGCCGCCTTGACGTGGTTGATGGCGCTGGGGATGTCGGTCGGGTTGCTGCTGGGCTTGCTGTCGATGGCGCCGGCGTACGCCAGCATGCCGGACGGGTTGATGATGTACATGTGCGGCGTGGTGCGCGCACCGTAGGCCTTGCCGACCTTCCCGTCGGCGTCCATCAACGTCGCCGTGGCGGCGGCCTGGTGGCCCCGCATCCACTTCGACATCGCCGCAGGGGCCAGGAAATCCTTGGCCTCGGGGGCGGTGGAGTTGATGGCCAGCCACACCACGCCCTTGGTCGCGGCCTCTTTCTGCGTGCCCTGCATATTGCTGCTGTCATAGTGTTTGACGACGAACGGGCAGCCCGGGTTGACCCATTCGAGCACCACGTGCTTGCCCTTGAAGTCGGCCAGCGAGACGGGCTTGCCGGCGGTGTCCACGGCGCTGAAGGCCGGGGCCGCCTGGCCCACGGTGGCCGAGGCCAGGGCGCCGGCAGCGGCCAGGGCGAGTGCGGTGGCGATGAGGACTTGTCTCATGGGCGCAGAACTCCTGTGTGAAATGCGGGGAGAGTGGAGCGGGGTCAAAGTGGCGTGGCCGACAGCGCGGCCAGGATTTCGCCGGTGCTGAGAATCTCGCTCAAAACGCGAGGCCCCGCATCGCCAGGGGCATAGAAGGCGTAGACCGGCACGCCGCTGCGCCCCAGGCGGGCCAGCTCGGCGGCGATGGTGGCGTCGCGGCGCGTCCAGTCGGCACGCAGCAGCAGCACCCGGCGGGCGTCGAATTCGGCCAGCACAGCGCTGTCGTTCAGGGCCCGCTTGTTGATCTGGCAGGTCACGCACCAGGCGGCTGTGAAGTCGACGAACACCATGCGGCCTTCGGCATGCGCCTGGGCCACGCGCTCGGGGCTCCAGGGCTGCCAGCGCTC
This sequence comes from Burkholderiales bacterium, assembly GCA_031414735.1. Taxonomy (GTDB): domain Bacteria; phylum Pseudomonadota; class Gammaproteobacteria; order Burkholderiales; family Burkholderiaceae_C; genus Rubrivivax. The sequence continues at coordinate 4,104 of JANNWL010000088.1, read as the reverse complement.
GCCCACGGCCACGCCAGTGGTCGGCGGGGTTTCGTGGCGCAGCAGCGGCACCGCCCAGACCGCCCCGGCCGTCAGCAGCGCCACCGATGCAGTGCCAAAGCCGATGCGTGCCCGCGGCCCCAGGCTGGCCGAGCCCAGGCCCCAGGCGGCGAAGGCCAGCGCCAGCAGCAAGCCCAGCAGCGCGGCGGCGCCGTCGATGCCCGATTGCTGCCCCAGCACCCACACCAGCCACACCACCGTCGCGAACATCGGGAAGGCCATCGCCGTCTTGAAGTGCAACATCCACACACCGGGGCGGGGCAGGGCACGCGCCAGCGGTGGCCAGGCGGTGGCGGCCAGATACGGCAGCGCCATGCCCAGGCCCAAGGCCGCAAAGACCGACAGCGCCTGCCCGGTCGGCAGGGTCACGGCCAGCCCCAGCGAGGCGCCCATGAACGGCGCTGTGCAAGGTGACGCCACGGCCACCGCGAGCACGCCTGTGAGCATGGAATCGACGATCGGGTGGCGCGCACGCGCGGCCATCCACGACCCCGGCAGCACCGACCCCAGTTCGAACACGCCGGCCAGGTTCAGCCCGATCAGCGTGAACAACCCTGCCAGCACGGCCACGACGGCGGGCGACTGCAGCTGGAAGCCCCAACCCAGTTGTTCGCCGCCAGCGCGCAAGGCCAGCAGCAAGCCGGCCAGCGCCAGGAACGACACCACCACGCCCACCGTGTAGGCCACGCCGCTGGCCAACAGCGCGCGCCGGTCGGCGCCCTTGCCGGCCACCGCCAGCATCTTCAGCGACAGCACGGGGAAAACGCAGGGCATCAGGTTGAGCAGCGCGCCGCCGGCCAGGGCCAACAGCAGGGCCCAGGGCAGGCTGACCGGCGCGGCCGCGGGCAGGGGCGAGGGCTCGGTGCCCAGCGAGGGCAAGGCCGCGGGCGGGGCGACCGTCGGCCAGCTACCACTGACGGCCACGTTGACCAGCACGCTGCCCTGGTCTTGCGGCAGGCGCAGCACCACCGGCATAGTGGTCGGGCTGGCGCTGCGTTGCGCGTCCAGCGCCACCGTGGCCTGCCACTGTCCGCCCTCCCAACGTGCCTGCAGCGCGGCGGCGTTGTTGATGACGCCGGCCGTTTCGGGAAAGAAGGTCAGCGTCTTGCCCTTCCAAGCCGGCGGCAGACCGTCGACACGGACCTTGATCGCCCCCTCTTCCAGGCTGGCTGTGCCGCGGGCCTCGGGCAGCGGCAGCGGGGCGGCGGCACGCGCGGCGTCGAACAACGCGGCGTGGCTGGCGATGGCCGTCTGTGCGGGCAGTTTGAGGACGAAGTCGCCGCCTTCGGGGATGCACACGTCCTTGCACACCAGCCACTCGGCGCGCAGCTTGACTTCCAGGCCGGCTTCGGTGGCACCCGCGGGCAACGTCAACGTCACCGGCAAGAGCAGCGTGCCTTCGTAGCCGTAGTTCATCAGCGGGCCGATGGGCAGGCGCCGAGGCGCGGGCCACCCGATGTCGCCGGCGCTGACGCCGGTGGGCAGGGTCCAGGTCAGCGTCGTCGGCAGACCCGAGTCACCCGGGTTCTTCCAGTAGGTGTGCCAGTGCGGCTGGTGGTCGATCTTCAAGCCCACCCAGACTGGCTGCCCGGCGCCCAGGCCGGCAGGCGCGTGCGCGACCAGTTCTGCGCGCACCTGAGGTGTGGTGACCACCGCAGACGGCGCCCCCGACAGCTGAGCCAGCGCCGCCAGGGGCATCACCAGGCCGGCAAGGCAGGACCGACGCAGGACTTTCAACGAATGGGTCATCGGGGGCAGAGTCAGAAGCGGGGGGCGGAGTTCCGCCCGGGGTGGCAATCACACCACAGCTTGGTGTCGACTTGCGCGCTGGAGCGCGTGGGGACTTGGCCTGGGCTGCGGGTTTCCTCGTATACTCGTTGGGCTTTGCGTACTGCGCACAACAATTCATCACATGGCGATCGATCGGCAACTTCCGCACGAGAGCTGGCGCGATGAAGACGACGCAGCGGCAGCGGCCTCAAAGCCGCTGACACGTGAACAAGCGCAAGACTTGCGCACCAGACAGCCGTCACTTTCACCGTGGCGTGTGGTCGGTGCCCAGGCGGCGTTGGGGGGGGTGGCGGCATTGCTTGCAGTGCTCGTCACCGGTAGACAGGAGTTGGCGTGGTCGGTGCTTTACGGCGCCATCACGGTGGTGGTGCCGGGGGCCTTGATGGCGCGCGGCATGACCAGCAAGCTCAGCAGCACGTCGCCCGGCGCCAGTGCCGCCAGCTTCATGTTGTGGCAGTTTGTGAAGATCGGTGTGTCGGTGGCCTTGTTGGTGCTGGCGCCCAAACTCTTGCAGAGCCTGAGCTGGCCGGCCTTGCTGGTGGGTCTGGTGCTGTGCCTGAAGGTGTATGTGCTGGCGCTGTTGTGGCGGCCGGCGGTGAACAACAAATGAACCCGTAATCCAAGGCTGGCCCGTCGAATGTCAACCACCGCAGGACAAGAGCTCACCGCAGGCGAATACATTCGCCACCACCTGGGGCATCTGCAAACTGGAAAGCAATCCGGCATCGCCGACTTCACGGTGCTGAACATGGACTCGGCCTTCTGGGCCGTGGCCATGGGCGTGCTGGGTTGCTGGCTGTTGTGGCTGGCCGCTCGCAAGGCCACCTCCGGTGTCCCGGGACGTTTCCAGGCCGCGGTAGAGATCCTGGTCGAGATGGTCGACGCGCAGGCCAAGGGCATCGTGCACAGCGCCGAAAGCCGCAAGTTCGTCGCCCCCCTGGCGCTCACTGTGTTCGTCTGGATATTCCTGATGAACGCCATGGACCTGCTCCCGGTCGACCTGCTCCCCACCATCTGGCACACGGTGGGTCCGGCCCTGGGTTTCAAGGACTACATGCGCGTGGTGCCCACCGCCGACCTGTCGGTGACCATGGGCATGGCGCTGGCGGTGCTGCTCATCTGCCTGTACTACAACATCAAGATCAAGGGCGCGGGCGGTTGGCTGCACGAGTTGCTGAGCGCGCCGTTTGGTTCGGCCTGGTACCTGGCGCCGTTCAACCTGCTGATGCAGATCATCGAATTCCTGGCCAAGACCGTCAGCCACGGCATGCGGCTGTTCGGCAACATGTACGCCGGCGAACTGATCTTCTTCCTCATCGCCTTGATGGGTGGCGCTTTCACCTTGTCGCTGACGGGTGTGCTGCTCGGCGTGGGCCATGTCATTGCCGGCACCTTCTGGGCCATCTTCCACATCCTGATCATCACGCTGCAGGCCTTCGTCTTCATGATGTTGACGCTGGTCTACATCGGTCAGGCGCACGACAAGCATTGATGGCTTGAACGCCCGCGCCGGGCATTCGTTTTCCGTGTTTTTCCTTTCCCGCTTTTCCCCTTTCTCACACTGATTTTTACTGGAGCAAAAAAATGGAAGTCATCAGCTTTGTTGCCATCGCCGTCGGCCTGATCATCGGTCTGGGTGCGCTGGGTGCCTGCATCGGCATCGGCATCATGGGCAGCAAGTACCTCGAAGCCGCTGCACGCCAGCCTGAGCTGATGGGCGAGTTGCAGACCAAGATGTTCCTGCTGGCCGGCCTGATCGACGCGGCCTTCATCATCGGCACCGGTATCGCGCTGTGGTTCGCCACTGCCAACCCGTTCCTGGCCCAGATCGCCAACCTGCCGAAGTAAATCGCGCGCACGGGGTTCGCCCCTGGCTGCGGGTGGTGGTGGCGCAAGCCGCACCCCCGCTGTGTTCCACACCGTGATTGAGGCAACAAAGTGAGCATCAACGGTACCCTCATCGCCCAGATGATCGTCTTCGCGATCCTTGTCTGGTTCACGATGTCATTCGTCTGGCCGCCGATCGCCACCGCCCTGGACGAGCGCGCCAAGAAGATCGCCGAAGGCCTGTCGGCTGCCGACAAGGCCAAGAGCGATCTGGCTGCCGCCAACCAGCGCGTCGAGCAGCAACTGGCTGCCGCCCGCACCGACGCCGCCAAGCGCCTGGCCGACGCCGAGCGCCTGGGCCAGCAGCTGATCGAGGAAGCCAAGTCGCGTGCGACGGAAGAAGGCGCCAAGATCGTGGCTGCAGCCAAGGCCGAAGCCGAGCAAGAG
>JANNWL010000087.1:0-4553 GCA_031414735.1 Burkholderiales bacterium | reverse complement strand
ACCCTGCGCCACACCCAGCACAACAGCCGGCCGCTGGCCGACGGTGTTCAGGAGGTGCTCAAACACGTCGCGCGCTTGTGGGGCTTCCCGGTGCACCTGGAAAGTGTCGACAACGACGGCGACGTGACGCAGCGCTGGGCCGTGGAGCCCGCGCCGGCGGCTTGACTGCCTCGATGCCGGCTCAGTTGCCCAGTCGGTAGGTGCTCCAGGTCAGGCCGACTGCAATCACGGTCGGCGCCGCAGCACCATTGGCCTGGAACTCAAGATCGAAGGTCGTCGCCGAACGCACGCGCAGGATCACGCTGTCGCCGGCCGCGTCACGCAAGCGCAGCGTGCCTGAGGTCGGCAACTGGCCGGCGGTGTAGCCGAACACGTCGCTCGTCAGCGTGTAGGTCTGGCCAGCGATGACGACCGCGCCGTTGAGGTCGAAGCTGCCGCCGCTGCTGCCGTCCACACCGTACTGGTCGAAGTCGTAGCGCACGGTCTGGCCGGCTTCGGTCACGCTGACGCCCTGGTAGCTCACGCGCTGGCGCGCCGAGGTTGGGCTCTCGTTCTTGAACCAGATACGAAAACTCCCGCTCATCGAGCCCAGCCCGGCCTCTACGAAACCGCTCAGCGTGAGCGTCGCGTCGAGTGCCGTCGGTTCGTTGTTGGCGTCAAGTTCGACCGCATTGACCGTGAACGACAGCGAACCGCTGGTTGCCGGCAGACCGAGATCGACCACGCAGGCGTTGAACGTAAGCGTGGCCGAATCACCCCGGCTGAGCTTGTTGTTGTTGTCGGCATCGTTCACCGACACGCTGCCCGAGCCGCCGTAGGGGCAGGGCAGGGGCTGCGTGCTGATGGCCTGCACCAGCTCGCGCCCACTCACCGGCGTGTTGGCCATGGCGCGCGCGGCTGCGACGGCTGCATGACCGACCACGCTGCGCGACACCGGTGCCGCACCGGCGCGCGCTTGCGGCGCTTCGCGCGCGCCCGACACACCCGGCGTGTCGCCGTCGGCCGCCCCGAGAAATACGCGCGCCAAGGGGGCGGCGAAGGCGCTCGCATTGCCTGCGCTCAGGTCCGAGCTGGCCGAGGCCGTGCCGCTGCGCGTGGCGCTCGGGACCGTCACGCCGGTCGCCGAGCCGCCATCGCCGCCGCCCCCGCCGCAGGCCGACAAGCCCCAGACCAGCGCCAGCGACGCTGTGCGTGCAATGAAAGTTCGGTTCGACATCAATGCCCCCTGTTGAAATCAGAATGCGAAGATTTTGCCCGCGTTCATGATGTTCCCTGGGTTCAGCGCGTGCTTGATCGCACGCATCGCGCCTCCCTCTGCCGGCCCAGCCGAGGCGAGCAGGTAGGGCATCTTGTGCAGACCTTCGACCGCCTCGCACTCGGCGTGTCACGACGTGGTGGCATCACGCAACGCTGGGCGGTAGAGGCACCCGCTCGGTCGGGTGTTGACCAGGCACGGCGCCACTCAACGGCCGTAACCCTCTGACACAATCGCGCGTCGTCGACGTTGGCGGCTGTGCAGGAACCGCCTATGTCTTTCCGTACTTTGGCTGCCGTCGTGGCGCTCGCTTTGGCCTTTGGTCAGCCCGCCTTCGCGGCCGAGAAGCCCGCACCGATCGACCTCAACAGCGATGCCCGCGCCGGCGCGTCGAGCTTCGTCAAGATCAGCGACGCCGCTCTGTACAAGGGCATCCGCCGCGTCGGCGTGCCTTCGTTCCAGATCGAGTTCATCACCTCGGGCAGCGCCGACTCCACTGCCCGCGAGATCGGCAAGTCGGGCAGCAACTATTCCAGCTCGACCTACAAACTCGTGGGCGTGGCCGGGCCCCAGCTGCAGCCGCTGGTCGATCTCATGTACGCCGACTTCACGGCGCAACTCGTCGCCGCAGGCTACGAGGTGCTGCCCGCCGACACCCTGCGGGCGGCGCCAGCTTGGCGCAAGATGACAGCCGCGGGGGTTCCCTCACCGATGGAACGCGGCGCCGGCCTGGTGCTGTCGCCCACCGGCATGCCACTGGTCGGCGTACCGCCGGCCACCGGCGGGGGCCTGCTTGCTGGCTTCAGCGGCCTGGCCTCGGTGGGCCAGATGATCTCGGGCGCTTTCGAGCTGCAGGAATTGTCGAACAGCCATCAGGCCACGATGCTCAACGTGTGGATGCGCGTATCGATCGCCGAGGCCGCCAACGAGTCGGCCGGCTTCCTCGGCCGCATCTCGGGCACGGCGTCCACATCGGTGAAGTTCGTGCCGATGATCACCGAGGCTCGCATCAGCGCGATGAACAACAACGTCAACAGCTTTGTCGAAACCAACCGGCCGTTGGTGATCCAGGGCGAGGCGATCCGCGAAGTGCGCGACGTCAGCTCCGTGGCGGGCAACATTGCCCTGAATGTGCTGAAGTTCGCCATTGCGGGTGCCGGGGGCGGCGGTGGCAGCGCGTCCGTCAAGGAGTACGAAGCGGTGGCCGAACCGGCGCAGTTCAACGACGTGCTGGGACGCAATGCGTCGGCCGTGCGGGCGATGCTGGTGGCGCGCATGGCGCAGGCGCGCTGAAGCCGCGTTAAAATTGAACCGACGTGGACGCGCCTACAGCGCGAAAATCTTGCCCGGGTTCATGATGTTCTTCGGGTCGAGAGCGTGCTTGATCGCCCGCATCGCGCCCACCGCTGCCGGCCCCGCTTCGTCGAGCAGGTAGGGCATCTTGTGCAGGCCGATGCCGTGCTCGCCGGTGCAGGTGCCTTCCAGGCGCAGCGCGCGCTGCACCATCTTGACGTTCAACTCCTCGACTGCCGCACATTCGGCGGCGTCGTTCGGGTCCATCAGGTAGGAGAGGTGGAAGTTGCCGTCGCCAACATGGCCGACGATCCAGTAAGGGATGCGCGAAGCCTCGGCATCGGCCACTGAGGCGTTGATGGCCTCGGCCAGGCGTGAGATCGGCACGCAGGTGTCCGAGCTCTGGCAGCGGCAGCCGGGGCGCATCTGCAGCGCCGCGAAGTAGGACTCGTGGCGCGCCTTCCACAACCGTGTGCGCTCCTCGGGTGTGCGCGCCCATTCGAAATCCGCGCCGCCCTGCTCCTTGGCGATCGTTTGCACCGTGGCCGCCTGCTCGGCCACCGAGGCCTCGCTGCCGTGGAACTCCATCAGCAGCATCGGCGCTTCACGCAGCGTGAGCTTCGAGTGCCGGTTGACGGCGCGGATCGCGTTGGCGTCGAGCAGCTCGCAGCGCGCGATCGGCACGCCCATCTGGATGACCGCGATCGTGGTCTGCACCGCGGCGTCGATGCTCGGAAAGAAACATACCGCCGCACTCACCGCCTCGGGCAGCGGGTAGAGCTTCAACGTGACCTCGGTCATCACGCCGAGCGTGCCTTCGCTGCCGACCATGAGCCGCGTCAGGTCGTAGCCCGCCGCCGACTTCTTGGCCCGCGTGCCGGTTCGCATTACCGCGCCGTCGGCGCCGACGACCTTGAGCGCCAGCACGTTGTCCTTCATCGTCCCGTAGCGCACTGCGTTCGTGCCCGAGGCGCGCGTGGCCGCCATGCCACCCAGTGTGGCATTGGCGCCGGGGTCGATGGGGAAGAACAGGCCCGTGTCCTTGATCTCGCGGTTGAGTTGCTCGCGCGTCACCCCGGCCTGCACCGTGACTGTCAGGTCCTCGGCATTGATCTGCACGATGGCGTTCATTCTGGACAGGTCGATCGACACGCCGCCCTGAACTGCCAGCAGATGGCCCTCCAGCGAGGAGCCCACGCCGAACGGGATCACCGGCACCGCATGCGCGGCGGCCTGGGTCACCACGAAGGCCACCTCCTCGGTCGACTCGCAGAACACCACCACCTCGGGCGGCGCCGCGTCATAGACCGACTCACCGCGGCCATGCTGGTCGCGCACCGCGGCGGCGGTCGAGCAACGCTCGTCGAAGCGGCTGCGCAGGGCGCCGAGCATCGCGGCGGGCAGTGGGCGCAGCGCCGCGCGGGCGAACAAATCGTGCGGAGCATTCATCGCAGCAACCCCTGGAATGGCGTGGCGCCAATTGAAGGTAGCAACCGACCATGGCAAATCGACTCACACAGATCACCACCCGCACCGGCGACGACGGCAGCACCGGCCTGGGCGACGGCAGCCGCGTCTCCAAGGACGCCCTGCGCGTGCAGGCGATGGGCGATGTGGACGAGCTCAACTCCGGCCTCGGTGTGCTGCTCGCCGAGCCCCTGCCCGAGGGCGTGCGCGAGCTGCTGGTGACGATCCAGCATGAGCTGTTCAACCTCGGCGGCGAGCTGTCGATCCCGGGTTACGAGCTGCTCAAGGCCGACGCCGTGCTGCGCCTGGACGAGGCGCTGGCCGAGTACAACGACACCCTGCCGCGCCTGGCCGAGTTCATCCTGCCCGCGGGCACCCGCAGCGCGGCCCTGGCCCATGTCAGCCGCACCGTGGCGCGGCGCGCCGAGCGCGCGGTGGTGGCGCTGGCGGCACAAGAGGCCGTCAACCAGGCTCCGCGCCAATACCTCAATCGCCTGTCAGACCTGCTCTTCGTGCTGGCCCGCGTGCTCAACCGCGC
>JANNWL010000086.1:0-1772 GCA_031414735.1 Burkholderiales bacterium | reverse complement strand
CCGGCCGCTGTCGCTGCCGTTGCTGCTGGCGCCCTGGGAAGCGCGGGTGCTGGCGCTGTGCCTGCGCTTCGGTCCGCCCGGGCGGCCCAGTGTGCCGGTGCCCCGGCTGGCGGGCATGGCGCTGGCCTTGCGTTCGGTGTGGAGCTGGCCGGGCATGGGGCTGTTCATGCGCGTGGCACAAAGCGGCTGGATGCTGTGCGTGTGGCTGCTGCCGAACGCGCTGGCGCGGCGTGTCGGCCGCGTCGACCGGGCGCTGAAGGGAGATGCCGGTGGCCGTTGACCTGGCAGCGCTGGTCGTCAACGGCCGCTTCATGACGCGGCCGCCCACAGGGGTGGACCGATTCGCCACCGAGCTGCTTCGCGCCCGCTTCGGCGCCAGCGCATCGCGGCCCGTGGCCGCCGTGCCGCCCGGCGCGGCGGTGCGCGAGGGCATGCCCCTGGCCACGCAGGCCGTCGGCCACCGCGGCGGCCACGGCTGGGAGCAGATCGGCCTGCCGCGCGCGCTCGCCGGGCGCGCGCTGATCAACCTGTGCAACACCGCACCGGCCTGGCTGGAGCCGCAACTGGTGGTGATCCACGACGCGGCCACCGCCGCCACGCCGTCCAACTACACGCCGGCCTTCCGCGCCTGGTACCGCGTGCTGTTGACCCTGCTGATGCGCCGTGCCCGCGTCGTGGCCACCGTGTCGCGCTTCAGTGCCGATGAGCTTCAGCGCCACTTCGGCCGCCGCCGCGCCGGCATCGAGGTCATCGGCGAGGGCGGCGAGCACATCTTGCGCGAGGCCGCAGACCACACCGTCATCGACCGCCTGGGTCTGCGCGACCGGCGCTTCGTGCTGGCCGTGGGCAGCGCTTCAGCGAACAAGAACTTCGGCGCCGCCCTGCAGGCCGTGCAGACGCTGGCGCAGAAAGACGTGCTGCTGGTGGCCACCGGTGCTGCTGCCGCGGGCGTGTTCGGCCGCCAGGCTGACCTGAGCGGCGAGCGGCTGGTGGCGGCCGGCTACGTCAGCGACGCCGAACTGCGCGCGCTGTACGAACACGCGGTGTGCTTCGCCTTCCCCTCGCGCTACGAAGGCTTCGGCCTGCCGCCGCTGGAGGCCATGTGCTGCGGCTGCCCGGCGGTGGTCTCGCAGCGCGCCTCGATGCCCGAGGTCTGCGGCAGCGCGGCGCTGTACTGCGACCCCGATGACCCGCGCACGCTGGCCGACGCCATCTCGCGGCTGCTGGAGTCACCTGCGCTGCGCGCCGAGCTGGCCGAGGCCGGCCGCGCCCGTGCCGCAGAGCACGGCTGGGGCCGCGCGGCGACGCAGTTCGGCGACATCCTCGCAGCCCATTTTCCGGGTCAGGCCCGAGGGAACCAGGCATGACCATCAAGCAAAGCATCCCGCGCGTGGCCATCGTCCACGAATGGCTGATCGACCATTCCGGCAGCGAAAAGGTGCTCGAGCAGATGCTGCATCTGTACCCGCAGGCCGACCTGTTTGCGGTGGTCGACTTCCTGGCGCCAGGCGAGCGAGGCTTCCTGCAGGGCAAGACGGCACGCACCACCTTCATCCAAGGCCTGCCGTTCGCGCGCAAGCACTTCCGCAGTTACCTGCCGCTGATGCCGCTGGCCGTCGAGCAGCACGACTTGTCGGCCTACGACATCGTGCTGTCGTCCAACCACGCCGTGGCCAAGGGCGTCATCACCGGGCCGCACCAGCTGCATCTTTGCTACGTGCATTCACCCATCCGCTACGCCTGGGACCTGCAGCACCAGTACCTGCGCGAGT
>JANNWL010000085.1:0-28008 GCA_031414735.1 Burkholderiales bacterium | reverse complement strand
CGCTGCAACGCCGCCACCCCTGGGTCTTCGAAGGCAGCATCGCCCGCGGCAGTGCCGACCCCGGCGAGACGGTGCGCGTGGAAGACGCCGACGGCCGCTTCCTGGCCTGGGGCGCGTACAGCGGCAGCTCGATGATCCGCGTGAGGGCCTGGAGCTTCCTTGAGCCCGAGCGCATCGACCGCGCTTTCTTCGAACGCCGCATCGCCCGCTCCCTGGCCCTGCGCGGCCGCCTGCCTGTGGCCAGCAACGCGGTGCGCCTGGTGCATGGCGAGGCCGACGGCCTGCCGGGCTTGATCGTCGACCGCTACGGCGACACGCTGTGTGCGCAGTTCCTGTCCGCCGGCGTGGAACGCTGGAAGCCTGCCCTGGCCGATGCCCTGCTGGCAGCCAGCGGCTGCACGCGGCTTTACGAACGCTCGGACGCCAGCGTGCGCACGCTGGAGGGCCTGCCGCCTGTGAGCGGCTGGCTGCGCGGCGAGGGCAGCACCGAACTGGCCATCGAAGAACACCGCTGGAAGCTCACGCTCGACGTGGAAGGCGGCCACAAGACCGGTTTCTACCTCGACCAGCGCGACAACCGTGCCCTGCTGGGCCGCTGGGTGCAAGAGCGTGGCTGCCAGCAGGTGCTTAACGCCTACTGCTACACGGGCGGGTTCAGCATCGCCGCCCTGGCCGGCGGCGCGGCGCACGTGACCAGCGTGGACTCGTCCGGGCCCGCGCTGGAACGCGTGCAGGCGCATGTGGCGCTGAACGGCTTCGATGCGTCGCGCAACGAATGTGTCGATGCCGACGTCAACGCCTACCTGCGCAGCAGCCTGGCGGCCGGCCGGCGCAGCAGCCTGGCGGCCGGCCGGCGCTTCGACGCCATCGTGCTGGACCCGCCGAAGTTCGCTTCTTCGGCAGCGCACGCCGAACGCGCGGCCCGTGCCTACAAGGACATCAACCGCCTGGCGTTGATGCTGCTGGAACCGGGCGGTCTGCTGTTCACCTTCAGCTGCTCGGGCGGCGTCAGCGCCGACCTGTTCCACAAGATCGTCGCCGGTGCGGCCATGGACGCCGGCGTCGACGGCGTCATCGTCAGCCGCCTGGGCGCCGCGCCCGACCATCCGCAGACGCTGTTCTTCCCCGAGGGCGAGTACCTCAAGGGTCTGCTGGTGATGAAGGCCTGAGAACGTTCAGGCCGACGCCGTCGGCAGCGCGGGCAAGGGCAGGCGCGTGTCGAACTTGGCCCGCTTGACGCTGAAGAATGCCTTCACGTTGCGCACGTTGGCGTCCTGCGTGAACAAGCGCTGCACCAGCGCGTGGTAGCCCGGCATGTCCGTGCTGTGGACCACCAGCATGAAGTCCGGCCCCGGTGACACGCGCCAGCACTGCTGCACCAGGCCTTCAGCCACCGCGCGCTGCTCGAAGGCGTCCAGGTGCTCGGCGCCCTGGCGGTCCAGCGTCACCTCCACCAGCGCGGTCAGCCCCACGCCCAGGCGGTCCGGGTTGAGCAGGGCCACGCGGCGCTCGACCACACCTTCGTCCACCAGGCGCCGCACGCGCCGCAAGGCTGTGGCCGGCGAGGTGTGGCTGCGTTCGGCGAGTTCCAGGTTCGACAGCGAGGCGTCGTTTTGAAGCAGGTCCAGCAGCTTCAGGTCGGTGGCATCGAAGATCATCAGAAAATCATAGATCGATTTAGATGTTTTTTATGAAATATTCCGCCAACCATTGAATAGCGCGGTGATTTGGTGCACATCAGGTCTATAAATTGACGCAACGTTTCAATTCACCCCGCCTACCATCCGCCACCTCATTCAAGAAAGCACCCCAACATGTGTGGAATCGTCGCTGCCGTCAGCACCCGCAACATCGTCCCCATCCTTGTCGAGGGCCTGAAACGGCTGGAGTACCGAGGCTACGACTCCTGCGGCGTGGCCGTGCACCAGGGCGGTGAACTGCGCCGGGCGCGCAGCACCAGCCGCGTGGCCGAACTGCAAGCCAACACCCTGGCCGAAGGCGTGGCCAGCGGCACCGGCATCGCCCACACGCGCTGGGCCACCCATGGTGCGCCGGCGGTGCACAACGCGCACCCGCACTTCAGCGCCGGGCCCGATGTCGACGCCATGAGCACCGGGTTCGGCACGCTGGAAGGCGGCGCGCCGGCCGCCGCCGTCGCTCGCATCGGCCTGGTGCACAACGGCATCATCGAAAACCACGACGAACTGCGGGCTGAACTGCGCCAGCGCGGCTACGTGTTCGCCAGCCAGACCGACACCGAGGTCATTGCCCACCTCGTGCACAGCCTGTACGAAGGCGACCTGCTCGAAGCCGTGCAGCGCGCCCTGCCCCGCCTGCGCGGCGCCTACGCCATCGCAGTCTTCTGCCGCGACGAGCCGCACCGCGTGATCGGCGCGCGCCAGGGCTCGCCCCTGGTGCTGGGTGTGGGCAAGGACGGCGAGAACTTCCTGGCCAGCGACGCCATGGCCCTGGCCGGCGTGACCGACCAGATCGTCTACCTGGAAGAAGGCGACGTGGTTGACCTGCAACTGGGCAAGACCTGGATCAGCAGCGCCGACGCGTCGGGCCGCTACCAGCGCGTGCAGCGCGAGGTGCGCACAGTGCACGCCCACAGTGGTGCCGCCGAACTCGGCCCCTACCGGCACTACATGCAGAAGGAAATCTTCGAGCAGCCGCGCGCCCTGGCCGACACGCTGGAAGGCGTGGAGGGCATCAGCCCCGAGCTCTTCGGCGACGGCGCCTACGCCATCTTCAAGCAGATCGACCGCGTGCTGATCCTGGCCTGCGGCACCAGCTTCTACAGCGGCAGCACGGCGCGCTACTGGCTGGAGAGCATCGCCGGCATCCCCACCACGGTCGAAGTGGCCAGCGAGTACCGCTACCGCGACAGCGTGCCCAACCCGCGCACGCTGGTCGTGACCATCACCCAGAGCGGCGAAACCGCCGACACCCTGGCCGCACTGAAGCATGCGCGCAGCCTGGGCATGGAGCACACGCTGACCATCTGCAACGTGGCCACGAGCGCCATGGTGCGCGAATGCGCGCTGGCCTACATCACGCGCGCCGGGGTGGAGATCGGCGTGGCCAGCACCAAGGCCTTCACCACGCAACTGGCCGGCCTGTACCTGCTGACCCTGGCCCTGGCCCAGGTGCGCGGGCGCTTGTCGGACGAGCAAGAAGCCGCAGAACTCAAGGCCCTGCGCCACCTGCCCGTGGCCCTGCAGGCGGTGCTGGCGCTGGAGCCGCAGATCATTGCCTGGAGCGAAGACTTCGCGCGCAAGGAAAACGCCTTGTTCCTGGGCCGTGGCCTGCATTACCCCATCGCCCTGGAAGGTGCGCTGAAGCTGAAAGAGATCAGCTACATCCACGCCGAAGCCTACCCGGCCGGTGAACTGAAACATGGCCCGCTGGCACTCGTCACCGACCAGATGCCCGTCGTCACCGTGGCGCCCAACGACGCGCTGCTGGAAAAGCTCAAGAGCAACCTGCAGGAAGTGCGCGCCCGCGGCGGCCAGCTGTATGTGTTTGCCGACGGCGACACCCACATCGAAAGCGAACCCGGCGTGCACGTCATCCGCATGCCCGAACATTACGGCGCGCTCAGCCCCATCCTGCACGTGGTGCCGCTGCAATTGCTGGCGTACCACACGGCCTGCGCGCGCGGGACGGATGTGGACAAGCCGCGCAACCTGGCCAAGAGCGTGACGGTGGAGTAACGGGCGACGGCAGCCGATCACTCAGGGGCACTCTCGTCCGCGCGCGTTTTCTGCCCTGGTTAGACAACGGCCGCGCCGCTTGGGACCACTGAGATTGGGCGGTCGTTGTTCAATTGCTTGATTGCCGGAATTTCACCATTCGCGAGTGAATCTGCGCGCGGATGGTGAAATCTTCGCTTTGCTCGCTCGAAGCCGGCGCGTCACCGCGGCGCCTGGCGCCGGTGGCCACGGCTTCGAAACCATCGGTGAGCTCAGCGCTTCGAAAACCGGCCGGTCAGCCTGCGGCAGATCGAGTGGCTGCTGTCGGCGTTGACCGCGAACTGGTAGTCCCGGCTATGCAGCGACGCTCGGACCCGCGCCGGATACCGGACATTCAAAGCGATCGTCAGAGCATCGGCAGCCATCGATGGAATGGGCGGTGTCGCACAGACACGGCACGCTGCCTGAGTCAGGCTCCCCAGTGCGCGGTTTCGTCGCGCTGAACCACCTGGGACCATCATGAAACAGTCCAAAAGCTCCACCAAGCCTCTGAACGCACAGCAGTTCCCTCTGCAGGCGCAGACCGATGCGACCGCGGGGCGAGACCAAGTCCGCGAGAACGTGCCTGTGCATGCGCCGCGTCAATCAAAACGTCCCGTGGAAAGAACGAGCAAGGGCCGGAATGGCACCTGATCCCGGGGCATGACACTCAACGGTGCAATTCAGCCGAAAGCAACTGCGCAGGCTGAAGCCTGTCGTCGGCATCGGTCACCAGCAGCAGGTTGATCGTTTCGCCTGCGGTCGATGCCGTGATGCCTTCCACTTTGCAGTTCAGCGCCAGGCGCTCCAGCAGGCGGACCGTGCCACCCGCATCGACGAGACCGATCGCCGATCCGGCGCAGCGTCCATCGCTGTAAGTGTCCGAGGTGTCCTCGGCGGCGGCGCTGAACAGCCAGCCGCCGCCAGGCAGCGCCGCGCCATCGGTGAACGACAGGGCCACCCCGGCTATGGATCCGAGCGCGAAGCGTGTGATGGCAGCAGGTTGCGGCGCCGGGCCGGCTGAGGCGAGCCATCGTTGCAGACCACGCCAGCTCAACTCGATGCGCGCGTTGACGGCCGAACCACTGTTGCCGCGCTGGAGCAAGGACAAGGTGTCGCCTTGGACAAACGCACCCTCGATGTTGAGATCAGGCACGAGGTCGTGCAGCGGGGCCAGCAGGGGGGCGAGGTCAACGGGGCGTGCAGATCCCTGGATCTCGCCCGCGGCGTCAAGTGCTAGCAGCGCGCCACGCTGACGCGAAGGCCGTGACCCCGATCCCATGACCATCAGCGCACCGTGCGGGTAGCCGGCGAAGGCCGGCAGCACGAGCAAGGCCTCGCAGTCCGGCTTGGCCGCCTTGCGCGCCTTGTGGCGCAGCGGCAGCTCTGCGTCAAATAGGGGCACCAGCCGACCCGGCTCGCGATTGGACAGATCGAACACCGCCAAGTAGTTCTCGTCGTCGGCCACCACAAACAAGCGGTTGCCCAATCTGACAAGGCCGCTGGCGGCGCTCAGGTGAGCCTGCACCGCGCTGCCTGCGGCGCCGTCAACAAGGAGTTCGGTGACGATTCGAGTTTCCAGCATGGGGCGTGGTGGCATCGCCAGTCGGCAACAGGCCCGATTCTCCATGGCGCACTCATCGGCCCTGACTACCCGGCCCGGCGAAGCCGGCGGGGGTCGGTAGCGAACCGCCGAGCAGAAAGGCAGCTGTCGTTCGGTGGCGCGTGGGTGGCACGAACGGTGCGCTCAGTGGTAGTCGTCTTCGAGCTGGTGGCGTACGGCGACGACGGCAACTGTCGAGTCGTCTTCGATTTCGAACAGCGCGACGTAGCCCGATCGTCCGAATGGAATGATCAATTCTCTGAGGAAGGGACTGTTGCCCGCCTTGCGGCAGGTGAAGGGCGACGACTTCAGCGTGGCGATGCCGGCACGCAATGCGGCTATCGCCTGGTCTGGCAGATACAGGTCGCCGCCGTCACGGGGCAACTTGCGTTCGACGAGGAAGTCGAACAGCCGGTCGAGATCCGCCTCGGCATCTCGCGTCAGCCGCACCTTGAATGTCACTTGCCCTTCGTCGCCAGGCGGACACGCGCGGCGTCGAGCTTGCGTTGCAGACTGTCAAGCACAACATCGGCATCTACGTAGTCGCCGGTTCGCCGCGCCTCGTCGCGGGAGCGCAGACCGCGCGCGACGAACTCTCCCTGGACGCGGCGCCGCTCGACGCTCGCACGAACAGACGCTTCGACAAACTCGGACAAGGTCTCGCCATCCGCCAGCACGGCCTCGACCTCGGCGCGGAAGGCAGGCTCAACGCGAACGGACGGGATGGTGGCGGTCTTCATGGGCGAACTGTATCGCAAATGCGCCGCAAGCTCTGCCTGTTCGCTGCAATGTCAGCAGCACCTTGAAACCTGTCGGCGACGGTGGACGGTGCTGTCGCCAGCGCCAACCAACGGCAGCAAGGTGCACCAAAGCGCGAGTTCGTAGACCGGCGGCCGGCGGCAGCAAACGCTGCAGGGCCGCCGTCCGGTCCAGCGCATCAAGAGGTGGTGCGGACCAGGCTGGATCGCCAGGTTTTTCGCGGGGTGCTGTTTATGACCACTTTTGGACGGAACAACTGTCGTTATTCGGTGGGAATGAGGTCTGTCGGGAGTCCGGCGCCTTTTGGGCACTGTTACAGGATTGTTGGCACCGACCGAAAACCAAGCCGATTTGGATCGGCGCCGACAGACCAGTCCCAAAGTACCGTCGACATAGCCCGACAGCCGCTTGAACGCGCCCCAGCGCCCACCACACCCTCTCCGTAGCGTCCAGATTGTTGATGTGCTTTCGGTGGCCCCTTGGTAGCATAAAGCTAACTACTTTGTTGCGTGGACGCAGACCACGCTGCCATCCATGTTGTCGGACCGAGACCCGCTGCAGCGCCACGGAGACCGCTGGACTGTGCAGATGTTCGGAGCGCTGAGGCTGCACAACGGCGGCCATCGACTCGACGTCTGGACCAGCACTGCGCAGGCACTGCTGCTCGCGCGGCTGCTGCTGCAGCCTGCACCGCAGCCGCGTGACGATCTCGGTGCATGGCTGTGGCCGGTCATTCGCCCACGGAAGGGCCGCAGCAGCGACGATGCGCAGGAACTGCGCCGCAACCGGATGCGCGACCTGGTGTCGAAGCTGGACAAACTGCTGTCCGTCGATGGGCTGCCGCCCGGTGGGGCGCTGCTGCGCGATGGCGGCCTGCAGCTCAACCCAGGCGCCTTCGAAACCGATCTGCAACGCTTCTACAGCTTCATGCGGCAGCGCAAGCTGGACGATGCCGCCGCACTGCTGGATCGCGGGCTTATGCCCGAGCTGCACGATCCCTGGCTGGATGCGCAGCGAGCACGGCTGAGGGCCGCGCTTGCCCTGGCGCGGATGGGGCCGTCCGACCCCACGGAGCATCCAGTAGACAGTTCACCGACTCTCGCGGGCAGCTTCTTCGGCCGCAAGGCGGAGCTGGAACAAGTGCAGCGCCGACTGCAGACCGCGCGCCTGCTGGCCATCACCGGCGCCGGGGGCAGTGGCAAGACGCGGCTGGCGCAAGAGTTCTTGGCCACGGTGGCGGACTTCGACACCATGGCCTTCGTCGCGCTGGCCCAGCACCGCGAGGGCAGCCAGCTGCTTGAACATGTCCGCGATACGCTGCAGATCCAGCCCGGAGAGCAACAACCGTTGAGGCAACTGGTGGCGCACCTGTCCGGCCAGCGCGTCTTGCTGGTGCTGGACAACTTCGAGCACTTCGCCAACGAAGCCGGTGAGCAGACCCTGATGACGCTGCTGGAAGCGCTGCCGCAACTTCAGTTGCTGCTGACCACCACGCGTGCGCTGCGCACCCCGCAGTGCCAGACGCTGGCGCTGCACCCGCTGCCCGTGCCCGCGCAGGACGATGACCTTCGCCATGCACTCGGCAATCCGGCGGTAGCGCTGTTCATTGACCGGGCCAACGACGTCCGTCCAGGGTTCAGGCTGACGCCGAGAAACCGGGCCGCGGTCATCGACGTCTGCCGAGCCGTCGACGGGCTGCCGCTGGCCGTCGAACTGGCGGCGCTGAGGGTGCGCCAAGTGGCGCCGCGCGAGATGGCGCTGGCCCTGCAACGAAGCTACAAGCTGCTGGCGCGTGCAGACCCTGGCGCCAGGCGAAACCCACGCCACGGTTCGCTGCAAGCCGTGCTGGACTGGTGCTTCGCCCTGCTCGACCCGGCGCAGCAAAGGGCCGTGATGCAGCTGTCGCAGCTGCATGGCGCGTTCACCGCCGAGCAGGCGGCATGCGTCCTGGGCCGTGCCGACGTCCGGCCCATGCTGGCGGCGCTGGCAGGCCATTCGATGTTGCGTGTGCGCCCGGACGGATCCGGCCGCGACCGCTGGCGCCTGCCGATGGGGCAACGCGAACACGCAGCCGACCTCGGCCCGAAGCGCTTGTCCGCCGCAGCCGCTCGCCGCCACCGCGACTGCTTCGCCGCGCTGGCCGCGCAGCCCGCTGCGCAGTCCGGACGAATCGCGGCCGAAGATCTGGCCAACCTGGTTGCCGCCGGCGCGTCCGCGCGGCGCGACGGCGAGTCCCAGGTGGCCGTTTGTATCGCCCTGGCATTGGCTCGTCATGCAGCAAACAGCGGTAACCTGCCCGAGGTGCTGGACTTCCTGCAGCAGGTCGCCGAGGACATTGCGCCCGTCACGCCCGGGCACGCTGACTTGCGCAACATGCTGCCCCAGCTCTTCGTTGATGCCGGTCGCACGCATTCAGCGCAGACCCTTGCCGAGCTGGCGCTGGCTCAGGCGGGAGAGTCCTCTTTGTTGCGAGTCGAAGCGCTGCTCACGCTGACACATGCCCGCTGGCGGGCAGACCGCAACAGCGCCGCAGCCTATGCGCCGACACTGGAATGCCTGCGGCTGGCGCGCCGCATCCAGGCGACTGCGTTGCAGGCCGAGACCGGCATGCATGCCGTCCAGGCAGGTACGCGCGTGCGTGCGCTCCAGGCCCGCGTTCTGGCGTTGGCCGGCGCGCTGAAGCTGCAACTCGGTCGAGGTCACTTCAAGGCACTGGCCTCTTTCCAGGCGGCCGGGAGACGTTTCGTCGAAAGCGGCGACCCGCGCGACGCCCTGCGCATCATGCCGGGCATCACGGCCTGCCACTTGGAAGCCCGCGCCTTCGAACTGGCCGTCCAGCAGGCACAACAGGCCGAATTGCAGGCCGTCCAAATGGGCGACATCGGTACGCAACTGCTGCTGTGCAACCGCCAGGGCGAAGCGCTTGGCGAATTGAAGCGCTACGCCTCGGCGCTGGCCGTGAACCAGCGCCAAGTGCAGTTGGCGCGCCGGCACGGCATGGCCTATCACCTGGCCTACGGTTTGTGGAATCAGTGTCTGCTGTTGGTGAAGCTGCGCGAACCTGCCAAGGCAGCCGTCCTGATGGGCTTCAGCCAGCGCTATTGGGAAAGCAAGTTCAAGGCGCTGAATAGCGATGACCTGCGCTACAAGCGCCGCGTCCGGAACCTGGTGATCGCGCAGACCAGCACCGCCGACTGGCGCCGGCACAACCAACGCGGCGCATGCATGGGCGATGCAGAGGCGATCGGACTCGGTTCGGAGTGATGTCAACGTGAAAAATACGCTTGCCAACTCACCGGATCGAATCGAACGGGTTGGGTCGATTTGCCTCTGGAACTGCCGCTGATGACGCGATAACCTGCCTGTTAGGTTCTTTCCTTCAGGAGGCAGATCATGCGAGTCATTCAGTCATTGGGTTTCCAAGGGTTCATCGCTTCTGGCCGCCGGTCAGGCCACCGGCCGGGTACGGCGCCGCTTCGCCGACCCTGTGCCGTGGCGTGTGCAGCCGCGCTGCTCGGCCTGAGCAGCCTGCCGCTGCACGCCGTTCAGATCACGGCAACCTACACCGGCGCGTCCGGCGGGCAGTACGGCACTGCGGCGAACTGGGACGTGGGGCAGGTGCCGTTGAACGCTGGCGTCAACACGTACTACGCGCAGATCGGCCCGAACAAGGTGGTCAACTACCAAGTCACGACGCCGAGAGTCGTTGACCAGTTGCTGCTCGACGTGGGCTCCTCGCTGAACCTCACATCCAGCAGCCTGATACAGCCGACCAGCCTGACGGTTCTTGGAAGTGCCTTGATCGCCGGGTCGGTGAATGCCAATCAGGCCACCTTCAACGCCCTGGGCGGTGGCACGGCGCTGCTGGGCAACAGCATCACCGCATCGGCCATCAACGGTGCTGTTGTTCGAATCGCGGCGCCGGCCTTCAGTGCGCGGGACCTGTCCAACCGCAATGTCATGAATGCCGCGGGAAGCGGTTCGGTGTTGGATCTTTCGAGCGTGCAGACCTTCAACTCGGCATTCAACGGCGGCAACGTCGGATCGACCAACTCCGTCACGTCGTCCGAGCAGGCCAATGTTTACCTCACTGGCACGAGAACGATCATTGCACCTGCCAGTTCGGTATACAACCTGGCGTTTTCGGCCAGCAGCGGGGCAAGCATTGACTTGTCTTCCGTGCAGCAGATCTCCGGTCTGATTCTGGACAGCGGCAACACTTTCTTCGGCGCCGATCGGGGAACTCTCTCGCTCGGTCCACTGGTGGTTGCCAATCGAGTGTCGGTCAACCTGCAAAACCAATCGACGATGACGGTGGGCGGCGCCGCCGCGACGGCGGCCATCACGAACTCGACCTTTTCAGTGCTGTCGGGCTCAAGGCTGTCCGGCGCATCGCTGGTCGGCACCTACGCGGCCCGGGGCTTGTCCGGATCGAACCTGCTGAACGCGAGCGGCACTTCAACGGTGTTGGATCTGTCCGGGCTTCAGACCATCGACTCAGCTTTCAACAGTGGAAACGTTGGAGCGACGAATTCGGTCACTGCCTCTGACAACGCGCGTTTGAACCTGTCCGGGGTAAGGACGGTGGTGGCGCCCGCCAACAGTGTCTACAACCTCTCATTCAGTGCCATCAGTGGCGCCACGCTGGACTTGTCGTCGATTCAACGAATCAGCGGCTTGACCCTGGAAACTGGCAATACGGGTTTCAGCGCCGATGCGGCGACACTCACACTTGGACCGCTGCAAGTGGCCAACCGCGTCTCGGTGAACTTGCGCAACGGCGCGACGATGACCGTGGGCGGATGGTCGGGCAATGCCGCCATCACGAATTCAACCTTCGCCGTCTCGTCAGGTGCGAAGTTGAATGGGTCCACGTTGGTGGGCACCTACAGCGCCGAAGGATTGTCCGGCACTACTTTTATGAGTGCCACAGGCAACGCCACCGTGCTCGACCTGTCTGGCTTGCGCACGTTGGAAGCTGCATTCAATAACGGCAACGTTGGCGCAACCGCCACGGTCAGCGTATCGAACAATGCCGTTGTCAATCTGGCCGGCGTCACGGCAATCACCGCCCCAGCCAACGCGGCATACAACCTTGCATTCACAGCCACCAGCGGCGGCCGTCTCGACCTGAGCTCGTTGCAAGCGATCGCGGGAGCCACCTTGGACACCGGCAACACCAGCTTCACCGGTGATGCAGCCACGTTCGCGCTGGGCCCGCTGCAGTCCGCCAACCGGGTGTCGGTCGGCTTGCAGAATGGCGCCAGCCTGTCCGTTGGGGGCTTCTCGGGCAACGCCAACATCTCGAATTCAACGTTCTCCGTCACGTCGGGTGCCCGAGTCAACGGAGCCACACTGCGCGGCGACTACAGCGTCCGCGGCTTGTCTGGGGCAACTTTCCTTCGGGCCGCGGGCGCCGGATCTGTGTTGGACCTGTCCGGGTTGCAGTCGATCAATTCTGCGTTCAATGCGGGGAATGTTGGCGCGACGAATTCAGTCACAGCCAGCGACCTGGCACTGATCAAGCTCGGAGGCGTCAACACGGTCGTGGCGCCGGCCAACAGTGCGTACATCCTGGCTTTCAATTCAGGCACCGGCGCGCGCATCGAACTGGGCGGTCTGCAAACCGTCAACACGGCCAGTGGCGGACAGGTGGCCTTCAATGTCTCCAGCGGCGGCGGCATCAGCCTGCGGGGCTTTGCGGCGGGCAACAACGTCAGGTTCAACGCCGTCGACGCTGGGAGCAATTTTTCTGTCAACGGCAGCCTGTCACTGCTGACCGGCAGTTCGATGTTCGCCGGCGCCGGCACACGGGTCACTGTCAGCGGCGACTATTCTTTCCAGCAGGCCGTCGAATCGGCAATGAACCTGGACGCCGCGACGCTGGTCTTCAACGGCAGCGGCCTGCAGACACTGGAATTGGGCGGAGCACGCATCGTCACGCTGACCAATGGCGCTGCGGTGAATGGCAACTTCGGCATCGGTCAACTCGACGTCGGTCAAGACGGCAGCGCCACCACTGTGGTGCTGCAGGACTGGATCAACAACGGCAACCGCAGTGGCGGTCTGGGCGAAAGCCTGTACCTGAATGGCGTCGCAGGCGGAAACGGTCTGCGCATCTTTGCCGGCTCAGTGCTCGCACTCAACGGCCTGGATCTGTACACCACCGAGAACGGGAGTTGGTTCCGCATGAATGACAGATTCACTGCAGGTGTGACTCAGATCGCTTATGACCAGGGCTTCATCACCCTGGGGGTGGTGCCCGAACCGCAGACCTGGGCCTTGTTCGGTCTGGGCCTGGCGGCTCTGGGCG
This sequence comes from Burkholderiales bacterium, assembly GCA_031414735.1. Classification (GTDB taxonomy): domain Bacteria; phylum Pseudomonadota; class Gammaproteobacteria; order Burkholderiales; family Burkholderiaceae_C; genus Rubrivivax. The sequence continues at coordinate 15,599 of JANNWL010000085.1, read as the reverse complement.
TTCGGCGTCTGCGCCAGGCCGCGCGCAGCACCTGAGCGCCGAACAACCGTTGGGGACAAGTCGTTCACACGCACTTCTCCTCGAGGCCTGGGGCGAGAGGTTGGCCGAGTGCAGGTGTCAGAAGGTCGAGTTGCGATTTGGCCTTCATGGCTCGGCCGGCTTGTCTCGGCCACGAAAGGCAGGGGCGCCACTGCTCCCCGCGACCATGGTTGTTGCGCCGCTTGGAGAGGCGGCGCGCGCGAACGGCTGCTGTCGTCTTCCATGACCTTCTTGACGGCGTCGGCGAAGGTCATCGCAAGTGGCTGGAAATCGCTCTGATCGGCGTCTGTTGAACATCCCGACACACGGTGTTCCTGACAATCAGTAACGGTCACGCCGGACTAGGGGTAGTGCAGCCCGCCATGCAAGCGTACTGTGCCGCTGCACTGGTACCGGCTTGTTGTTTGCGGCCGTCCAGGCATCCCACAAACTCCTGGAGAACTCGATGGCTGGTCACGGCAACATCTACCGCGCGGGCGACAACCCGCCCAATTCCACTTTCTACGACCAAGGCAAGTTCGGTCGCTTGTTCGGCAGCTTGCCGCCTTTTGCAGTTGATACACCGACCTTGCGCGCAGCCCTCAAAGAGCTGGGAAAACTGGGCGGCTTGATGGACGCGAAGGACGACCTCACGGCGCACCCACGCGACTTGATCATCAACCCGGCGCTGTTCGTCAACAACCCCGACAACCCCAACATGTCCGCCGGCATGACCTTTCTCGGCCAGTTCCTGGACCATGACTTGACGCTGGACATCACGTCCAGCCTGGAGCAACAAGTCGACCCCGAATTGATTCGTAACTTTCGCACGCCAGCGTTCGAGCTCGACAGCGTTTACGGGCAAGGCCCGGCACATTCACCGCATCTGTTTGACCAGACGGTGGACCGCGGCCAGACCAGTTTCTTGCTGGAGCCCTGTGTCGGCTCGAACGCATTTACGCGCGACGGTTCAACCAAGTCCGACCTGCCACGCAACAGCCAGAACACGCCGTTGATTGCCGACCCGCGCAACGACGAGAACCTGATCCTGTCGCAGCTTCAAGTTGCCTTTCTGCGCTTTCACAACGCTGTGGTGCTGCGTGTCAAGGCCGACACCGGCAGCACCAACCTGCACGAGATATTCACTGAAGCGCAGCGCCTGGTGCGCTGGCACTACCAATGGATCATCTTGCATGAGTTCCTGCCAAAGACGATTGGCCAGGCGCTGGTCACCAACATTCTGAGCAAGGGCCGCAAGCACTACAAGTGGCGCAACGCGCCGTACATTCCGGTCGAGTTTTCAGTCGCTGCTTACCGCTTCGGCCACTCCCAGGTGCGGCCCAGCTACCGGGTGAACTTCGGGCCCAACGATGCAAGCCAGTCTTTCGCGCTGCTGTTCAACGACAACCTGGCCGTCAACCCGGTCACGGTGGACATGCGCGGTGGCAGCCGCGGGCCCAACCGGTTTATTGACTGGCAAACTTTCTTCAACTTTGGCGATGGCCGCTCGCGCAACAACAAGCGCATCGACAGCCGCCTGTCCACAGTGCTGTTGGACCTGCCCGGCCTGCCTGGGGGCGAGCCGCAGTCATTGGCCAGCCGCAATCTGCTGCGGCACTTGACGTTCAAACTGCCCTCGGGCCAAGCCGTGGCCCGGGCCATGAAAGCCGCGCCACTGGCCCCTGAAGCGCTGGCCGACCTGAAACCGCTGAACCTGGAGGAACGCACGCCGCTGTGGTTTTATGTGCTGCGCGAAGCCGAGACACTGGCCGATGGCAAGCACCTGGGGCCCGTGGGCGGGCGCATCGTCGGCGAGGTGTTCATTGGGGTGCTGCAGGGCGACCCGATGTCCTACCTGTGCCAAGACCCGGAGTGGACCCCGCACCTGGGTGCTGTGGCCGACCAGTTCACTATGGTCGACTTGCTCAAAGTCGCCGGCGTGGTGACGGCGATGTAGCGCGCCGCGCGGGCAGCGCGCCTAGACTTCAATGTTCGCCGCCCGCAACGCATGGCCTCATTCAGCCCTGCCGCTGCATCACCCGCCCGGCGCGGGGCGACGTTAAACTTCGCGCCCGATTCGCCGCTGTCGGTTTCCGCAGTCGGCCCCTTGTCCCAGCCGTTGCCACGACTGCTGCAACCGCTGTCCCCGCATGTGCCCATCCGAATCCATCGACATCGTTTACCTGTGGGTCGACGGCAATGACCCGACCTGGCGTGACAAGCGCCGCCGCGCGGCGCAGAGCCTGAGCACCGCCCAGCGAGTCAACATCGCCCCGCATGCCAATGTGGAGGGTCGCTTTCGCGACAACGACGAACTGCGCTTCAGCCTGCGCGCGCTGGAGACGCACTTCCCGCAGCACGGCCATGTCTACATCGTCACCGACGGGCAGTCCCCTGGCTGGCTGCGGCCGGACGCCCGGCTGAGCCTGGTCGACCACCGCGACCTGATACCGCGCGCCGCTTTGCCAACCTTCGATTCCGGCAACATCGAGTCCTACATTCACCGCATCCCCGGCCTGTCGGAACGCTACTTCTACTTCAACGACGACGTCTTCTTTGGCGCGCCGGTGCGCACCGAGGACTGGTTCTGGGACGGCGGCATCTACGCCGCCTGGTCTGCCGAGGCCGCCGTCAGCGACGAGCCGCCCAAGCCCCACGGAAGCGCGTTGGGCAACGCGTGCCGGCGCTCGATCCAATGGCTGGACGCAGCCGGCGCCGCGGCAGCGCCCCGGCAAGCCGCTGCCCACCCGCGCTGCAGCCGCTACATGCACACCTTCCGCACCTTTGCCCATGCGCCGCGGCCGATGTTGAAATCGATGCTGTTCGAGCTCGAAGACATTGCGCCCGAGCTCTTCGAAGCCGTGCGTTCAACGGTCTTTCGCGACTGGGCCAAGCCCACGATCGTGTCCGACTTCGTGATGCGCTGGGCACTCGCCCATGGCCGGGCGCGGGTGCGCGACTACCGGCACCTGCACGTGTCGAGCGGCGCAGACGACAGCGTCGAGAGCCTGCATCAACTGAGCCGGCAGGCCGGTGCCCTGGACTTCTTCTGCGTCAACGACACCACCGATGACGCCCCCGTGAACGACCCGCGCCTGGCCCGCGTGCGCACCGGTCTGCAGGCCTTGCTGGCCCGGCCTTCCAGCTTCGAGCAGGCCCGCGGCGACCCCGGCCGGCCGGCGGCACCGGGCCGCGCTGCGGGCCTTCGCAGCGGCCGCCACGAACTGGCCACCGGTTCAGCCAGCACGCTGCCGCGTGCTGCGGGGCTGACGACCGCCAGGCGCTGGAACAACGCTGAAACGAAGTTGTCCGTGCGTGGCTGAAACTCACCCAAGTCCGCGATCTGTGGCAAGTCCCGACGGGCCTTGTACCCACCGACCACCTACCACCGTGGGCGGGTTGCCCCTGGCGCAATCGCACGCACAACCCCAGCGCGCGCCTGGCGCGCGGGCGCCGTTATCCTTGAGGCGATCCGGGGAGTTGCAAGCGTGCCGTCATGAGCCAGGAAAACAGCAGTGGCGATGACGCGATACGCGCGGCATCCCGTCAAAAGTACCAAAGACGCGCCGGGGGCTACGACCGGACCTGCGGCCCGACCTGGCCCATTCGCGAACAAGCCATCGCCGGTTTGCGCCTGCAGCCGGGCCAGCGCGTGCTGGATGTCGGTTGCGGAACGGGACTCAGCCTGGCCCTGCTGCGACAAGGCGTGGGGCCCAAAGGCCATGTGTACGGCATCGACCACAGCCCGGACATGCTGGCGCTGGCACGGACGCGCGTGACCGCGGCGGGCTGGAACAACGTCTTCGTGCAGGAAGTTTCGGCGCAGACCCTGGTGCTCGCTGAACCGGTGGACGCGCTGCTGTTCCATTACACCCACGACATCCTGCGCTCCACGTCGGCACTGGGCCAGCTGCTGGCCTTGGCGCGGCCCGGCGCCCGTGTGGCAGTGGCCGGCATCAAGTACTTTCCGCGCTGGCTGGCGCCCTTCAACGCCTGGGTGTACCTGAAAACCCGCGGCTACAACGGTGCGCCGGGTGAGCTGGCCACGCCCTGGGACCGAATTGCCCCGCGCCTGCGCGACTGGCAGCTGAGGCCGACGCAATACGGCATGGGCTACCTTGCCTTCGGCCGCGTGGCGGGCCTGCAAAGTTGAAGGTGCCCGGCGGATGAGTGCGCTCCCCCCCGCCATTGAAGTGGCCTCGGGCTCCGCGCCACGGCCCTGGCGCCGCATGGCCGTGGTGGCGCTGGCTTTGCTGTGCTTGAACGGACTGCTGGGTTTCCGCAGCGGCTGGGTCCCCGGCAGCGTCCTGCCCGACAGTCGACTGGCACCGGAATTCGTCGCACTGTGGCTGCTGCTGCTGGGTCTGGCACTGCGCGGCAGGGTCTCGCACAGGGCAGTCAGCGTCTTGACAGCGGGCAGTCTTGCTCTGGTGTTGGGCCGCTATGTCGATGTCATCGTGCCCGGTGTCTTCGGCCGCCCGGTGAACCTGTACTGGGACGGCGCCCAGGTGCCGCGATTCCTGTGGGTCACGGCGCAGAAGCTGCCGTGGTGGCAAAGCGCCGTTGCGGTCCTGGCCGCGGCGCTGTTGTTGTGGACGCTGTACCGCTTGCTGCGCTGGGCCGTGGCGGTGGTTGCGCACGAAGCCGCGCCCTTTGCCCTGCGCTCACCCTGGGTCTGGGCGGTGACTGCAGGTGCCTTGCTCGTCACCACCGCCAGCCTGGCCGGGGCCCTGCCTGGCTGGCGTGTCGTTTCCAAACCCATCACGCCAACCTACTGGCAGCAAGGTGTGCTGCTGGTGGCGGCGCTGTCGCCGGAACAGCGTGCGCGGCTGCTGCCGACATCCAGCGCCGTGGACGCGGCCCTGGCCGCGCCCGCAGGCCAGGCGTTGGGCGCATTGGCCGGGCGCGACGTGGTGGTGTTCATGCTCGAGTCCTACGGCGCCGTCGTGTACGACGAACCCCGCGCTGCGGCGGCCTTGCAGCCACGCCGCCAGGAACTGGCCGCGGCAATCGCGGCCAGCGGGCGCCACGTCGTGTCGGCCTTCGTGCGCTCGCCGACCTTTGGCGGCGCGTCCGACCTGGCGCACCTGGGCTTGCTGTCGGGCATCGACCTGATGAACCCCCTGGCCCACGACCTGCTGCTGACCACCCAACGCCCCACGCTGATGACGCTGTTTCGCGCCAACAGCTACCAAACCTACGGCGTGTACCCCGCCGTGAGCTGGGAGTGGCCCGAGCGCGCCTATTACGGCTACGACGTCTACCTCGACGGCCGCGACCTGGACTACCGCGGCCCGGATCTGGGCTACTGGCGCATTCCCGACCAGGTCGCCTTCGCACTCTTCGATCAGGCCCATCCGCGCGGGGCCGACTCGCCACCGCGCTTCACGTTCTTCGCGACCATCACCTCGCACATGCCCTTTCGCCCCGTGCCGCCGCACCAGCCCGACTGGGCGCGGCTGCTGACACCGCAGCCCTTCGATGCGGCCGATCTGCAACGCGCACTGTCGGAAAAAGAAGACTGGCTGGACCTCTTCCCGGACTACGTGCGGGTGTTTGACTACACCTACCGCTGGCTGGCCAGTTTCTTCAAGCGGGCCGAGCCGCGTGAGACGGTGTACATCCTTCTCGGCGACCACCAACCGGTGTCATCGGTCACCGGCGAAAGTTCATCGTGGGACGTGCCAGTGCACGTGGTGTCGCGCGACCCGGCCCTGCTGCAGCGCTTCGTGGCACTGGGCTTCCACCCGGGCCTGGAACCGCCGCGGCCGGCTGTAGGCACCCTGCACGAATTCACCGGGTTGATGCTGTGTGCGTTTTCAAGCCCACCTCTGGAGGCAGGCCCGTGTCCCGACGCAAAGCGCCTCGGCACCGCCGTGCGTTGAGCTGAGGCGGCAGCAGGCTCGCCGTCGGCGTGGCCCGGGGCTTGTATCCTGCGTCCATGATTCCCTGCCTTCTTCGCAGCGGCAAAGCAAGATGGGTACGCCTGGGCGCGCTGGCGGCTGTCCTGGCCTTGAACGCCTGCGGCGGCGGCAGTGGCGACGCACCACCGCCTGCGCCGCCCGCACCGAGTCCGCCAACAGCGCGCGTGGCCAGTGGCGTGTCGCCGGTGGCAGCGGGCTGCAGCGGCCTGGCGGCAGGCACGCCCAGCGGCATCAACTTTGCCAACGCCGAGGTCGAACCCTACGCCGCCATCCACCCCACCAACCCCAACCTGCTTGTCGCGGCGTGGCAGCAGGACCGCTGGAGCAACGGCGGCGCGCGGGCGCTGGTCAGCGCCGTCAGCAACGACAGCGGCGTCACCTGGACACGCACCTTGCACCCCCTGTCGCGCTGCGGCGGCGCCGGCAGCGGCACGCCTGGCGACTTCGAAAGGGCGTCCGATCCCTGGGTGGACATCGGCCCCGACGGCACGCTGCACCTGATGGGCCTGGCCTTCAACGGTGGCGCGCTGCTGGCGGGCTCGTCCAGTGCCATGCTGGCCAGTCGCAGCACCGACAACGGCCGCACCTGGAGCCCACCCGCGGTGCTGGTGCGCGACGGCCAGGCGTTCTTCCACGACAAAAACACCCTCACCGCCGACCCGCTGGACGCGCGCTTCGTGTACGCCGTGTGGGACCGCCTGGACACCGGCAACAACGGCCCGACGCTGCTGGCGCGCAGCACCGACAGCGGCGCCACCTGGGAGCCGGCGCGGGTGATCTACACCCCAGCGCCAGCGGTCGGCGCGGGCAGCAGCCAGACCATTGGCAACCGCATCGTCGTGCCCACGGCCGGCCTGGCGCGCGGCGTGCTGGTCAACGTGTTCCTGCAGATCGACACGGTGGCCGGCAACCAGCGCAGCCGGGTGGCCGTGAACCGCAGCAGCGACCGCGGCCTGACCTGGACGGCGCCGGTCTTCATTGCCGAGCAGCGCACGGTGGGCACGCGCGACGCGGCCACCGGCCAGAGCATTCGCGACGGCAGCATCATCCCCAACATCGCCGCGGGTCCTGACGGCACGCTGTGGGTGACCTGGCAGGACGCCCGTTTCGCAGCCGGCGCCCACGACGCGATCGCGCTGTCGCGGTCCAGCGACGGTGGCAGCACCTGGAGCGCGCCCGTGGCCGTGAACAAGGTGCCCGACACACCCGCCTTCACGCCCACACTGGCGGTGCGCAGCGACGGCCTGGTGGTACTCACCCATTACGACCTGCGCAACAACACCGCCGATCCCTCGACCTTGCTGGCCGACCTGTGGCTGCTGACCAGCCGCGACGGCACCACCTGGACCGAGACCCGCGTCAGCAACACCAGCTTCGACATCGGCCAGGCACCGTTGACCGGCGCCGGCCTCTTCCTGGGCGACTACCAGGGCCTGGTCACCAGCGGCACGGCTGTGGTGCCCGTCTTTGCGACCACCACGGGCAGCGCCGACAACCGCACCGACGTCGTCACGCCGCGGCTGGACGGCCTCACCGGCGCCAGTGTTGCCAGCACTTCCAGCACGGCCCATGCGGCCCGTGCCCTGTCGCTGCCGCCGTCTGCCGCAGCAAGCGACACGCTGCGCCGCGCGCACAACGCCGCCGTCACCCAGGCCCTGGAACGCCGCATGCCGGGTTGGCAACCACGGGCTGCGGCGCTGGAGCAACGCCGTGACACACCCGGCCGCTGACACGCGCCGAGCCCCTGTGGCCTGGCCGCGGGCGGCCTCAGGCGGCCAGCGGCAAGGCCATGCACAGGCGCGTGCCGCCCCCAGGCGCGGGCAAGGGGCGCAGCGTGCCGCCATGCAACACGGCCACGCGCTGGGCAATGGCCAGGCCCAGGCCGCCGATGCCCCCGCTGCTGCGCCTGATCGGGGGGTCGCGCAACGACGCGCCCTGGTGCAGCCGCTGCAGCAGCTCGCCCGGCAGCCCGGGCCCGCCGTCCTCGATCAAGATCTCGGCCCGTGTGCCGTCTCGCCGCAGGCTCACGCGCACCGGTCCGCTGGCAGGCGCATGACGCAAGGCGTTGTCGATGAGATTGGTCACTGCGCGCTCGATGAGCTGCAGGTCGCCGCTCAGCTCCAGCCGCCCCGGCGGCAAGCCGGACAAGGTCACGGCAGGTACTGTCCCAGTGAGTCCAAACTTCTGCACGGCATCGCTGACCAGCTCGTCCAGGCTGAAGCGCTCGCAGTGGAGCACCTGCTCGGTGGACTGCAGCGCGGCCAACTCGAACAGTTGCTGCGACAAACGGCCGACCTTCAGGCTCTGCGCCAGCGCAGCCTGCAGCACCGCCGCGCGCCGGGCGGCGTCGGGCGTGGCGTCGCCCACCAGGGCTTCCAGATGCCCATGCAGCGCGGTCAACGGTGTGCGCAGGTCATGCGCCACGCTGGCCATCATTTCGCGGTGGTCGGCGGCCTGGCGCTGTTCGTGCGCAGCCTGCGATTCAATGCGCAGTGTCATGCCGGCGAACGCCTCGGCCAGGGCCTTCACCTCGTTGCCCACAGGCGTCTGCGCCGCCACGGCCGCCGCTGACGTGGCGTCGACGGGGGTCTCGCGCTGGCTGTAGTCACGCAGCCGCCGGGCCAGCCGGTGCAAGGGCAGCGTCAGGCGGCGGAAGGTGAACAGACCCAGCGCCAAGGTCACCACCAGGCCGATCGCAGCAGCCAGCGCGGCGCCACGCCAGACACGGTCGGCACTGATCTGCGCCACGGCCTGGTTGCGCGCCCGGCTGTCCAGCACCAGGTACAGGTAGCCCGGCGGACGCACGTCGCTGGCGCGTGGCGGGAACATGGCCGCGCTGAAGATGCGCGCGATGCCCGAACCCATGGGGTCGGTGCCACGAAGCGGCAGCGCGGCGCCCGCGAGAAAGGCCCGAATGGCGACGAGGTCCACCTGGTCCTGGTGCACCATGCCGGGCTCGCCGATGTAATGCTGCACGCGGCCGTCGGCATCCAGCACATAGGCCTGCACGCCGGGGTTCACCGTCATCAGCATGGTCAGCAGCGCACCGCGGGCGGTGCGGTCGGCCTCATCGCGGTTGGCGGTCGCAATCTCCGGCCAATGGTCGACGATGTGCCCGGCCAGGCCGCGCGACAGGCGCTGGAGCGACTCCTGTTCCTGTTCCGTCGCCACCTGCCTGCCGAGCAGGGCCACAAAGACCCCATAGGCCAGCAGCAGCAGCGCCAGGACCAGCGACAGGCGGGTGGTGAAGGACTGGCGCGGGTTCACCGGCACACCCGTCCGCTGCGGGCCGGCGCCTCTGGGCCGGCGTGGGTTCCGGCGGCGGGTCGGACGGGCATCATGAGACCGGATCCAGGTCGAATCGATAACCGATGCCCCACACCGTGACGACCCGTTTCGGGTCGCGCGGGTTGTCCTCGATGCGCCCGCGCAGCCGGTTGATGTGGGAGTTGACCGTGTGTTCATAACCGTCAAACCCGGCGCCCCAGACGCGCTGCAACAACTCGCCTCGGCTGAACGGGCGGCCAGGATGCTTCAGCAGGAAGTGCAGCAAATCGAACTCGCGCAAGGTCAGGGCCACGGTGACGTCACCGCGCCGCAACTCGCGCCTCAGCGTGTCCAGGCAAAAGGGACCGAAACGCAATTCCTGCTTGTCCAGCGTGGTGCCGCGCAGTTGCAGGGTGCGCCGCAGCAGCGCGCGGACGCGGGCCACCAGTTCCAGCATCGAAAACGGCTTGGCCATGTAGTCGTCAGCACCCAACTCCAGCCCCAGCACGCGGTGGGCCTCGGCGGAACGGGCGCTGAGCATGATCACCGGCACATCGGCGTGGCGGGCCCGCAGGTGACGGCAGACTTCCCAGCCGTCGGCGCCCGGCAACATCAGGTCCAGCAGCACCAGGTCCCAGCGCTGGCGGTCGATGGCGGCCATGGCGTGCTGGCCATCGGCCTCGCGGTGCAGCCGGTATCCAGCGTCTTCCAGATGCAGGCGCAGCGCCACGGCGATGGCGTCGTCATCTTCGACCAGCAGGAGGTGTTCGTTCATGGCGAGCCGGTGCCGCAGGAATGCAGCACCGGCTGCGGATTGGAACAGACGCCGGCAGTGCTGAACTCAGTCGACGCGGCGGCCTGCGCTGCCGCGCCTGCGCGCCATGAATCCGACCATCGCCAGCCCTGTCAGCATCAGCGCGTAGCTCTCGGGTTCGGGCACGGCCACGGCGCTGAACGAGATCCGGTAGACGTCAGTTTGGGCGCCCAGTGCACTGTTGAAGGTGTAGCCGGCGCCGGTGGTCAGCCCGTTGAAGGCCGCGAACTCTGCAAAGTTGAAGGCGACCACCGAGTTTTGCGGCGTACGCAGGCCGTTGTTGCCTACGAAAGCCGCCGCGGCCGGGTCGAACACCTCCGAGCCCGCGTCCCAGATCTCATTGGCCTTGATATTGATGGTCTGGATGGCCAGGCTGCCGTTGGCATTGAACAGCCGGTATTCCCGCGGGTCGTCGTTGCCGATGAAGAAGTCGTTGCTTGGCACCGCCATGGCCCCGAAGGTGAAAAACGGGTTGAGTGTCGTGTCGACCTGCAGGGTGAGCGTCCGGGTGGCGCCCGGCACCAGCAAACCGGCCACCGTGCCGCGGGTGGCGCCCGGATCGGCCAGGGCGAAGGCGGCTTGCCAGGCCTGGCCGCCGCCGCCTTCGGCCACCGAAATGATCGGCGCCGTGGCCACGCCGCCGAGGTTGAAGGCATCAAAGCTGCCGTTGTTGAAGCCCACGTGCAAAGGCGCGAAGCTGATGCTGTTGGCAGGCGCGAGGTTCTGCACCGTGACCGTGACGTCAACCAGCGCGGCGTGCGCCGTGCTGGTTGACGCGATCAAAACGGCAGCACTCGATGCGAGGCCACGGACAAAGGCAAGGTGTGGGGTCATGAAGTGTCTCCTGGTGGGGGGTTGGGGTCACGGGGTGGGCGGTGCGCAACCCGTTCAAACGATGCTAGGCAGCCCAGGTCACCGACGCCTCACTCAAAGATCACGGTGGCGTGAACCGACGGCTGGCGGGGGTCCGACCCCCCGAATTGAGGGGAGTACCGCGTAACGCCGCTTGCCGGACGGGCTGGAACCCCCTACCCTTCACTCTGTTCGGGGGTCATCTCGCTCCCCGCAAGGAGTTCGCCATGTCTATTTTTCGTCTCTCCCCCTTGGCACTTGCGCTGACTTTCGCAGTCGGTGCGGCATCTGCGGCGACGCAGGTGTACTCGTTCAACCTGAACGCTCAGCAGGAAGTGCCCACGAACGCATCGCAAGCCGCGGGTTCGATGCAGATCACGATCAATGACACGACCAACGTAATCTCGTACCAGTTCACCGGGTTCAACTTCGCGGGCAGCTTCGCGGCGGCGCACATCCATCGCGCGCTGACGGGTGTCAACGGGCCTGTCGTGTACGACCTCGTGACGGCAGCAGACTACAGTGGCATGGTGACGTTTGGCCCCACTTCAATTCCCAACAGCTGGGCGCTGTTGGGCCAGAACGAGACGAACATGTCCGCCGGCCTGGGTCTGTTGATCAACACGACACCCTGGAACTACTACGTCAACGTCCACACGAGCGCCTTCCCGGGCGGCGAGATCCGTGGTCAGCTGGCTCCGATTCCCGAGCCATCGACCTACGCCATGTTCGCCGCTGGCCTGGGGGTGGTGGGCCTGATGTGGCGCCGTCGCGCCGCGCGCCAGGCCTGAGCGCCGACGCTCACCCGCAAAGCCCGCCTCGCGCGGGCTTTTTCTTGCCCGGCGCCTGGCTGCGGCCACAATGCGCACATGCTGATAGTCAACAAAATCGTCCCCCAGGCCCAGGGCCTGGCCGCAGCCTTGCTGCGCCGTGCATCGCAGGTCGAGCTGAGCTGGGATTTGCGCCAGAAGAGCCGTTTCGACGCGGTGGACTCTGCCGGCCGCCAGCTCGGATTCATGCTGCCCCGCGGCAGCGTGTTGCGCGGCGGCGATGTCGCCGTGGTCGAGGACGGCTCTCTCGTGCAGGTGCAGGCGGCCCCGCAGGCCGTGCTGGTGGTGCGCACCTGCCCCGAACACGGCACGCCGCGGGACTTGCTGCGCGCCGCTTACCACCTGGCCAACCGCCACGTGCCGCTGGAACTGCAGGCCGACCGCCTGTTGCTCGAACCCGACCACGTTCTGGCGGAGATGCTGCGGGCCATGCATCTCATCGTGCATGAAGAGCGCAGCGCTTTCGAGCCCGAAGGCGGGGCCTACGCGGCTGCCGGGCACGGCCACAGTCACGATGCTCAAGGCCACGACCACGACGCCACAGCCGCTGCGCCAGCGGTCATCCGGCCGGTGTCCATTCCGGTGCGGGCCGCCCCCGCGCCGCATGTCCACGGGCCGGGCTGTGGGCACGGCCATGGCCATGGCGACCACGACCATTGAGCCCGACGCGGCCGCGCAAGCCGCCACGCTGCTGCAACTGATCTGGCTGGCCTCGCCGGCGCTGCCGGTGGGCAGTTTCAGCTACTCCGAGGGCCTGGAAGCCGCCGTCGAGTCCGGTCTGGTAACCGACGCCGCGCAGGTCGGCCGGTGGCTGCAGGACCAGCTGCTGCTGGGCCAGGCACGGGGCGACCTGGCGGTGGCTGCCGCCGCCTTCGTGGCCTGGCGCGCGGGCGACCTCGCGCGCATCGGCGTGCTGAACGCCTGGGTGCAGGCGACGCGCGAGAGCAGTGAAGGGCGCCAGCAGGCCGAGCAAATGGGCCGGTCCCTGACCGACTGGCTGCGCCAGCGCGACCCGGCCGATGCGCGCGTCGGCACCCTGGCCGCACTGTCGTCCGCACCGACCTGGCCGGTGGCCCTGGCCCTGGCCGCCGAGCGCACCGGCGCGCCCTTGCGCACCGCCCTGCTGGCCCTGGCCTTTGGCTGGGCCGAGAACATGGTGCAGGCCGCCGTGAAGACCGTGCCGCTGGGCCAGAGTGCCGGCCAGCAACTGCTGGGCGAACTGGCCACGCTGGTGCCAGCTGCGGTGGAAGACGCGATCGACCGCGACGACGGCACGCGCTTTGCATTCACGCCCATGCTGGCGATCCTGTCGGCACAACACGAAATCCAGTACTCCAGGCTGTTCAGATCATGACGAGCTCACTTGCCACGCCGCTCTTTTCTCCTCTGCACCGCATCAAGGGCCGCAGCAAGCGACTGCCGCCGCTTCGCGTCGGCGTGGGCGGGCCGGTAGGGTCCGGCAAGACGACGCTGGTGGAGATGCTGTGCAAGGCCATGCGCGAGCGCTGGGACCTGGTCGTCGTCACCAACGACATCTACACCAAGGAAGACCAGCGCCTGCTCACCGAATCGGGCGCGCTGGCGGCTGAGCGCATCATGGGCGTGGAGACAGGCGGCTGCCCGCACACGGCGATCCGCGAAGATGCGTCGATCAACCTCGAAGCCGTCGACCGCATGCTGGACAAGTTCCCCGATGCCGACATCGTCTTCATCGAGAGCGGCGGAGACAACCTGGCCGCCACCTTCAGCCCGGAGCTGAGCGACCTGACGCTGTACGTCATCGACGTGGCCGGCGGCGAGAAGATCCCGCGCAAGGGCGGCCCGGGCATCACCAAGAGCGACCTGCTGGTCATCAACAAGACCGACCTGGCACCCCACGTGGGCGCCAGCCTGGCGGTGATGGAAGCCGACACGCAGCGCATGCGGCCCGACCATGCTGGCGACATGGCCCGCAGGCCCTATGTGATGACCAACCTGCGCACGCTGGCAGGAGTGGACGAGGTGGTGCGCTTCATCGAGCGGCGCGGGCTGCTGGTGAGCTGAGGGCGCAGATGAGCAAGCTGTTCTTCCGCTACGCGGCGATGAACGCGGGCAAGTCGACTGCGCTGCTGCAGATCGCCCACAACTACGAAGAGCGTGGCATGCGCGTGCGGCTGTTCACCGCCGCGCATGACGACCGCGCCGGGGCCGGCGTGATCGGCTCGCGCCTGGGCCTGCAGCGCGCCACCGAAACCTTCGGCCCGCAGACGGTGTTCGACGTCGAACACCTGGGCCCGGGGCTGGCCTGCGTGCTCATCGACGAAGCCCAGTTCCTCACGCCCGAGCAGGTGCGCGAACTGCACCGGCTGGCACACACGAACCGATTGCCCGTGATCTGCTACGGCCTGCGCAGCGACTTTCGCGGCGAAGGCTTCCCCGGTGCCATCGCGCTGCTGACGCTGGCCGACGACCTGGAAGAGATGAAGACCATCTGCGCCTGCGCGCGCAAGGCCTCGATGAACATGCGCATCGACAGCCAGGGCCGGCGCGTGAAGGAAGGCGAGCAGGTCGTCATCGGTGGCAACGAGAGCTACCGGGCGGTGTGCCCGTCGTGCTTCTACAGCGACGACGCCGACGACGCCACGCGGGCGCCAGGGCTGTTCGGCTGACGCTGCAGTGGCGCGGGCTCAGGCCCGGGCGCGCCCGTCGCCGCGCGTGGCCAGCCAGATGCTGGGCAGGATCAGCGCGGCGCCCGCCAGGTGGTACCAACCGGGGCGTTCGCCCAACACGAACCAGGCACCGACAGCGCCATACACCGGCGACAGGTAGAGCAGCAGCGCCGTGCGCGCCGCGCCCAGTTCACGCTGCAGGTACGAGTAGGCGGTGTAGCTCAGCACCCCGGGCACGACGGCGGCGATCACCACCAGGCCCAGCGCCGCGGCGCTGAACGGCAGACGCGGCGCGGTCGCCAGCTCCAGCAGCGTGAAGGGCAGCAACACCACGACGCCGCCGGCGACGATGGCCGCCAGCCGCTGCGCCGGCCCCAGGGCCGAGGGCCAGCGCTTGAGCAGCACGGAATAGGCCGTCCAGGACACGGCGGCGGCAACGATCCAGCCGTCACCCGCGCCCAGCCGCACGGCCAGCAGCTGCGCCAAGTCGCCCTTGTTGATGACCACCAGCACGCCCAGCAAGGCCAGCACCACGGCGCCGCGCTGCGGCAGGGACATGCGTTCTTGCAGCAGCTTCACGCCCGCCACGGCAATGGCCACCGGCGTGGCGGCGTAGATGAGCGCGATGTTCGTGGCGCTGGTGCCCTGCCCGCCAAGGTAGACCCAGGCGCCACAGATCCACATGCCCAACGCCCCCAGCACCAGCAGTTGCCCCGCCTCGCGGCGCAGCTCGGCGCGCTGCCGCCACAAGGCCGCGCCGACGAAAGGCAGCATCAGCGCCAAGGCGAGCGACCAGCGGCCCAGCGCCAGCACGTGCGGGTTGACGACACCGTGGGCCAGCCGCGCGATCAGGTAGTTGCTGGACCACAGCGCCGGCACCACCCACAACAGCACGTGGGCCCAGGTGGCGGGCTTCACCGCCACACGGCGACTGTCCGTGTCGTGTGGATCACCCGCGCGACGCCATGGCCTGGCCCATCTGGATGGCGCCGCCGGGCGCCCAGTCCGCGTTGAAGCGCAGCGGACCGGCCGGGAACAGCATCACCACGGTCGAACCCAGCAGGAAGCGGCCCATCTCGGCGCCTCGGGGCAGGTCGATCGCCTGGTCGTTGTAGGCCCATTCGCGCAGCGCACCCGGCCGCGGCGGGTTGACGACGCCGTGCCACACCGTGGCCATGCTGCCCACGATGGTCGCCCCCACCAGCACCATCACCCAGGGGCCGTGCTCGGCGTCGAAGACACACAC
>JANNWL010000084.1:0-5754 GCA_031414735.1 Burkholderiales bacterium | reverse complement strand
TCGCGGTGCGTCAGCACGTCGACCTTCTTCGGGTAAGCCGCGGTGTGGCAGAAGCTTTGCATCACCAGGTCGGCGGAAAAGCCCAGGCAGGCCAGGTCCTTCAGCTCGTCGCGCGTCATCGTGCCGGTGGTGTCCTGGCTGCCGATGCTGGTCATCTTCGGTTCGCAGTAGGTGCCGGGGCGCACGCCCTGGCCTTCCGGCAGGCCCACCGCGCGGCCCACCATCTTCTGCGCCAGCGTGAAGCCGGCCTGGGTGGCGTGCGGCACCGTGGGCAGGCGGAACACCGTGCTGGCGGGCAGGCCCAGGAATTCACGCGCCTTGGCCGTCAGGCTGCGGCCGATGATCAGGTTGATGCGGCCACCGGCGCGTACTTCGTCAAAGATCACCTCGCTGCGGATCTGGAAGGTGGCGATCACCGCGCCGGCCTTGACGATCTTGCCCTCGTAGGGGTGGATGTCGATGACGTCGCCCATCTCGAGCTGGCTGACGTCGACTTCGATCGGCAGCGAGCCGGCGTCTTCCTGCGTGTTGAAGTAGATCGGCGCGATCTTGCCGCCCAGCGTGACGCCGCCGAAGCGCTTGTTCGGCACGAAGGGGATGTCCTGCCCCGTGGCCCAGACGGCGCTGTTGGTGGCACTCTTGCGTGAAGAACCCGTGCCGACCACGTCGCCCACGTAGGCCACGAGGTGGCCGTTCTTCTTCAGGTCGGCTATGAACTGCATCGGGCCGCGCTTGCCGTCCTCCTCGGGCTTGAAGGCCGCACCCGGCCGGGTGTTCTTCAGCATCGCCAGGTAGTGCAGGGGGATGTCCGGGCGGCTCCAGGCGTCGGGCGCGGGGCTGAGGTCGTCGGTGTTGGTCTCGCCGGGCACCTTGAAGACGTTGACGGTGATGGACTTGGGCACCTCGGGGCGGGTCGTGAACCACTCGGCGTCGGCCCAGCTCTTGATGACTTCCTGGGCCTTGGCGTTACCGGCCTTGGCCTTCTCGGCCACGTCGTTGAAGAAGTCGAACATCAGCAGCGTCTTCTTCAGGCCTTCGGCGGCCACGGTGGCGACTTCGGCGTCGTCGAGCAACTCGATCAGCGGGTGCACGTTGTAGCCGCCGACCATGGTGCCCAGCAGTTCGGTGGCCCGGGCCTTGCTGATCAGGCGGACCGCGATGTCGCCATGCGCCACGGCGGCCAGGAAGCTGGCCTTGACCTTGGCGGCGTCGTCCACGCCCGGCGGCACGCGGTGGGTCAGCAGGTCCATCAAGAAGGCCTCTTCGCCCGGGTTTTGGGACGAAGGCGGCGACTTGATGAGCTCGATCAGCGCGGCCACCTGTTTGGCGTCCAGCGGCAGTGGCGGGATGCCGAGTGCGGTGCGTTCGGCGGCATGTTGGCGGTAGGCTTGAAGCATGGGGAGCGGCTCCGGTGTGGAAGTCAATGATCGGGGTTCAGGCTTTCGGCACGATGACCTTGAGCCCTTTGAAGTAGTCGCGGTAGAAACCGTCGTCGCGGGTGATGAGCGCGTCGCACTGCATCATGGCGTGCGCGCCGATGAGAAAGTCGGCCACCGTGCGGCTGCGGTTGCCGCCTCGCTGGCGGTAGCGGCGCTGCATCTCGCCCGCCCGCAGGGCCGCCTTGGGCTCCATCGCACTGTAGGCGATGCCCACTTCCTCCAGGTGCTGCAGCACTTCCGACCCGCCCCGAAGCGAGGTGCAGAGTTCGGCCAAGGCCACCTCGCACAGCACCACCGGCCCGGCATGCAGGGCCTGGCGAATGGCCTCGGTGGCGCCGGCCGCGGCCTCACCGCCGCCGATGAGGTCGATCAGCACCGAGGAGTCGGTCGCGATCAAGTGCTCATTCCTCGGGCGGCAGGTAGGGGTCGCCCGGCGCGTGACCGCGGATGGCACGCATGGCCTCGTCGGTGTTGGCGAATCCGTCGAGCTTGAAGCGCCCGCGCAGGCGCGACAGGGCGTCGTCGACGTCCTTGCGCAACACGATGCGGCCACCCTCGAGTTCGACCGTCAGCTTGGTGCCCTTGCTCAAGCCCAGCGCATCGCGGATGGACTTGGGCAAGGTGATCTGACCGCGTTCTGCAACGGTGGCTTCCATGGCGGCTCCTGCGAAAGTGGTATGCACGAATGATACATACCTTTTTATGCCGACAGGGGGGCGGCTGGTGCTGCCGCGGCCAGCTCCCGCATACTGCGCGACGCCCTTTGCCCCCGACCACGCATGACCGACCTCCACACCGACACCACGCTGACGACTCTGGCAACCCTGGCCAACGGCGTGCGCGTCATCACCCTGCCCATGCCGCAGCTCTGCACGGCCAGCGTCAGCGTCTTCGTGCGCAGCGGCAGCATGCACGAAAGCCGGCGGCTGAGCGGTATCGGCCACGTGCTGGAGCACATGGTCTTCAAGGGCACGGCGCAGCGCAGCAGCCACCAGATCAACCTGGACGCCGAGCGCTTGGGCGCCGAGGTCAACGCCCACACGGACAAGGACCACACCGCCTTCCACATGCGCGGCCTGGCCGCCCATGCCCCGCAGTTCGTGGCCATGCTGGCCGACCTGGTGCAGCACGCCACCTTCCCCGACGACGAGTTGCAGCGCGAACGCCAGGTGCTTTTACAAGAGGTGGCCGAGGTCGAAGACGACCCCATGGCCATGGCCTACAAGCTGTTCGACGGCGCCTGCTACGGCCTGCACCCGCTGGCGCAACCGGTCATAGGCAACCGCGCCAACATCGAACGCTTCAGCCGCGACGACCTCGTGGCTTGGGTGCAGCAACAGTTCACCGGCGCCAACGTGCTGGTGGCGGCGGCCGGCGGCATCGACCCTGAAGCCATGGTGCGCGCGGCCGAGCGGGCCTTTGCCGACCTGCCGCGCGGCCAGGCCCACGCCGTGGCCGTGCCCACCTTCGGCGGCGGCCTGCGTTCGCGCCGCGTGGCCGGCAGCAGCCAGACGCATGTGGTGCTGGGCTTCCCGATTCCGGCGCTGGCTGACGACGACCCCGCCGCCGAGCTGGCCGCGGCGCTTCTCGGCGAGGGCATGAGTTCGCCGCTGATGACCGAACTGCGCGAGCGCCGAGGCCTCGTCTACCACGCGGCCTGTGCCGCCGACGTGCTGGACTTGTGCGGTCAGTTCGTCATCGAAGCCTCGGTGGCGCCGGACAAGCTCGACGAGCTGCTGCGGGTGCTTTCCGGCCTGCTGCGCGCCCAGGCCGAAGCCACTGACGCGGTCGACATGGAACGCGCGCTGAACCAGATGGCGGTGCGCCGCGTGCGCGTGCAGGAACGCCCCAGCCGCCGCCTGGAAGAGGCCGCGCTGGACTGGTTTGCGCTGGGCCGCGTGCGCACGGCGGAAGAACGAACGGCGCGCATGCAGGCGGTGACGGCCGACCAGGTGCGCGCGGTGTTCCAGCGCCTGTGGAGCGGGCCGCTGGCGCTGGCCCTCACCGGGCGGGTGTCGCCGACCGCGCTGGACAAGGCCCGTGCGGCGCTCGGCCGCGGCGCGGTCCTCGCCGCGGCCGCAGCGCCCCAGGCGGTCTAGGACGCTGACGCCAGCGGCAGGTTCAGCAGCAGGTTCTGCGGCTTCAGGCGCAATAGCTGGCTGCTGTCGGCCATCAGGCCCAGGTACACGGGCTTGCCGGCCACGTCGCGCCGCATTTCCGACGGGTTGGCAAAGTCCAGCCTGAACAGGCTCACCAGCCGTTTCAGGCGGTCCGGCCCCACCTCCACGCCTTGGTAGAGGTCGTTGAGCAACGCCGTGGCCTCGGCATCCAGCCCCACGTGCCAGCGCCACTGTGGGTCGTCGATGCGCGGCACGGGTTCGATGCGCACGTCCACGCCCAGCAGGTGGCGCACCCAGCGCTGCAGCACGGCTGCCAGGGCCTTCTGGCCCGAACGCGCGGCGGTCATGTGGAAGGCCAGACCGTGGCCCAGATCGAGCTGGATGTCGTGCGTGAGGTCGAGCAGGAAGGTGCTGCGCGTGCCTGCTTGAGCCGCTTGGGCCCAATACCGCGCCGCGTTGTCGGGGCTCAGCACGCGCACCGTCGCCGCCTTCAGCGGCACTTTGGCCTCGGCGAGCAGGCGGCCGAGGTCGCCCAGGCCCTGCGTCTCGTTCTGCAGGTCCAGCGTGTCGCGGTCGCCGGCCAGCAGGCGACTGTCCTGCACGGTGATGCGTTGGGTGCGGAACAGCAGCTCGGCGGCGCGCGCCTGCAAAGCGTCGTCACACCCCTCCAGCAGCGTGCGCACGATGGCCTGCGTCACCAGGGCGATGAACAGCGGCGGTGTGTTGATGGCGCCGCCGCGGAACAGTTGCAGGGTCCACGCCTCCAGCGTGCCGGCGGCCAGCAGGCCGTCGCGCAGGGCCAAGAAGTGGCGGTAGTTTTCCCGTGCGTCAGCGTCGCGAATGGCTTGCAGTTCGGCCGGTTTCACCGCGCGGCCGGGTTCGCGCTGCAAGCTGCGGTGCAGTGCGGTCTCGGCGCGGCAGGACTCGGGCACCAGCGCCAGCTCGGGCCGCGCCAGCCACAGGCGCCACCAGTCGTCGGTGGGCACGAGCCAGCCATCGCTGTCGCGGGCCAGGCACTGCCACCCGCAGGCCGGCCAGAAATCTGCGCCGGGGGCGTTCACGGCCACAGCCTTTGCATTGCCTGGGCGAACGGCCCGGTCACCGCTTCGGCACGCCGGTGCGCGCCTGCCGCCACCACCTGCTGGCCGGCCACCCAGACCTGGCTGAAGGCCGGCGCGCCTGTAGCGAAGACCAGCGCGTCCAGCGCGTGCGTGGCCGGTACGCCCAGCAAGCCCGGGGCGTGGGTGTCGATGACGAGCAGGTCGGCCCGTGCGCCCGGCACCAGACCCCAGCGCTCGAAGCCCGCCGCGGCCGCGCCGCCCGCGAGCAGGCGGTCGAACAGCCGTGCTGCCGTGGCGGGGATGCCGATCTCGGGCCGCGCCGCCACGTTGCGCTGGTGCAGTGCCAGGCGCTGGCCGTATTCGAGCCAACGCAGCTCTTCGGGCCACTGGCGGCAGACCTGGCTGTCGGAGCCCAGCGACAGCGGCGTGCCGCTGGCCAGCCAGCGCGGCAGGTCGGCCAGGCCGTCGCCCAGGTTGGCCTCGGTGCTGGGGCACAGCACCACGCCGGCGCCGGTCGCGGCCACGGCGTCGATCTCGGCCGGCAGGGCCTGTGTGGCGTGAACCAGCTGCCAGCGCGCGTCCAGCGGCAATTCGCGCGCCAGCCACTCGATGGGCCGGGCGCCCGTGGCGGCCAGGCAGTCGTCCACCTCACCCGTCTGCTCGGCGATGTGGATGTGGATGGGGCCGGCGTCGCCGCCCAGGCGCCGCGCCAGGTCGCGCAGCGAGGCCGCGGGCACGGCGCGCAGCGAATGCACGGCCACGCCGGCGTTCACGTGCGCTGCACCCAGGGCGCGCACGCCGTCGCGCAAGGCCAGCACCTGCGCCACGTCGGTGGCAAAGCGGCGCTGGTCGTCGCGCAGCGCGGGCTGCTGGAAGCCGGCGCGTTGGTACAGCACCGGCAGCAGGGTCAGGCCGATGCCGGTGTCGGCTGCCGCCTGCACCAGCGCGCGGCTCATGGCCAAGGGGTCGGCGTAGGGCGTGCCGTCTTCGGCATGGTGCAGGTAGTGGAACTCGCAGACCTGCGTGGTGCCGCCTTGCAGCAGCTCGGTGTAAAGCTGCGTCGCCACCGCGCGCAGTTCGTCGGGGGTGATGCGCAGGGCCACGCCGTACATGCGGTCGCGCCAGGACCAGAAG
>JANNWL010000083.1:0-6459 GCA_031414735.1 Burkholderiales bacterium | reverse complement strand
TTCGGAGTACTGCGCATAGGCGTTGCGTGTGGTGCCGCGGGTAAAGAACGCGCCTTTACTGGGGTGGGTGCCGGGGAGGGTCCGCCAGGGAATGCCGTCGCCGTCGACGTCCTTGTAGCGGCCGAAGTCCTTGCCGGCTTCCAGTTCGGCCGCGGTCATCACCTTGCCGCGATCGTAGGTTCGGGCATCGTCCCAGACGAAGGGCTTGCACAGGCGCTGGTTCATGCCGATATCCAGGTCGGTCATCAGGAACACGGGGGTCTGCAGGCGGTCGGCCAGGTCCAGCGCCGCCGCAGCGTGTTCGAAGCACTCGTGCGGGTCTTCGGGGAACAGCAGCACATGCTTGGTGTCGCCATGCGAGGCGTAGGCACACGCCACCAGGTCGCTCTGCTGCGTGCGCGTGGGCATGCCCGTCGAAGGGCCGCCGCGCTGCACGTTGATGATGGTGACGGGGATCTCGGCGAAGTAGGCCAGGCCGATGAACTCCGTCATCAGCGACACGCCCGGGCCGGAGGTGGCGGTGAAGGCCCGCGCGCCGTTCCAGCCCGCGCCCACCACCATGCCGATCGAGGCGAGCTCGTCCTCGGCCTGCACGATGGCGTAGCGGTGCTGGCCGGTGGCCGGGTCGACGCGGTGTTTCTCGCAGTACTTCTGGAAGGCCTCGGGGACGGACGACGACGGCGTGATCGGGTACCAGGCCGCCACCGTGGCGCCACCGTACAGGCAGCCCAGCGCGGCGGCGCTGTTGCCGTCGGTGAAGACTTGCTCGCCCACCTTGTCGGCGCGCTGCACGCGGATGCCCAGCGGCGCGCTCAGGTGGGTGCTTGCGTAGTCGCGCCCCAGGCGCAGTGCCTGCACGTTGGCGTCGAGCAGCCGCTCCTTGCCCTTGTACTGCTCGGCGAACAGGCGCTCGAAGACGCTGGCGTCCATGTCCAGCAGCACCGACAACACACCCACATAGATGATGTTCTTGAAGAGCTGGCGCTGGCGCGGGTCTTCATAAGTCTGGTTGGCGATGTCGGTCAGCGGCACGGGAATGACCCGCACGTCCTGGCGCAGGCTGCCCTGCGGCACCGGCCGCGTGCTGTCGTACAGCAGGTAGCCGCCGGGTTCGATCTCGGCCAGGTCCGCGTCCCAGGTTTGCGGGTTCATGGCGACCATCATGTCGACGCCGCCGCGCCGGCCGGCGTAGCCCGCCTCGCACACCCGCGCTTCGTACCAGGTGGGCAGGCCCTGGATGTTGCTGGGGAAGATGTTGCGCGGGCTCACCGGCACGCCCATGCGCAGCACCGCCTTGGCGAACAACTCGTTGGCCGACGCCGAGCCCGAGCCGTTGACGTTGGCGAACTTGATGACGAAGTCGTTGACCGCCTCGATCTGTTGGATTCCAGGCTTCATGCCGCCACCTTGTCGCGGCAGGCCTTGCCGGCTTGTGTGGTCTGGAGCAGGAACTTCTGCATGTCCCAGGCCCCCGTGGGGCAACGCTCGGCGCACAGGCCGCAGTGCAGGCAGACGTCTTCGTCCTTGACCATCACGCGCCCGCTCTTGAGCGTGGTCGACGCGTACAGGTCCTGCGCGAAGTTGATTGCAGGCGCCTTCAGCCGCGTGCGCAGGTCGGCCTCGGCACCTGGGGTGGTGAAGGTGATGCTGTCCATGGGGCAGATGTCCACACAGGCATCGCACTCAATGCAGGTGTCGCGGTTGAACACCGTCTGCACGTCACAGTTCAGGCAGCGCTGGGCTTCCTTGAAGGCGGTGGCAGCGTCGAAGCCCAACTCCACCTCGACGCGGATGCTGGCCAGTGCTTTTTCGGCCGCCGCCCAAGGCACCTTGGCGCGCATGTCCAGCGACACGTCGTTGTCGTAGCTCCACTCGTGGATGCCCATCTTCTGCGACATCAGGTTGCTCATGGGCGGTGGTCGCCTGCCCGGGTCTTCGCCGTTCAGGAAGCGGTCGATCGACAGGGCCGCCTCGTGCCCGTGGGCCACGGCGGTGATGATGTTCTTGGGTCCAAAGGCTGCGTCGCCGCCGAAGAAGACGTGGGGCACGGTGGACTGGAACGTCTCGGCCTGCAGCACGGGCAGGCCCCACTGGTCGAACTGGATGCCGCTGGCGGCTTCGATCCAGGGGAAGGCGTTTTCCTGCCCCACGGCCACCAGCACGGTGTCGCAGGCCACGAACACATCCGGCGCGCCCGTGGGCACCAGGCTGCGCCGGCCCTTGGCGTCGTACACCGCCTCAACGATCTCGAAGGCCATGCCGGTGAGTTGGCCGTCCACATGCTCAAAGCGCTTGGGCACGTGGAAGTTGAGGATGGGGATGCCCTCGTGCTGCGCGTCTTCCTTCTCCCAGGGCGAGGCCTTCATCTCGTCGAAGCCGCTGCGCACGATGACCTTCACGTCCGTGCCGCCCAGACGCCGCGCCGAGCGGCAGCAGTCCATCGCCGTGTTGCCGCCGCCCAGCACGATGACGCGTCGGCCCACGCTGCTGACGTGGCCGAACGACACCGACGCCAGCCAGTCGATGCCGATGTGGATGTTGGCCGCGGCTTCCTGCCGGCCGGGAATGTGCAGGTCGCGCCCGCGCGGTGCGCCGCAACCGACGAAGACGGCGTCGAAGCCCTGGGTCAGCAGCGCTTGCATGGAGTCGATGCGCTGGCCGCTGTTGAACTGCACGCCCAGGTCCAGGATGTAGCCCGTCTCTTCGTCGATGACTTCTTCGGGCAGCCGGAAGCGCGGGATCTGCGTGCGGATGAAGCCGCCGGCTTTCGCCTCGCCATCGAACACCGTCACCTCGTAGCCCAGGGGTGCCAGGTCGCGCGCCACCGTCAGCGATGAGGGCCCGGCGCCGACGCAGGCCACACGCTTGCCGTTGCGTGGTGCCACGCTGGGCATGCGCGCCTTGACGTCGTCCTTGTAGTCGGCCGCGACGCGCTTCAGGCGGCAGATGGCGACGGGCTCGGGCAGGACGCCGTTGTTCTCTTCGACGCGGCCGCGCCTGCAGGCCGGTTCGCAAGGCCGGTCGCAGGTGCGGCCCAGGATGCCCGGGAACACGTTGGACACCCAGTTGACCATGTAGGCATCGCTGTAGCGGCCCTGGCCGATCATGCGGATGTACTCCGGCACAGGAGTGTGGGCCGGACAGGCCCATTGGCAATCGACCACCTTGTGAAAGTAGGTCGCGCCGGCGTGGTGCGTCAGCTGCATGCTTGTCTCCTTCTCCCGCATCGATATTCGGCTGGCGTGCAGGTGGGGCAGAGTCTAAGCACAAGCGGCGTGCAAGAGCCGTACAGTTCGCCAGGCGGCGAACGTTGACGCGATTTGCGCCGGCACCGACGCTGTCAGCAACCGACTGGAGAACCCATGAACACAGCCGAAAGCTTTCGCGACAAGACTTTTGAGGTCTCTGACCCGGACACGCGGATCCGCCGCGACGACGACCTGATGGCCTTCGCGCTTGACGCGGGCGGCCGTTTCAAGACGATTCCGAAAGGCACTCTCGTGAAGATTGCCGAGGTCAAGCTCGTCGAGGCAGGCAGCCTCAGCAGCATCGTCTTCTGTCGCGCCACATCCGTCGACGGCACCCAGGTCTTTGGCTGGACCTCGACGCGCAACCTCAAAGGCAAGTTCATGAACGAGACCATCGGGGTCGTTCGCCCCGAGGCGGGCGCGGGCCGCTTCGGCCCGAACGCGGCATGGTCGGACGGCACCTACCTGGGGCAGGTGGACCTCGTCGCCATCGTGGACGCCAAGCTCGAGATCGAGCGTCTGGCGCTGAACACCGTCGAGCCCTACGCCGCGCTGGTCGCCGCGGCCGCCAAGGAGGGCTTCGAGGTGACGATCAACAGCGGCTTCCGCTCCTACCCGCAGCAGAAGTACCTGCACGACGGCTTCAAACGCGGGTTGTCTGGCTTCAACACGGCGGCGGAGGCGGGCCACTCGAAGCACCAGAACGGCATCGCGTTCGACATCTCCGTGCCCGGTGGCGACGGCAATCCCACCTACGAATGGCTCAAGAGCCATGCCACGGCGTTCGGCTTTGTGCGCACGGTCAGCAAGGAGCCCTGGCACTGGGAGTTCGACGAGCCCAAGGCCCAGGTCGCCCTTGCGGCAGGTACCTTCAAGACGTCGACCGTGACCG
This sequence comes from Burkholderiales bacterium, assembly GCA_031414735.1. Lineage (GTDB taxonomy): Bacteria > Pseudomonadota > Gammaproteobacteria > Burkholderiales > Burkholderiaceae_C > Rubrivivax. Next base: position 2,319 of record JANNWL010000083.1, on the reverse strand, counting down.
CCTGACCCGCGGGGGCGCTACAGCAGCAGCCGGCCGATCTGAGGGCAGTGGTCGCTGGTTTCGATGAGCTGGCCCGAGCGGCCCAGCACCGGTGCTTTGCGTGCGCCGATGTCGGCCGGGGCATGCTTCTCGAGCACCGTGTAGAGAGCGCCGCTGACCACGATGTGATCGAGCCCCGTGAAGCCTTGGCAGGCCGGGTCGGTGGACTTGAGCGGCAGCAGGAAGAGCGCCCGAGAGCCGTCAGCGATCTCCGGCCAGAGGTACTTTGTCTTGACGCGGCCATCGGCACCCACCGTGTTGCGGCTGGCCGGGTCCGTGCTGTCCGTGCGCACCTGGTCTTTTGCGATGGCCAGGGCCTGCTCTTCATCGATGCGCCGGTTGAAGTCGCCCAGGATCACGAAGCGCGGCGACTTGGCAGCGACCGCGTCAATCCAGTCCTCGAAGATGGGCACCTGGCGATTGAAGACTTCGCAGGCTTCCACCGGGTCGGTGAGCAGCCGGGCGGGAAAGCGCGGATTGCTGTGGGTGGCGCTGGCGCATGCGGCCTTCAAGTGCACGTTCATGAATGTCACGGGCGCGCCGTTCACGCTGAGTTGCAGCGCCAGGCCCGGGCGAACCCGGCGAAACGCGGCCGGGTCGCTCGGCGGGTCGAGGATGGCCAGCGCCGAGTGCGTGGCACAAACACCTTTCACGGCGGAGAGCGATCTGTCCCAGGCGAATGCCAGTGACTGGAAGCCGCTGTGCTGGGCTTCGCAGACGTCGAAGCGGTCGGCAAACTTGCCCAGGACGGCCTGCACGGCCTGCGCAGACTTGACCTCCTGGAAGGCAATCACGCGGACACCGTCGCGATCGATCAGCGACTCGACGGTGTCTCGCAAGCCATCCAGCTTGGCGGCGTAGGCCTCGGGCTTGCGCAGCGCCGACAGGTCCGGCGGGGGCGAGCCGGGCGGCCTCGGCTGGTTGTCGCGGTAGGCGTTGCACGGGGCGATCTTCATCGACGCCTCACGCCCGCCGGCGGCCTCGACGGTGGCGGCTTGACAAGCGGCGGCACGGACGGCTTCCTCAGGCAGCGCCTTGGTCGTGCCGGGTGCCCAGCGCGCACGGGTTTCGCACCAGTTCACGCTGGCTGCGCTGCAGACTTCGAGATGCCTCCTGAAGTCATCCAGCGTGCCCGCCCAGGCCATGTTGAAGGTGGCCACACTGACCGACATCGGCTCAGCGGGTCTTTGCGCGAACGCTGAATTGCCCAAAGCGGCACCGGTCAAGGCAGCGCATAAGGTGATTTCTATGAGACGGTTGCGAAACATGAGCGCTATTCCACCTTGCCGATCTTGCGCACGGCATCGACCATCTTGGCCGCGTCCTTGTCCCAGTAGGCCTGGAACTCGGGTGCGTCGAGGTACTCCATCGGGCTGCCCGCGCCGTTGATGACTTGCAAGACGGCGGGGTCGCTGGCCGCTTTTCTGGCGGCTGCGCGCAGCTTCAGCACGATGTCGTCGGGCACACCGGCCGGCACGAACAGCGCAGACCACTGCGCAAAGGTGGCCGCGTAGCCGCGCTGCGTCAGGCTGGGCACATCGGGCAGCGAGGCCAAGGGCTTCTCGCCCCAATGGGCCAGTGCGCGCAGCTTGCCGGCCTTGATCTGCTGGGCCACGGTGCTGGGCCCGGTCGCCACCGCGTCCACCTGCCCGGCCAACAGTGCCAGCACGGCCGGGCCGGCCCCTGTGTAGGGGATGTGGGTGAAGCGGAACCCCGCGCTGGCCTTGAGCATCTCCATGGGCACGTGCATGGTGCCGTAGTTGCCAGAACTGCCGTAGTTGAACTTGCCGGGTTGCTTCTTCGCGTCGGCCACGAATTCGGCCAGTGTCTTCCAGGGCGCATCGGCGCGCACGACCAGCACCGTGGGGTCGGCCGTGAAGCGGGCGATGGGCTTGAACTGGTTCAGCGCAAACGCCGGCCTGCGTTCAAGGATGCGGTCCGCCTCGGGCAGGATGGAGATGGACGACAGGCTCAGCAGGAGGGTGTACCCGTCAGCCGGCGCGCGAGCGGCCATGCCGATGCCCAGGGCCCCACCCGCACCCACGCGGTTTTCCACGACGACCGTCTGCTTCAGCTCCTTGCCCAGCGCTTCGGCTATGGGCCGGGCCACGGTGTCGGCGACGCCGCCGGGCGGGAAGGGCACGATCATCGTGATCGGCTTGTCGGCGGGCCAACCTTGTGCGGTGGCCGAGCCGGCCAAGACCAGCCCAAGCAGTGCAAGGGCGCAACCGAGTTTCCCGCCGCGGAGCCGGTTTTGCCGGGCCGCTGGCGGACGGCCCC
>JANNWL010000082.1:0-9434 GCA_031414735.1 Burkholderiales bacterium | reverse complement strand
GCGGTCGCCGCCGTAGACCAGGTGGGTGTGGCAGTCCACCAGCCCGGGCGTGACCAGCGCGCCGCCGAGGTCGTGTTCTGCGGCCACGGCCAGACCGGCCGGCAGGTCGCAGTCGGCGCCCACCCAGCGCAGGGTGTCGCCCTCGACCAGCATCGCGCCGTCAGAGACCAGGCCCCAGCCCGCAGCCGCGGCCAGGGTGGTCAGGTGGGCGTGTCGCCACAGCGTGGGCCCGGTCATGGCGCGCGAAGCTGCAATGACAGCCACCAGGCAGGCGGCGCAGCGGCGGGCAGCACCGCGCGCCATGGCGCGCTGTCGGCACTGTCGTCCCAGGCCAGTGTGCCGGCGTCGAGCAGGATCTCGTTCACGTGGCCGACGTGCAGCACCATGGGTACGGCGGTGAAAACGGCGCGCAGCTCGGCGCCGCTGTGCCAGGCCACGCCGGGCTGCACGCGCTGCAGTTGGCTGTTGCCGCAGGCGCGCCGCGACATCAGGTTCAGGTCGCGCGTCGGGCCGGCCAGCAGGCGACAGGCGGGGGCCTGTTCGCCGTCGAAGCGGCACGCTTCGGAGCAGTTCGTCACCGGCAGGCTGCCCGCATCGAAGCCGAGTTCGACGCCCGCGCCTTCGATCACCGCGAACCAGCGTTCCAAGCCCGGGTAGGCCGAAAAGTCGCCGTCGCGTGTGATCTCGGCCACGCTGATGCGGGCCAGCCAAGGCCCATCCGTCGGCCACGTCAGCAGCTCACGGGTCAGGCCGCCGCCGTTGCGCCAGGCCTGGGGTGCAACGCTCGCCAGGGACACCCGCTTCATGGCTGGAATTCTCCATCCAGCCGGTACAGCGCACCCGGATGCACCAGCCGCGCGATGGTGATCGCGGCGTCGACCGTGAAGGTGCGCCGCACCACCACCAGGCAGGGTTCAGTGGGTGCGATGCCCAACAGCGCTGTCTCTTGCACCGTCGCACGAGCGGCCTCGATGGAGTACTGCGCACGCCACAGCGCCGTCGTCTCGAACAGGTAATGCGTGGGCGTGGTGGTGGTGAAGTCCACCGCCAGATAACCCGGTGCGCAGGCGGGGTTGACGTAGCGGTCTTCGCACTGCAGCGGCACGCCGTTGTCAAAGTGCACGATGAGCGTGTGGAACACCTCGGCGCCAGGATCCAGACCCAGTTGCGCGGCCAGCGCGGGCGTGGCGGTCTCTGCGGCTTGCGTGTGCACGACGGCATGGTGGCGGTGGCCGCGCGCGCCGATCTCTTCATGCAGGTCGCGGATGGTCAGCGTCGACGACACCGGGTGCAGGGGTGCTGCAAAGGTGCCCACACCCTGCTCGCGCGTCACCAACCCCTCGGCCTGCAGTTCGCGCAGGGCGCGGTTGACCGTCATGCGGCTGACCGCGAAGCGCACCACCAGCTGGGCCTCGGACGGCATCAGCACGCCGGGTGCCCAACGCCCGGCGGCCAGGCCGTCCAGCAGGTGCTGCTTGATGTGGGTGTAGGGGGCGGCGGTGGCACGGGAAACCATGCAGATAATGCTACTTGCGTTGGCTTGTCTAGACAAGTAGAGTGCGACCCTGAGCGAAGACCCGAGCTGATCCATCAGGAGCTGCCATGACCGACCTGTCCGCCATTCACGCCACCGCCCAGCCGCGCACGGTGCGCGCCCCGCGCGGCACCGACATCGCGTGCGCCAACTGGCTCATCGAAGCCGCCTACCGCATGCTGCAGAACAACCTCGACCCCGAGGTTGCCGAGAACCCGGACGCGCTGGTGGTCTACGGCGGCATCGGCAAGGCGGCGCGCAACTGGGACTGCTTCGAGGCCATCCTCGAGAGCTTGCGCAATTTGAAGCCCGACGAGACCCTGCTGGTGCAAAGCGGCAAGCCGGTGGGCGTGTTCCGCACCCATGCCGATGCGCCGCGCGTGCTCATTGCCAATTCCAACCTGGTGCCCAAGTGGGCCACCTGGGAACACTTCCACGAGCTCGACCGCAAGGGCTTGATGATGTACGGCCAGATGACGGCCGGCAGCTGGATCTACATCGGCAGCCAGGGCATCGTGCAAGGCACCTACGAGACCTTCGTCGAAGCGGGTAGGCAGCACTACGGCGGCGAGTTGGCCGGGCGCTGGATCCTCACGGCCGGCCTGGGTGGCATGGGCGGCGCGCAGCCGCTGGCGGCCACCTTCGCCGGCGCCTGCAGCCTGACCATCGAGTGCCAGCAAAGCCGCATCGACTTCCGCCTGCGCAGCCGCTATCTCGACGAGCAGGCCGATGACCTGGACGACGCGCTGGCCCGCATTGCCAAGTACACGGCGCAGAAGAAGGCGGTGTCCATCGGTCTGCTGGGCAACGCGGCGCGCATCCTGCCTGCGCTGGCCGAGCGCTGCATGCGGGGCGAAGCCATCAGGCCTGACTTGGTGACCGACCAGACCAGCGCGCACGACCTCGTCCACGGCTACCTGCCCCCGGGCTGGAGCGTGGACCAGTGGCGCGCCGCCGCAGCCGACCCGGCGTGCCACGCCGAGCTGATCGCCGCTGCGGCACAGGGCTGCGCCGCGCATGTGAAAGCCATGCTGCAGTTCCAGGCCATGGGCGTGCCCACGGTGGACTACGGCAACAACATCCGCCAGGTCGCACTGGATGCCGGCGTGAAGAACGCGTTCGACTTTCCCGGTTTCGTGCCGGCCTATGTGCGGCCGCTGTTCTGTCGCGGCCGCGGGCCCTTTCGCTGGGTGGCCTTGAGTGGCGACCCCGAGGACATCCGCAAGACCGACGCGAAGATGAAGGAGCTCTTCCCCGAAGACCAGGCCCTGCACCGCTGGCTGGACATGGCCCAGGAGCGCATCGCCTTCCAGGGCCTGCCGGCGCGCATCTGCTGGATCGGCCTGGGTGAGCGCCACCGGGCCGGCCTGGCCTTCAACGAAATGGTGAAGAGCGGCGAGTTGAAAGCGCCCATCGTCATCGGCCGCGACCACCTGGACAGCGGCAGCGTGGCCAGCCCCAACCGCGAGACCGAGGCCATGAAGGACGGCAGCGACGCCGTCAGCGACTGGCCGCTGCTCAACGCCTTGCTCAGTACGGCGGGCGGGGCCACCTGGGTCAGCCTGCACCACGGCGGCGGCGTCGGCATGGGCTACAGCCAGCACAGTGGGGTGGTGATCGTCTGCGACGGCACGGACGAAGCCGCCAAACGCATCGAACGTGTGCTCTGGAACGACCCCGCCACCGGCGTCATGCGCCACGCCGATGCCGGCTACGACGAGGCCGTGGCCTGCGCGCGTGAGCAAGGCCTGAACCTGCCGATGGTGAAACACCCGCTCAATCAGGAAGCCCGCTGATGCTGCTGCGACCCGGACAACTCACGCTGCACGAACTGCAGGCCGTGCATGCCGGCGGCCAGCCGCTGGTGATGGATCCCAGCGCACTGCCCGGCGTGCTGGCGAGTGCGGCCGTGGTGCGCGCCGCGGCCGAAGGCGACGTGGCCGTCTACGGCGTCAACACCGGCTTCGGCAAGCTGGCCAGCACGCGCATCAATGAGGCCGACCTGGCCACGCTGCAGCTCAACCTCATCCGCAGCCACTGTGTGGGCGTGGGCGCGCCGCTGTCTGCCCCCGTGCTGCGACTCATGCTGGCCACCAAGGCAGCCAGCCTGGCGCGCGGTTACTCGGGCGTGCGGCCGGTCGTCATCGACACCTTGCTGGCGGTACACAACGCCGGCTTGGTGCCCTATGTGCCCAGCCAGGGCAGCGTCGGCGCGAGTGGCGACCTGGCGCCGCTGTCGCACATGACCCTGGCGCTGCTGGGCGAGGGGGAGTTCGTCATCGACGGCGTGCGCCGGCCCGCCGCCGCGGTGCTGCGTGAACACCGCATCGCGCCCCTGGTGCTGACCGCCAAGGAAGGGCTGGCGCTCATCAATGGCACGCAGACCAGCACCGCGCTGGCGCTGCACGCGCTGTTCGCTTTCGAGCCGGTGCTGGAATCCGCCCTGGTGATAGGCGGCCTGACCGTGGACGCCGCGCGCGGCAGCGACGCGCCCTTCGACCCGCGCATTCACGCCCTGCGTGGGCAGCCGGGACAGATCGACGTGGCCCGCTACTACCGCGCGCTGCTGGCCGGCAGTGCCATCCGCAAGAGCCACGAACTGGGCGATGACCGCGTGCAGGACCCGTACTGCCTGCGCTGCCAGCCGCAGGTGGTGGGCGCCTGCCTGGACCAATTGCGCTACGCAGCCGGCGTGTTGTTGCGCGAGGCGAACGCGGTGACCGACAACCCGCTCGTGTTTGCCGATGATGGCGCGATGCTCAGTGGCGGCAACTTCCACGCCGAACCCGTCGCGCTGGCGGCCGACGCCATGGCCTGCGCCATCGCCGAAGTCGGCGCCATCGCCGAACGCCGCATCGCCATGCTCATCGACAGCAGCGTGTCGCGCCTGCCGCCGTTCCTGAGTTCTGACGCCGGCCTGAACAGCGGGTTCATGATTGCCCACGTCACCGCCGCGTCGCTGGCGTCTGAGAACAAGTCGCTGGCACACCCGGCCAGTGTCGATTCGCTGCCCACCAGCGCCAACCAGGAAGACCATGTGTCGATGGCCACCTTCGCCGCACGTCGGTTGCAGCCCATGATCGCCAACGTGGCCCACATCCTGGCTATCGAATGGCTGGCTGCGGCGCAGGGCATCGAGTTCCTGCGGCCGCTGGCCAGTTCACGGGCACTCGAAGCCGCCCACGCGCTGTTGCGCCAGGGCGTGGCCGCCATGCCCACTGACCGCCACATCGCACCCGATATCGAGCACGCCAGCGCGCTGGTGCACGTCGGTGCGCTGGGCGACGTGCTGCGCGGCCTGCCGGACCTGCCGCCGCTGTGGGCCGTGGGCTGACATGGCGGCCGCCCTGGAACCGGTGACGCTGCGCGGCGCCGTGGCCGAAGACGCGCTGTGCCTGTCGGTGCTGGCCATGCAGGTGTTCCTGGATACCTATGCCACCCAGGGCATCCGCCCGGCGATCGCGCGCGAGGTGCTCGCCGCCTATTCCGAGGCGGCATTTGCGCAAGCCCTGACCGACCCCCAGGCCCGGTTGATCTGTGCCCAGCGCGCCGGCCACCTGGTGGGCTTTGCCCACGTCACCCTGGGCGCCACGCATGAGCTGGCGCCAGCCGGCGCGCAGGCCGAGCTGCTGCGGCTGTACGTGCAGGAACCTTTCACAGGGCAGGGCGTGGGCACGCGGCTGTTGGCACAGGCCGAGCAGGTGGCCCGCAGCGGCGGTGCGACAGTGTTTTGGCTCACGCCCTGGGTCCACAACCACCGTGCGTTGCTGTTTTACGGCCGCCGCGGTTACCAGGACCACGGCCTGACGCACTTCATTTCTGAAGGCGAGTCGCACGAGAACCGCGTCTTCGCCCGGGCGCTGGCCTTGCGACAATGACGGGTTCAGGAGAACCCCGCCGTGACCCACATCCTTCAACACCTACCCGCAGGCCAACGTGTCGGCATCGCCTTTTCTGGCGGTCTGGATACCAGCGCTGCCGTGCACTGGATGCGCGCCAAGGGCGCCATCCCCTGCGCCTACACAGCCAACCTGGGCCAGCCCGACGAGAGCGACTACGACGAGATCCCGCGCAAGGCGCTGGCCTACGGCGCCGACATCGCGCGGCTGGTGGACTGCCGCGCGCAACTCGTCGCCGAAGGCATCGCCGCCATCCAGTGCAGCGCCTTTCACATCAGCACGGGCGGCGCCACCTACTTCAACACCACGCCGCTGGGCCGCGCCGTCACCGGCACGGCGCTGGTGGTGGCCATGCGCGAAGACGGGGTCAACATCTGGGGCGACGGCAGCACCTACAAGGGCAACGACATCGAGCGCTTCTACCGCTACGGCCTGCTCGCGAATCCGTCGTTGAAGATCTACAAGCCCTGGCTCGACCAGACATTCATCGACGAACTCGGCGGCCGCAAGGAGATGAGCGAGTACCTCATCGCGCACGGATTCGACTACAAGATGAGCGTCGAGAAGGCCTACAGCACCGACAGCAACATGCTGGGCGCCACGCACGAGGCGAAGGACCTGGAGTTCCTGAATTCGGGCATGCACATCGTCAAGCCCATCATGGGCCTGGCCTTCTGGCGTGAAGAGGTCGAGGTCAAGCGCGAAACGGTGAGCGTGCGCTTCGAGGAAGGCGTGCCCGTGGCCCTGAACGGCAGAACCTTTGCAAGTGCAACAGACCTGGTCATGGAAGCGAATGCCATCGGCGGCCGCCACGGTCTGGGCATGTGTGACCAGATCGAGAACCGCATCATCGAAGCCAAGAGCCGCGGCATCTACGAGGCCCCGGGCATGGCGCTGCTGCACATCGCCTACGAACGCCTCGTCACCGGCATCCACAACGAAGACACCATCGGCCAGTACCGTGCCAACGGCCGCGTACTGGGCAAGCTGCTCTACCAGGGCCGCTGGTTCGACCCGCAGTGCCTGATGCTGCGTGAAACCGCCCAGCGCTGGGTGGCGCGCGCCATCACCGGCGAGGTAACGCTGGAACTGCGTCGCGGCAACGACTACAGCCTGCTCAACACCGAGAGCCCCAACCTCACCTACCACCCCGACCGGCTCACGATGGAGAAAGGCGAGGGCGCCTTCACCCCGGCCGACCGCATTGGCCAGCTGACCATGCGCAACCTCGACATCCAGGACACGCGTGCCAAGCTGGGTATCTACACCGCCACCGGGCTGCTGGGGCAGGGCAGCGATGGGTCGGTGTCGTTGCTGACCGGGCCTGGCGGCGCACCTGACTGACCCCCTGGCCCCCAGGTTCTAGGGGGCGGCCTTTCCCCTCAAAGGGTGATGTCAGCCACCGGGCATGCGGGTTCAAATCTCGTCAGCGTTGTGCAATGGTCGAACGGTTCGGCTCCAAGCAGCGCTCGGAGAACCGTCATGCACCACCTCACCACGACGCACGCTGAAGCCCGTCCACCCGACGACGAGGCGCCATCCGCTGAACAGCGCTACGAGAGCCGCATGGCGTGGATCGCGTCGCTGTGGGCCGCGATGGCGGTGCTGGCAACGGTTGTCGCGATCTGGGACAGCTGGCGCGTCAGCCCTTGAACATGCCGATCCGCAGCGTGGCGCCTCATGCCCGCGCCGCGATGCGCAGATCGGCACCTGGCCCCAGCCGACCTACTTCGATGCCGTTCCAGTTCTTCATCGTCGGCGTGGCCAGGCGCTGCATGAAGTCGCGCTCGGAGTCGTCCAGCGCCAGCAGTGACAGGACCACCTGCGCCATCACCACCTCGCAGGCACGGGCGTTGTTGCCGTCATCCATCTTGATGGCCACGCCCAGGCCCAGAGTGGGCAGCGCGGCGCAGTACACGCCCTCGGCGCCCACCTTGCAGAACACGCGCTCGCCCAGCAGTTGCATCACCCGGCTGTCGAAGCGCCCGGTGCCCGCCACCATGAACGGGGCCCGCGCCACCGCCTGTCGCAGGCGGCGCGCAGCGCGGGCGTGGCCTTCGCGCAGGCCCACGCCCGTGGCCACGCGTGCAAAGGCGTGGGCCAGGTGGCGCAAGGGCACGGCGTAGGTGGGGATGGAGCAGCCGTCGGTGCCCACGGCCGTGGTGCCCAGGTCAAAGCCGGTCGTGGCCTGGATGACCGCTGTCACTTCGCGCATCACCGCATGCCCTGGCTGCACGTAGCCGCGCAGAAAGTCTCGTCGGTCGGCGCTGCCCGCCATGCGGCAACCCAGGCACACGAATCCCGAATGTTTGCCTGAGCAGTTGTTGTGCAGCGCGCTGGGCGTTTGGCCGCTGCGCGCCAGGTTCTTCATGGCCGTGTCCTCGTAGGGCCAGTGGGCGCCGCATTCCAGCGCATCGGCGTCCAGTCCGGCCCTGGCCAGCATCGATGCTGCGGTCTGCGCATGCAGCGGCTCGCCGCCGTGCGACGCACAGGCCAGGGCGAGCTCTTCGTCGTTCAGGCCGAACTGGTCGGCCGCGCCGCTTTCCACCAGCGGCAGGGCCTGCAACACCTTGATGGCCGACCGCGGGAAGACGGGCCGGTGGATGTCGCCCAGCACGGTGTGCACAGCGCCATCGGCGTCGACAACGGCCAACGCACCGCGGTGTGAGGACTCGATGGTGCCGCCGCGCAGCACGTCGACGAGGGTGGGGTTGGATGTCATGCCGGCGACTGTAGCCGCGCCTTCGGCCACGCAGAATCTGCCCATGTCGCTCACCGCCCTGGCCCTGGTGCTGCTTGCTGCGGTCTTTCACGCCATCTGGAACATCGCTGCCAAGCGCGCCGGTGGCGACAGCCGCTTTGCGCTGGTCAGCGCGCTGTGGGTGGTGGTGCTGTGGGCGCCCGTGGCCCTTTGGTTCGGCTGGGACGAACTGCCGCGCTGGGGCTGGTCACAGTGGGCCGCCGTGGGGGCCAGCGCCGCCGTGCATCTGCTGTACTTCAACACCTTGCTGCGCGGCTACCGCGAGGCCGACCTCACCGTCGTCTACCCGGTCGCCCGCGGCAGCGCGCCCCTGACCACGGTCGTGGCGGCCGTGCTGTTGCTGGGCGAATCACTCACACCCACGGCCGTGGCCGGCGTGGCGGCCGTGTGCGCAGGCGTGTTCTTGGTGGCCGGCGGACCGGCGTTGTGGCGCAAGGTGCATGACCCGGCGGCGCGGGCGCGCATGCATGCCGGCCTGCGCTGGGGCGCGCTGACGGGACTGCTCATCGCGGGCTACAGCGTTATCGACGGCTATGCCGTGAAGGTGCTGCTGGTGGGTCCCATTCTGCTGGACTACGTCTGCAACCTGCTGCGCGTGCCGCTGTTGCTGCCCTTGGCGCTGCGCGACTGGCCGGCCTTCATGCACGCCCTGCGCACACAGTGGAAGCCGGGGCTGGTGCTGGGGCTGCTGGCGCCCGCCGGCTACGTCATGGTGCTTTATGCGCTGACTTTGGCCCCGCTGTCGCGCGTGGCGCCGGCGCGCGAGGTGTCGATGCTGGTGGCTGCGCTGCTGGGCGGGCACCTGCTGGGCGAGGGCGACCGGCGCCTGCGCCTGGCGGGAGCCGGCTGCATCGCACTGGGCGTGGCGGGGCTCGCGCTGAGTTGAACGGACGCGCAGACCCGGCTGGCCGGGCCGGCTTACTGCGTCGAGCGTGTCGCCGTTACAAGTGCTTGCAATTTCGGAGTACACGCGATTGGCCGACCGGCGACCGCCCGACCGTCGAAGTTCCTTACACCGCCGCCCAGCGGCCGTGCGTCAGTTCCTATAAGTCCATGAAAAACAAAATCTTTTCGATTGTGGTACGCGAATTGCTGGTCTTCTGTATGAGTCACGGCTGCTTGTGACCGACGACTGTTGTTGGGTTTACCTGGCGTGTCAGACCCCCGTTTCTAGGGGATGTGGTGGTGGGCTGCAAGTTGCACAGTAGGCACCAGAGCATCGACGAGGGCGCGGATTGCT
>JANNWL010000081.1:0-4053 GCA_031414735.1 Burkholderiales bacterium | reverse complement strand
TCTCGTCGACATGCGGGTAGGGGTAGACGTAGTGCAGCCGCACCCAGGCCCCAAAAGGCGCGGCCAGGTCGGCCAGCCACTGGCACAGCTCGGTCATGCGCGTTTTCACGGGCTGGCCGTCGAAGAAGCCGGTGCGGTACTTCAGGTCAACCCCGTAGGCACTGGTGTCCTGGCTGATGACGAGCAGTTCCTTCACGCCGGATTCGAACAGCGCGCGGGCATCCGACAACACGTCGCCGATGGGGCGCGAGACGAGGTCGCCGCGCATGCTGGGAATGATGCAGAAGGTGCAGCGGTGGTTGCAGCCTTCGCTGATCTTCAGGTAGGCGTAGTGGCGCGGCGTGAGCTTGATGCCGGCCACGCCGCGGAACTCGGCGCGCGCTTCGGGCACCAGGTCGACGAAGGGGTCGTGCGGCTTGGGCACGTGCAGGTGGACGGCGTCCATCACCTCCTGCGTGGCATGCGGCCCGGTCACGGCCAGCACCTTGGGATGCATCTGGCGCACCAGGTTGCCGCCGTTGTCACCCGCTTTGGCGCCCAGACAGCCGGTGACGATGACGCGGCCGTTGGCGGCCAGGGCCTCGCCGATGGTGTCCAGGCTCTCCTTGACGGCCTCGTCGATGAAGCCACAGGTGTTGACGATGACCAGGTCGGCCCCGGCAAAGGTCTTGCTGGTCTGGTAGCCCTCGGCGCGCAGCTGCGTGAGGATGAGTTCGGAGTCGGTCAGCGCCTTGGGGCAGCCGAGAGAGACGAAACCCACGGTGGGTGCGGGGGCGGCGCTTGTCGGCGGCGACGAGAGGAGGGCGGTGTCGGTCATGGCGCGATTCTCAGGCATCGCGGCGACCACACTGCCTGGCGCTCAGCGCTTGGGCGGCGTGAACCCGGGCATGCCGGGAAACAGCGCACCGGCCTTCTGCATCTGCTCGAACATCGCCTTGCTCTGCTCGACATAGCCGCCCATCAGGTTCTGCAGCGCGGGTGCCTGGCCGCCCAGGAACTGTGTCCACACCTCGGGCGACAGTTGCTTGGGGTCGTACAGGCCGGCGCTCTTGTTCATGAACTGGCCCTGCAGCTCGGCGAAAGCCTGCAGGTTCTTCTCGATCATCGTGCCCATCACGCCCTGCATGGCGTGGCCGTAGAAACGGATGATCTGCTCCAGCGCTTCACTGCTGAACATCGGCAACCCGCCCGACTCTTCTTCCAGGATGATCTGCAGCAGGATGCTGCGCGTGAGGTTGTCGCCGGACTTGGCATCGACGACCTCGAACGTCTGCCCGTCCAGCACCATGCGCTTCACATCCGCCAGGGTGATGTAACTGCTGGTCTGGGTGTCGTACAGCCGGCGGTTGGGGTACTTCTTGAGCGTGCGCACCGGCACGGCGGCGCTCTCGGGCGCGGCCTCCGCGGGGGCGGCCTTGGCGCGGCGTGGTGTCGGCATGGGCGGGGCTTTCTTCAGGTGCGAGACCCATTCTAGGAGCCGCGCCCTGCCCTGGACGTGCCGGTTTTCCCTGCGGCGTCAGGTGCCGCCGCGTGCAATGAAGTGGGGGTTCTCGAAACCCGGCTTGCCATAGCGCAGCGGCTGGCCCGCCGTATCGCAGACCGTGCCCCCCGCTGCGGCCAGCACGGCGTGGCCGGCGGCGGTGTCCCATTCCATGGTGCGGCCGTAGCGCGGGTAGACATCGGCCAGCCCGCTGGCCAGCAAACCGAACTTCAGCGACGAGCCCGCCGACAGGTGCTGCGCAACCGGTTGGCCATGAAGCAGAGCGTCTACCGCAGCGCGGTCGCCATGCACCCGGCTGGTGGCCACCGTGAGCCCGGCGGGCGGCACGCTGCGACAGTGAATCTGGCGCCGGCCGCCTTCGTCGTCGAGCAAGGCGCCCTGGCCGCGTTCGCCGGCGTACATCCGGCCCAAGGCGGGTGCGAAGACAACACCGAGTACCGGCTCGCCATCGCGCACCAAGGCGATGTTCACCGTGAATTCACCGTTGCGGGCCACAAATTCGCGCGTGCCGTCCAGCGGGTCGACGAGCCAAAAGGCGCTGCCCGCCGGCACCATGCCGTCGCCGCACTCGCCACGCGCGTGGGCCTCTTCGGCCACCACGGGCACGCCAGCCAGCAAGGCCTGCAAGGCCGGCGTGATGATCGCCTCGGCGCGCAGATCGGCCTCGGTCAGCGGCGACGCATCGGACTTGCCGACCACGGTGAAGTCGCTGGCGTAGACCTCCATGATGGCCTGGCCTGCTGCGCGCGCGATGGCCTCCACAGCCTGCAGCAAGTCGCTCATCGCACTGCCTCGCTGGCGCCAAAACCCGTCTGTCCCGGCAACACGCCGCCGGGCTCCGCGCGGATGGCGCAGTACTTGAATTCGGGGATGTGCGCCACCGGGTCCAGCGCCGGGTTGGTCAGACGGTTGATGGCCGCCTCGTAGTAGCAGAACGCGACGAACACGGCGCCGGGCGAGGCCTGTTCATCGACCCGCGCGAACAGGCTCACCTGGCCGCGCCGCGAACGCAGGGTGACGAGTCCGCCCGGTGGCACCCCCAGCGCCGCCAGATCGCGCGGATGCATCAGCGCCACCGGGTCGGGCTCGAGCGCATCGAGCACCGCAGACCGGCGCGACATGCTGCCCGTGTGCCAGTGCTCAAGCTGCCGGCCGGTGATCAGCACCAGCGGGTACTCGGCGTCGGGCAGTTCGTCGGCCGGCTGGCTGCGGACCGGTACGAAGTGCGCACGACCGTCTGCCGTGGCGAAATGGTGGCTGAACTCCACCACCTCGGGCGCCTCGCCCTCGGCGCGGCAGGGGTAGACCGCACTGCCCTCGTCCTGCAGCTTCTGCCAGGTGATGCCGGCCAGGTTGGGCATGCTGCGTCGCATTTCGTCGAACAGGGCCGCCACGGCGGCGTCGCCCGCGCCATAGCCGGCCGCGTCCAGGCCCAGCCGCTGCGCCATCTGCAACAGGATCCACAGGTCGGCCCGCGCCTGCCCCGGCGGCTGCAGCACCTGGCGCGCCAGTTGCACGGTGCGGTCGGTGTTGGTGAAGCTGCCGGTCTTCTCGAAAAAGCTCGACGCCGGCAGCACCACATCGGCCAGCATCGCGGTTTCGGTGAGAAAGATGTCTTGCACCACCAGCAACTCCAGTTCCGACAGCGCCTGCCGGGTCTGCCCGGTGTCGGGGTCGCTCATGGCCGGGTTCTCGCCCATCACGTACAGGCCCTTGACCTGGCCGCGGTGGATGGCGTGCATCACCTCCACCACCGTCAGCCCGGGCTCGGCGGACAGGCGTTCCACGGGCACGCCCCAGGCCGCGGCAAAGCGGGCGCGCGCGGCGGCGTCGGTGACGCGCTGGTAGTCCGGCAGCATCATGGGGATCAGCCCGGCGTCGGACGCGCCCTGCACATTGTTTTGCCCGCGCAGCGGGTGCAGCCCCGTGCCGGGCCGGCCGATCTGGCCGGTCAGCAGCGCCAGGGCGATCAGGCAACGGGCGTTGTCGGTGCCGTGCACGTGCTGGCTCACGCCCATGCCCCAGAAGATCATCGAGGCGCGGCTGGTGGCGTACAGCCTGGCCACTTCGCGGATGCGTTCTGCCGCGATCCCACACACCGGCTCGGCCAGCTCGGGCGTGACGTGCCGCACCTGCGCTGCAAGTGCCTCGTAGCCCTGGGTGCGGTCGGCCACGAAGCGCTCGTCGACCAGGCCTTCTTCGATGATGGTGTACATCATGGCGTTGAGCAGCATCACATCGCTGGCCGGGCGGAACTGCAGGTGCACATGGGCCAGCCGGGTGAGGTCGCTCTGGCGCGGGTCGATGACCACCAGCTTGGTGCCCCGCTGCACCGCGTTCTTGATCCAGGTCGCGGCCACCGGGTGGTTCACCGTGGGGTTCGCGCCGATGACGATGACCACCTCGGCCTGCAGCACGTCCCTCACCGGGTTGCTGACCGCTGCCGAGCCCAGGCCCTCGAGCAGCGCGGCCACGCTGGAGGCATGGCACAGGCGCGTGCAGTGGTCGACGTGGTTGCTGCCAAAACCCAGGCGCACGATCTTCTGGAACAG
>JANNWL010000080.1:0-11107 GCA_031414735.1 Burkholderiales bacterium | reverse complement strand
AGCTCTGAATCAGGCACCTCCAGCACCAGCTCGTCGTGCACCTGCATCACCATGCGCGTGGCGCGTTGCTCGTCGTCCAGCGCGCGCTGCACGGCGATCATGGCCAGCTTGATGAGGTCGGCGGCCGTGCCCTGCATGGGCGCGTTGATGGCCTGGCGTTCGGCGCCGGCCTTGCGCGGGCCGTTGCCGCTGTTGATCTCGGGCAGCCACAGGCGGCGGCCGAAGACGGTTTCGACATAGCCCTTGGCCTTGGCGCTGATGCGCGTTTCGTCCATGTAGCGCTTCACGCCGGCGAAGCGGGCAAAGTACTTGTCGATGAAGTCTTTCGCCGCCTTCTGCTCGATGCCCAGATTGCTCGCCAGGCCGAAGGCGCCCATGCCGTAGATGAGGCCGAAGTTGATGACCTTGGCATAGCGACGCTGCTCGCTGGACACCTCGGCCACGGGCGTGCCGAAGACTTCGCTGGCTGTCGCCTTGTGCACGTCGATGCCGCGCTCGAAGGCGCGCAGCAGGGCCGGGTCCTCGCTGATGTGGGCCATGATGCGCAGTTCGATCTGCGAGTAGTCGGCGCTCATCAGCACATGGCCGGGCGGCGCGATGAAGGCCTCGCGCACGCGCCGGCCCTCGGGCGTGCGGATCGGAATGTTCTGCAGGTTGGGGTCGTTGCTGGACAGCCGCCCCGTCACGGCCACCGCCTGGGCGTAGTTGGTGTGCACGCGGCCGGTGGCGGGGTTGACCATCAGCGGCAGCTTGTCGGTGTAGGTGCCCTTCAGCTTGGCCAGGCTGCGATGCTCCAGGATGGTGGCCGGCAGCGGGTAGTCGGTGGCCAGTTCGGCCAGCACTTCTTCGTCGGTGGAAGGCGCGCCGGTGGCGGTCTTCTTCTTCACCGGCAGGCCCAGCTTGGTGAAGAGGATGTCGCCGATCTGCTTCGGTGACCCCATGTTGAAGGGCTGCCCGGCGATCTCGTGCGCCTTGGCTTCCAGGGCCAGCATGCGCTCGGCCAGCTGGTGGCTCTGGCGCGCCAGCACGGCGGGGTCGATAAGCACGCCGTGGCGTTCGATGCGGCCCAGGATGATGCTCACGGGCATCTCGATGCCTTCGTAGACGCAGCGCAGGCCCCGGGCGTCATCGCCATCGGCCCCGACCTCGGGCCACAGCGTCTGGTGCACCTGGAGCGTCATCTCGCTGTCTTCGCCGGAATAGGTCGTGGCGCGCGCCACGTCGACCTGGGCGAAGGAGATCTGGTTGACGCCCTTGCCGCACACGTCCTCGTAGCTCAGGCCGCGGCGGCCCAGGTGGCGCTCGGCCAGGCTCTCTAGGCTGTGCGGCTTGTGGGCTTCGAGCACATAGCTTTGCAACATGGTGTCGTGGGCATAGCCGCGCACAGTGATGCCGTGGTTGGCGAAGACATGCAGGTCGTACTTGATGTTCTGGCCGACCTTCGGCCGGGTCGGGTCCTCCAGCCAGGGACGCAGGCGGTCCAGCACGGCTTGCAGCGGCAGTTGCTCGGGCGCGTCGGCGTAACTGTGGGCCAGTGGCACGTAGGCCGCGCGGCCCGGCTCGGTGGCAAAGCTGATGCCGACGATGCGCGCACGCATGCCGTCGAGGCTGTCGGTTTCGGTGTCGATGGCCACCAGCGGCGCAGCGGCCAGCTGGGCCAGCCACGCATCGAGTCGGTCCCAGGTGGTGATGGTTTCGTACTCGCGCGCCAACTCCTGTGCGGGTTTGGCGCTGGTTTGCGCGTCTGCCGCCGGCGCTGTCGCAAGCGATGTCTCCGTGGCCACCGCGCTGTCCATCTCGCGCAGCCAGGTGCGGAACCCGAAACGTTGGTAGAAGTCATGCAGCGCGGGTTTGTCGACATCCTGCAGCGCCAGGGCGTCCAACCCGGGCCAACCAACTATGTGGTCGGCCAGGTTGCAGTCGGTCAGCACGGTGATGAGTTTGCGACCTGTGGGCAGCCAGTCGAGCGCCCTGCGCAGGTTGTCGCCGGTGGCGCCCTTGAAGCTGTCGGCGGCGGCGACGATGCCGTCCAGGCTGCCAAACTCAGCCAGCCACTTGACGGCAGTCTTGGGGCCGACCTTGTCGACGCCGGGCACGTTGTCCACCGTGTCGCCTATGAGCGTCAGGTAGTCCACGATGCGCTCCGGCGGCACACCGAACTTGGCCTTCACGCCCTCGATGTCCAGCCGCTCGGGCGGCTTGGACATGGTGTTCATCAGCGTCACGCGCTCGTTGACGAGCTGCGCCAGGTCCTTGTCGCCGGTGCTGATGAGCACCTGGTGCCCGCTTTCTGCGGCCACGCGGGCCAGGGTGCCGATGGCGTCGTCGGCCTCGATTCCCGGCACCTCCAGCACCGGCCAGCCCAGCAGGCGCACGACCTCGTGAATGGGCGGGATCTGCTGCGCAAGCGGCTCGGGCATGGGCGCGCGTTGGGCCTTGTATTCCGGATACCAATCGTCGCGGAAGGTGGGCCCCTTGGCGTCGAAGACACACACCGCGTGTTCGGCGGGGTAGCGCTCGCGCAGCCAGTTCATCATGGCCACGAATCCGTGGATGGCGCCGGTGGGAAAACCGTCCGGGCCGCGCAGGTCCGGCATGGCATGAAAGGCACGGTAGAGGTAGCTGGAACCGTCGACCAGCAACATGCGCTTTTCTGTTGGCAACTGTTTCATCCGAAGATTGTCCGCCACGGGCTGCGCGGCGGGCCGCTGCGTAGAATCAGCGAGATGAATATGTTGCTGCGCTCGACGCTGGTCACCGGGCTGTTGATCCTCTGCGGTGGGGCCTGTGCTCAGGTGGCTGCCCCGGAATTGGCCGCATCAGCGGCGTCCAAGGCCGTCTCGCC
This sequence comes from Burkholderiales bacterium, assembly GCA_031414735.1. Lineage (GTDB taxonomy): Bacteria > Pseudomonadota > Gammaproteobacteria > Burkholderiales > Burkholderiaceae_C > Rubrivivax. The sequence goes on along the minus strand of JANNWL010000080.1, from coordinate 8,262 downwards.
GGACCTGCGGGTCGTCGAGGACGACAACGTGCGTATCGAAGAAACCCGCGCGCGCGGCCAGTTGCAGCGCGTTGTCGTGCACACGCGGCTGGGCGGGGCCCGGTCCTACGAGATCATCGTCGGCCCGCCGGGCCGCGACCTGTCCCAGGATCGCGGCGCTGTGGGTCAGCGCGCCTGGTCGCTGCTCACCTTCTGAGCCGGCCGCGACATGGCGGTCTACACCGAAGTCGGCTTCGACGAAGCCAGCGGGCTGTTTTCCAGCCTGGGGCTGGGCACGCTAACTGAACTGCAGGGCATACGCTCGGGCATAGAGAACACCAATTACTACGCCCACACCCAGCGCGGTGCCTGGGTGCTGACGCTGTTTGAACGTCTTTCGCAAGACGATCTGCCCTACTACCTGCAACTCATGCAGCACCTGGCCCGGCACGGCATCCCCGTGCCGGCGCCCCAGCCGGGTGCACAGGGCAGCCTGGTCCACCGCGTGGCGGGCAAGCCCGCTGCCGTGGTCACCCGCCTGCCAGGCGGCCACCGCATGGCGCCAGACGCGGCGCATTGCGAGCAGGTCGGCGCCATGCTGGCGCGCATGCACCTGGCCGGCAGTGACTTTGCCGGACGCCAGCCGCACCTGCGAGGCCTGGCCTGGTGGGTGCAGACCGTGCCCCTGGTGCTGCCGTATCTGGCCGGCGAGCAGGCCGTGCTGATCTGCGAAGAACTGAAGTTCCAGCAGGAACTGGGCGCCTCGGCCGCCGGCGCCTCGCTGCCCAGCGGACCTGTCCACGCCGACTTGTTCCGCGACAACGTGATGTTCGACGACACCGCCGGCGACGACCGGCTGTGCGGCTTCTTCGACTTCTACTTCGCCGGCACCGACTCCCTGCTTTTCGACGTGGCCGTGTGCCTGAATGACTGGTGCACCGACAGTGCCACCGGGCACCTGAACACCGAACGCGCCGAGGCCTTCACGTCAGCCTACCAAGGCCACCGCCCCTTCACACCTGGCGAGGTGCGCCTGCTGCCCGCACTGATGCGCGCGGCCGCACTGCGCTTCTGGATCTCGCGTCTTTGGGACTGGTACCTGCCCCGCGACGCCGCCTTGCTGCAGCCCAAGGACCCGGCGCACTTCGAGCGTGTACTACGCCAACGCGTCGCCAACCCCTGGCACCCCGCTTTGTTGACGGCCTGAAGCCCATGACCCTGTTGCTCAAACCCGTTCCCGCAGCACGCGGTGCGCGTTGGATTGCCGACGCGCTGCGCCTGTTCGCGCGCCGCCCGCTCGCGTTCACGATGATGTTCGCGGCCTTTATGTTCTGCGCCCTGCTCTCGTCGCTGGTGCCCTTCGTTGGCGGCGTGCTGCAGATGATGGCGCTGCCGTTGCTGAGCCTGGGCTTCATGGTGGCCAGCCAGTCGGCGCTGCTCGACGGCCCTGTGCACCCCATGCAATTCATCGAGCCGCTGCGGCCTGACCCGGTGCGGCGCAAGGCGCTGCTGCAACTGTGCCTGTACTACGGCCTGGGTGCGGTGGCCATCCTGCTGCTGTGCGACACCTTGTCGGACAACGCGATGGGCCGCTTGCTGGCGCTCAGCGCCAAAGGCGAATCGGCACAGTCCGAGATCGACGCCGTGCTGTCCGAGCCCGGCCTGGGTGCTGTGACGCTGCTGCTGGTGACGCTGGGCACGCTGCTCTCCGTGCCGTTCTGGCATGCGCCCGCGCTGGTGCACTGGGGTGGCCAGAGTGTCGGCCAGGCGCTGTTTTCAAGCACCCTGGCCGTGTGGCGCAGCAAGGGGGCGTTTGCCACCTACGCCCTGGCCTGGGCTGGCCTGGTTCTGGCCTTTGCGGTGCTGTCGTCGCTGGTCTTTGGGGCCTTGGGCATGCGCCAGCTGGCGAGTCTTGCTGCGGTGCCTGCAGGCTTGATGTTCTCGACCGTGTTCTACGTGTCGCTGCTGTTCACCTTCAACGACAGCTTTGGCGCCGCCTCGCCCGCGGTCGACATCCTGGCCGCGCCGGACGACAGCCCGCCCACCTGAAGCGCCGGACTTCAGTCGATCGGTGTCAGCTTGGCGATCGCCAGCGCCAACCACTTGGCGCCATGGCGGCCGAAGTTGACCTGGGCCCGTGCGTCGCCGCCACTGCCTTCGAGCGTCATCACCACGCCCTCGCCGAACTTGGTGTGGAACACCGACTGACCCAGCCGCAGGCCACCCGGCGCGGGTGAACTGCGCAGCATGGGCGGCGCCGGTGGCGGGCTCGTGGCGCGGCCCGCGCCGACGATGCCTGACAGCCCCGAACCACGTTGCCAGGCCTGCTGGTACTCGCGTGCGAAGCCCGAGCCGAAGCCCTGCGCCTTGGGCGTGATCCACTTCAGCGCGCCCTCGGGCAGCTCGTCGAAGAAACGGCTCTTCACGTTGTACCGGGTCTGGCCGTGCAGCATGCGCGTCTGGCTGAAGCTCATGTACAGGCGCTGGCGGGCACGTGTGATGGCCACGTACATGAGGCGGCGCTCTTCTTCCACGCCGTCGGCGTCGGACAGGCTCTGCTCGTGCGGGAACAGGCCTTCTTCGATGCCGGTGATGAACACGGCGTCGAATTCCAGGCCCTTGGCCGAATGCACCGTCATGAGCTGGATGGCGTCCTGGCCCGCCTGGGCCTGGTTGTCGCCTGCTTCAAGCGATGCGTGCGTGAGAAAGGCCGCCAGCGGACTCATGATCTCGCCCGTCTCGGCATCGGGCACGGGCGCCAGGCTCTGGCCCTGTTCATCCACCGGCAGCGCCACCGCATCCTTGCCGAAGCCTTCCTGCGTGACAAAACTCTCTGCGGCGTTGACGAGTTCTTCCAGGTTCTCGATGCGGTCCTGGCCTTCCTTGTCGGTGCGGTAGAAGTCGATCAGGCCCGATCGCTGCAGCATGTGGTCGATGATCTCGCGCAGCGTCAGCCCGCGCGTGCCCTCACGCAGGCCATCGATGAGCGCGCCAAAGGCCTGCAGGTTGGCGCCGGCCTTGCCCGGCACGGCGCCCACGCTCTGCGCCAGGCTGCGGCCCGACGCGCGCGCCGCGTCCTGCAACTGCTCGATGCTGCGCGCGCCGATGCCGCGCGCCGGGAAGTTCACCACGCGCAGGAAGCTGGTGTCGTCGCTGGGGTTCTCAAGCAGGCGCAGGTAGGCCAGTGCGTGCTTGATCTCGGCGCGCTCGAAGAAGCGCAGGCCGCCATACACGCGGTAAGGCACGCCGGCGTTGAAAAGCGCGCTTTCGATGATGCGGCTCTGCGCGTTGCTGCGGTAGAGCAGCGCAATCTCGCTGCGCGGCACGCCGCCGCGGTGCAGGCTTTGCGCTTCTTCCAGGAACCACTGCGCCTCGGCGTAGTCGCTGGTGCTCTCGTACACGCGCACCGGCTCGCCGGGGCCGGCGTCGGTGCGCAGGTTCTTGCCCAGGCGCTGCGAGTTGTGCGCGATGAGGTCGTTGGCAGCGTCTAGGATGTGGCCGCTGGAACGGTAGTTCTGCTCCAGCTTGATGACGCGCTGCACGCGGTATTCGCGCTCGAAGTCGGCCATGTTGCCCACGCGCGCGCCGCGGAAGGCGTAGATGCTCTGGTCGTCGTCGCCCACCGCGAACACGCCCTGCGCGGGCTGGTGGCCCGGTGGCGCGAACATCTTCAGCCAGGCGTACTGCAGGCGGTTGGTGTCCTGGAACTCGTCGACCAGCACATGCTGGAAGCGGCGCTGGTAGTGCTCGCGCAGCGGGTCGTTGTCGCGCAGCAACTCGTAAGTGCGCAGCATCAGCTCGGCAAAGTCGACCACGCCTTCGCGCTGGCATTGCTCTTCGTAGGCCTGGTAGATCTCGACCTGCTTGCGCGTCTGCTCGTCGCGGATGTCGACATCGCGCGGGCGCTTGCCATCTTCCTTGGCGCCGGCGATGAACCAGGCCTGCTGCTTGGGCACGAAACGCTCTTCATCCAGGTTCATGCCCTTGATGACGCGCTTCACCGCACTGAGCTGGTCTGAGCTGTCCAGGATCTGGAAGCCTTGCGGCAGCCCGGCCAGCTTCCAGTGCGCGCGCAGGAAGCGGTTGCACAGGCCGTGAAAGGTGCCTATCCACATGCCGCGCACGGCGACAGGCAGCATGGTGCTCAGTCGCGTGAGCATCTCCTTGGCGGCCTTGTTGGTGAAGGTCACGCCGAGCACGCCACCCGGCGAGAGTTGCCCGGTCTGCATCAGCCAGGCGATGCGCGTCGTGAGCACGCGCGTCTTGCCCGACCCGGCGCCAGCCAGGATCAACGCCGGCACGGCAGGCAGCGTGACGGCAGCGAGTTGTTCGGGGTTCAGCCCGCGCAGAAGTCGTGAGTCGGTGGGTACTTCAAGCGGTACTGCGGGGATCGGGTTCATCCGACCGATTCTAGGAGTCGGCCCTCTCGCGCATCTCGTGCCGCACCCGCGCTCAGCCCGGCGTTTCCAGCTCGACGGTGATCAGCGTCGGGCCCATGTGCTCGCCATAGTGCAGCCGACGGTGCTCGGCGTCGCGCAGGCGCTGGGTCAGCCAGGTGGCCAGGTCGGCCGCCGGCAGGGGACGGCTGAGCAGGTAGCCCTGGATCTCGTCGCAGCCCAGCTCACGCAGGATGTCGGCCTGGGCCTGCGTCTCCACGCCCTCGGCCACCACGCTCATCTCCAGGCTGCGGGCCAGGGCGATGACGGCGGTGGCGATGGCCACGTCCTCGGTGTTCTCCGGCATCGCGGCCACAAAGGACTTGTCGATTTTCAGCGTGTCGATATTGAAGCGCTTGAGGTAGCTCAGCGACGAATGCCCGGTCCCGAAGTCGTCAATCGCCAGGCGCACCCCCATGCGGGCAAAGCTGGCCAGCATGCCGCGGTTGGTCTCGGTGTCTTCCATCAGCAGCGACTCGGTCAGCTCCACGTCCAGCCGACGCGGGTCGATGGCGTTTTCGCGCAGCGAGTCCTCGACCAGCGAGGCCAGGTACAGGTGCCTGAACTGGCGCGCCGACAGATTCACCGCCATGCGCAGCTGCGGCAGGCCGGCCTTGTCCCACGCCGCCAGCTGGGCGCAGGCCGCGCGGATGACCCACGCGCCCACGGGCAGGATCATGCCGGTGTCTTCCAGCACGCTGATGAAGCGGTCGGGCGGCACCATGCCCTGGCCCGGGCAGTACCAACGGATCAGCGCTTCCACGCCGGTCACCTCGTCGGTCACCAGGCTGGCCTTGGGCTGGTAATGCAGGTGGAACTCGTTGTTCTCCATCGCCCTGCGCAGGCCGCTTTCAAGCGTCAGGCGCGCACTGATGGCGGCATTCAGGTCGTCGCTGAAGAAGCTGTAGGTGGCGCGGCCCATCGACTTGGACCGGTACATCGCCATGTCGGTGTGACGGATCAAGGTGTCCAGGTCGACATCGTCGTTGGGGAACATCGAGATGCCGATGCTGGCCGAGACCACGACCTCCTCGTCACCCATCTTGAACGGCACGTTCAACGCCTCGAGCATGCGCCGGGCGATCAGTGTGGCGTCTTCGGCGCCGGCGATGGCCTCGGCAATGATGGTGAATTCGTCGCCGCCCAGGCGCGACAGCGTGAAGGGCTCGCCTTCGGCCTGGCGCGCCACCGAGTCGGCGCTGCGCAAACAGGCCGTGAGCGTCTGTGCCACATGCTGCAACAACTTGTCACCGGCCTCGTGGCCCAGGCTGTCGTTGACGACCTTGAAGCGGTCCAGGTCCAGAAACATCAGCGCCATGGGCCGGCCGGTGCGCTGTGATCGCGTCATCGCCTGGCCCAGCCGGTCGCGGAACAGCACCCGGTTCGGCAGGCCCGTCAGGCTGTCGAAATTCGCGAGATAGCTGAGCTGCTCCTGCGTTTGCTTCTTGTCGGCCACGTCACGCAGAAACACCAGCCACTGCCTGCCCGGGCCGGTGCCGAGCGTGGCCACGCGGATCTCCAGCGGCCGCTGCAGCGCCTTGCCGTCCAGCGCCAGGCTGTCGCCGGTCTTCAGCGCGAAGCTGTCGGGCGCATCGGCCTCGCGGTGGTTGCGCCGGCCGATGCTGCGGCCGAGCAACCCCGCCGGCGTCTCGCCCATGACCAGGGCCGCCGACTTGTTGGCCAGCAGCACCTCGCCCTGCTGGTTGCACAGCAGGATGCCTTCGGTCGCACACTCCAACACGGCGCGGATGCGCCGCTCGGCGCTTTCGCGCCGGACCCAGTCGTGGCCTGCCAGGCGCACCATCAGGCGCTGCCGCCAGTCCTCCAACAGTCGGGCCACCCGGGACGGGGGCTCGGCCAAGGGCACAGCAGGGGTAGGGTTGCTTGGGCGCATGAAATTTAGGGCTCGATGGGGGGTTTTCGGACAATCACGCCTGAGCTTGAGGCCCGTTTCTTGACCAGGTGACCCACCAGTCGCCGCGTAGACTTTGGGTTTTAGGGGGCCCTTGCCTTGGAAATCTTCGACTACGACCAGATCCTGCTGCTCCCGCGCAAGTGCGTGGTGGACAGCCGCAGCGCCTGCGACACCTCGGTGGAATTCGGCGGCCGCCGCTTCACACTGCCCGTGGTGCCGGCCTACATGAAGACCGTGATCGACGAGGCCATCAGCGAGCAACTGGCCGCCAGCGGGCACTTCTACGTGATGCACCGCTTCGACCTGGACGCCGTGGCCTACGCCCGGCGCATGCGCGGCAAGGGGCTGTTCGTCTCCATCAGCTCGGGGGTGAAACCGGCCGACTTCGAGGTCATCGACCGCCTGGCCGCCGAGGGCGTGGGGGCCGACTACATCACGATAGACATCGCCCATGGCCACGCCGAGAGCGTGCGCCGCGCCATCGAGCACATCAAGAACCGCCTGCCCGGCGCTTTCGTGATCGCCGGCAACGTGGCCACGCCCGAGGCCGTCATCGACCTGGAAAACTGGGGCGCCGACGCGACCAAGGTCGGCGTCGGCCCGGGCAAGGTCTGCATCACCAAGCTCAAGACCGGTTTCGGCACCGGCGGCTGGCAGCTCAGCGCGCTGAAGTGGTGCGCGCGCGTGGCCACCAAGCCCATCGTGGCTGACGGTGGCATACGCCACCACGGCGACATCGCCAAGAGCGTGCGCTTCGGCGCGGCCATGGTCATGGTGGGCTCGCTGTTCGCGGGCCACGAAGAATCTCCCGGCGCGACGGTGGAAGAGGACGGCAAGCGCTACAAGGAGTACTACGGCAGCGCGTCGGACTTCAACAAGGGCGAATACAAGCACGTCGAGGGCAAACGCATCCTGGAGCCCATCAAGGGCGCACTTGCCGACACCTTGCGCGAGATGCGCGAGGACGTGCAAAGCTCCATCAGCTACGCCGGCGGGCGCGTGCTGGCCGACCTGAAGAAGGTGAACTACGTGGTCCTGGGCGGCGAAAACGCTGGCGAACACCTGTTCATGTGAACCGCTGCCGGCAGCGCCCCGATGCGCTGCCAGAGGTGGCGCCACCTACAATTTCGGGCCCCGCGTGCGATGTTTGCCGCGGGCGCCCCTTGCCTCTGACTGCACGCCATGACTGAACTCGCCAAATCGTTTGAGCCCGCCGCCATCGAGGCCCGCTGGAGCCCGGTGTGGGAGGCCAGCGGCGCCCATGCACCCACGCTGGACCCGGCCCGGCCGTCGTTCAGCATCCAGCTGCCGCCACCCAACGTGACGGGCACGCTGCACATGGGGCACGCCTTCAACCAGACCATCATGGACTCGTTGACGCGTTACCACCGCATGCGCGGCTACAACACGCTGTGGGTGCCGGGCACGGACCACGCCGGCATCGCGACGCAGATCGTCGTGGAGCGGCAGTTGCAGGAAGCCGGCTTGTCGCGCCACGACCTGGGGCGCAAGAACTTCGTGGCCCAGGTGTGGGACTGGAAAGCCAGCTCGGGCGCCACCATCACCGAGCAGATGCGCCGCATGGGCGACAGCGTGGACTGGTCGCGTGAGTACTTCACGATGGACGACAAGCTGTCCAAGGTCGTCACCGAGACCTTCGTGCGGCTGTACGACGAAGGCCTGATCTACCGCGGCAAGCGCATGGTCAGCTGGGACCCGACGCTGAAGTCGGCCGTGTCCGACCTGGAAGTCGAGAGCGAAGAAGAAGACGGCTGGCTGTGGCTGATCCGCTACCCGCTGGCGGACGGCTCAGGCTCGCTGGTGGTGGCCACCACCCGCCCCGAGACCCTGCTGGGGGACACCGCGCTGATGGTGCACCCGGAGGACGAACGCTACGCTGCGCTGGTCGGCCAACGCGTTCAACTGCCACTG
>JANNWL010000079.1:0-12036 GCA_031414735.1 Burkholderiales bacterium | reverse complement strand
CGCGACAGCGACAGCGTGGCCCTGCTGCCGACCGTGGTGGTGCAGGACGAGTTGCGCAGCGGCCGCCTGGTCGAGTACGGCGTGGTGCCCGACTTGCACGAAAACTTTTACGCCATCTCGGTGAAACGGCGTTTCGAGCCGCCGCTGCTGAAGGCGCTGCTGAAGCAGTCCGAGGCGGCCGTGCTGGGCGCCCTGGTGTCTTGATTGCGGCCCGCGCGCGGGCCGCCCAAGTGACCTCAGCGCACCACCAACCGCGGCTCCCCCGCGGCAGCGGCAGCGATCTGCCCCACCACCGCGGCCGACTCGAAGCCGTGCTTGTTGAAGACCGCCATCACCGCATCCAGCGCTGCCGGCGTGCAGGACACGAGCAGGCCGCCGCTGGTCTGCGGGTCGGTCAGCAGGGCCTGGTCAACGGCCGCGAAGTTCGCGGGCAGGCCCACGTCCGCGCCGTAGCCCGTCCAGTTGCGGCCCGACGCGCCGGTGATGAAACCGCGCTCGGCCAGGCTGCGCACGCCTTGCAGAAGCGGCACGGCCGACCAGTCGATCTGCACCTGGCAGTTCGCGCCACGGGCGAGCTCCAGCGCGTGGCCGGCCAGGCCGAAGCCGGTGATGTCGGTCATTGCATGCACACCGGGCAAGCCCGCCAGGTCGATGCCGGGGGTGTTGAGCTTGGTGGCATTGGCAATCATCTCCGCGTAGCCGGCGTCGCCCAGTTCGCCCTTCTTCAGCGCCGCACTCATCACGCCCACGCCCAGGGGTTTGCCCAGCACCAGCACGTCACCGGGCCGCGCGTCCGCATTGCGCTTGACGCGGCTGGGGTGCACCAGGCCCATCACCACGAGGCCGTAGATGGCCTCGACCGAATCGATGGTGTGGCCACCGGCGATCGGGATGCCGGCTTGTCTGCAGATCGAAGCCCCGCCGTCCAGCACCTTGCCGATGGTCGCAACAGACAGCACGCTGATGGGCATGCCGACGAGTGCCAGCGCCATGATGGGCCGCCCGCCCATGGCGTAGACGTCGCTGATGCTGTTGGTGGCCGCGATGCGCCCAAAGTCGAACGGGTCGTCGACGATGGGCATGAAAAAGTCGGTGGTGGCGATGAGCGCCTGCTCGTCGTTGAGCTGGTAGACGGCAGCGTCGTCGGCCGTCTCGATGCCCACCAGCAACTCCTTGGGCAGGGGCATCGCTGTGGTGCCTTTCAGAATCTGCGCCAACACACCGGGCGCGATCTTGCAGCCGCAGCCGCCTCCATGAGACAGCGACGTCAGCCGCGGTTCGGGGGTTTTTTCAGGGGCGTTCAACGCGCACCTCCAGAGTGTCAGGTCGGTCAGGGGGCTGCCTGCAAGAGCTCGGTCACCAGGCGGTTCAGGGTCCAGCGTTCGCGATCAGGCAGGAAGAGTGGGGCACGTGCGCCACAGGCTTGGCGCAGGAAGGGGAGCATAGCGGCGTCGTCGCGCGCTCGCTCGAGCAGCGCGGCCAGGCCGGCAGCATCGCCGGGCTCGAAGACGCCGGGGTAGTCCTCGCCCAGCAGGCCCAGGTTGCCGTCGATGCGGCTGGCCAGCACCGGCGTGCCGCTGCACACCGCTTCCATCACCACATGCGCCCCGCCTTCCATGCGGCTGGGGTGGACCAGCACGTGCGCCCGCGCGATGCGGGCACGGGTGGCGACGTGCGGCAACGCACCCAGCCAGCGGTAGTGCGGGTGGGTCGCCATCAGGGCGGTGGCCTCGGCGCCCAGTGCCGGGTCCAGCGCGCTGCCGATGTGGTCGAGCAGGATGTCGGTGCGTCCGGCCAGCAAACGTGCGGCTTCGAAGTAGGTTTGCGGTGACTTTTCGTCGCGCAGGTGGCCGACCATCAAGGCGCGCAGATGACGCTTGGGCTTGGGGCCGGGCTGCCGGCTGGCGCAGGACTGCAGGCACACCCGCGCCTTGCCCCTGTGCTTGGCCGGCAGGCTGCGCAGGCCCAGTTCGTTCAGCACCACCAGGCGGTCGGCCAGGGCCAGCGACTGCTGCGCGGCGGCGTCGGTGGCGATATCGCGGTACAGGTCGGTACCGGTCAGCGCCAGCAGCACGGGGGCCGGGCCGCGCTGCTCGCGCCATGCGGCCACGGCGGGTGCCGAGCGGCGGGCGTGCAGGGCGATCAGCAGGGCCTCATCGCCACTGTCCCACCCGCCAGCCAGCCGAACCCGATAATCCGCCGACAACATGCGCGCCCAGCGCTGCGCCGTCTGCCAGTTGCCGTTGTTGGCGTCGCGCAGGGCCGGGGTCACGATGACAAGTGACGGGCGTTTCAAGATTTGTCCCCTCCATTGACCATCCTGACGTGAGCACGCAACCCCTGGCCGACAGCGACTTTCGCAGTGCCGGCCCGCAGGCCCTGGCCACCGCCTTGCGCGCCAGCCGGCAGGACACCCTGGCCATGCTGGACCGGTTCGAAGCCGCGTTGCCTGACCTGCAGGTACCGCATGCCGACACGCTGAACCCGCCGCGCTGGGAACTGGGCCACATCGGCTGGTTTCAGCAGTACTGGCTGGCGCGCAACCCGCAGCGGCAGCGGGGTTGGCGGGCTGACCCGCAAGCCGCCCGCAGCCCGGCTCAGGCACCGGACAGCGACGCTTTGTTCGACTCCACCCGTGTGGCGCACCACCGCCGCTGGCAACTGCCGCTGCCGGAGGTGGCGGCCTTGCGTGAGTCGCTTGAAGACGGCCTGCAGCGCACGCTGCAACTGCTGCAGGAAGGCGGCGACAGTGACGACGCGCTGTACTTTTTCCGCCTGGTGCTGGCCCACGAAGACATGCACCACGAAGCCGCGCTGTACATGGCGCAGGCGCTGGGCCTGGCGGGCGCGCCTGCCCGCTGGCAGCCGCGGCCGCTGGCGCCGGTTTGCGGCGCCGTGTGCCTCGACGCCGCCCCCTTCGAACAGGGCTGGCAGGGCGCCGGCTTCGCTTTCGACAACGAGTTGGGTGCGCATACGGCGCCACTGCCCGCCAGCCGCATCGACAGCCGTGTCCTGAGCTGGGACGACTACCTGCCCTTCGCCGAAGCCGGCGGCTATGAACAGCCGCGCTGGTGGAGCCCCGCCGGCCTGGCCTGGCTGCAAGCCACCGGACTGCGCGCACCGCGTTACCTGCGCGGCACGCCGTGGCAGGTGCAGGTGGGCGATCGCTGGCAGGCGCTGGATGGGGCCCTGCCGGCCTGCCACCTCAGCGCCTTCGAGGCCGATGCCTGGTGCGCCTGGGCCGGCAGGCGCCTGCCCAGCGAAGGCGAGTGGGAACGCGCCGCCGTGCAAGCCGGCCCGGCCTTTGCGTGGGGCACTGTGTGGGAATGGACGGCCAGCCCCTTTGAGCCCTACGCCGGCTTCGTCGCCCACCCCTACCAGGACTATTCCGCACCCTGGTTCGGCAGCCGGCGCGTGCTGCGCGGGGCCAGTTTTGGGACGCAGCCGCGCTTGCATCAGGCGCGGTACAGAAATTTCTTCACGCCGGACCGAAACGACATCTTCGCGGGCTTTCGCAGTTGCGCGTTGTAGGTCCATGGGGTGGTGCTGGCGCTGTGGTTTCAGGCCAATGTAGCAGCGCGTCTGCAACGCGCACCGGGATGGGTTCCAATGCGGGGCCGCGCGGCAAGGCCACAGCGGCCCGCCCGATCAGTCACACAACCAGGAGTCCTTGACATGTCCTTCAAACCACTCGCCACCACCGCACGCCTGTGGGCGGCCGTGTCCTTGCTGGCGCTGGCCGGGTCGGCCATGGCGCAACAGGTGCTGCGCGTCACCACCATCCCCGAGGAAGCCGCCACCGAGCAGATGCGCAAGTTCACGCCCATCGCCAGCTACCTGGAAAAGAAACTCGGCATGAAGGTGGAGTTCACCCCCGTCAGCGACTACCCGGCCGCGGTGGAAGTGCTGGTGAACAAGAAAGTCGATCTGGTGTGGTTCGGCGGCTTCACCCATGTGCAGGCGCAGATCCGCTCGGGCGGCAAGATCGTGCCCATCGCGCAACGCGAAGAAGACACGCGTTTCCAGTCGGTGTTCATCGCCAAGACCGACTCCGGCATCAAGACGCTGGCCGACATGAAGGGCCGTCAGATCAGCTTCGGTTCCCAAAGCAGCACCTCGGGCCACCTGATGCCGCGCAGCTTCCTGCTGCAGGCCAAGATCGACCCGGAGAAGGACTTCAAGCGCATCGCCTATTCCGGCGCGCACGACGCCACCATCGCCAGCGTGGTCAGCGGCAAGGTCGATGCGGCGGCGCTGGACATCACCGTGTGGAAGAAGTTCGTCACCGAGAACAAGGTCGACACCAAGGCCGTGGACGTGTTCTTCACCACGCCGACCTACTTCAACTACAACTGGTCGGTGCATGCCGACATGCCGGCCGAGTTGCGCAACCGCATCCAGAAAGCGCTGCTGGACCTGGATCCCGCCACGCCCGAGGGCAAGGAAATCCTGGGACTGAACCGGGCCACGCGCTACATCACGACGACGCCCGACAACTACAAGGGCATCGAGGCCGCCGCGCGCAGCGCCGGCCTGCTCTAAGAGTTCGCGGTTTGAAACTGGTCCTCGAAGGCGTGGCCGCGCGCCACCCGGCCGCGCGGGCGGGTGCGGTGCCGGCCTTGCAGGGCTTGAGCCTGCAGGTGGCCGAAGGTGAACAGGTGGCCGTCATCGGCCCCTCGGGTGCGGGCAAGACCACGCTGCTGCAGGTGCTGGCCTGCGCCCTGCCGCCCACCCAGGGCCGGCTGCTGCTGGACGGCACGTCACCCTGGGGCCTGCCCCGCGCGCAATTGCAAACCCTGCGCGGCCAGCTTTTCCTGGCGCCGCAGGTGCCGCCGCTGCCGCCCCGACAGCGCGTGGTGACGGCCGTGCTGGCGGGGCGACTGCCGGCCCTGGGCCTGTGGGCCAGCCTGCGCTCGCTCTTCTACCCCAGCGACATTCCGGCGGCGCACGACGCGCTGGAGCGCTTCGACCTGGCCGACAAGCTTTTCGAACGTGTCGACCGCTTGTCCGGCGGCGAACGCCAGCGCGTGGGCCTGGCGCGTGCGCTGCTGGCGCCGGCCAAGCTGTGGTTGATTGACGAGCCGCTGTCGGCGCTGGACCCGTCGCGCTCGCGCCAGGCCATCACGGCGCTCACCGACGGCGCGCGCGAACGCGGCGTGACGCTGGTGGCCACGCTGCATCAGGTGGACGCCGCACTGGCGCACTTCCCGCGCATCGTGGGCCTGCGCGACGGCGCCCTGGCCTTCGACCTGCCGGCGGCCGAGGTCAGCCGCGAACGCCTGACCCGGCTGTACGCGCAGTACGAACACGAACTGGATGGCGAGCCGGGCGTGGCGGCAGACGACGCGACCCCGGCAGCCCCGGTGCCCGTGGTCATGCATTGCCGCTGAAGCCGCCATGGCTGCCGCCCTGACCGCGCGCCCGTCTGCCCTGCGCGACCCGGCCTGGGCTGGGCGCGTGTTTTGGTGGGGCGCGGCCCTGGTGCTGTTGTGGCCGCTGGGCGTGGCCACCGAGTTCAGGCCCTGGGTGCTGTTCGAGCCGGCCAACCTGAAGATCAGCGCGACGTTCATCGCCAGCTTCTTCCCGCCGGCCGGCGGCGCGGAGTTCCTCTCGCTGGTGGCGCGCGAGGCCTGGCGCACGGTGGCCATCGCGACCGTGGGCATGACGCTGGCGCTGGTGGTGGCCGTGCCGCTGACGCTGCTGTCGACATCGGCGCTGTCGATCTCGGCGCTGTCCGGGCGCATGGCGCGCGCGCCGTTCTGGTTTCGTCAGGCGGTCAGAGGCCTGCTCATCGTGCTGCGCAGCGTGCCTGAACTGGTGTGGGCGCTGGTCTTCGTGCGCGTGGTGGGCCTGGGGCCGACAGCCGGCGTGCTGGCCATCGCGCTGACCTACGGCGGCATGCTGGGCAAGGTCTATGGCGAGATCCTGGAAAGCGGCGAGGCCCACCCCACCCAGGCCCTGCTGCGCAACGGCAGCGGGCGCTTGCAGGCGCTGTTCTACGGACTGCTGCCGCAGAACGCGGCCGAGCTCACGTCCTACACCGTGTACCGCTGGGAATGCGCCATCCGCAGCTCGGTGGTGCTGGGCTTCGTCGGCGCGGGCGGCCTGGGCCAGCAGCTCGACACGTCGATGAAAATGTTCAACGGCGGCGAGGTCGCCACCATGCTCCTGGTCTTCATGGCGCTCGTGGCGTTAGCCGACCGCGTGAGCGCCGGTTTGCGCAAGGCGCTGGGCTGACCAAGATGCAAACGCCCGCCGCCAACACCCCTTACCGGCTGCCACCGCCGCTGTTCAACGCGCGTTGCCGCGGCTGCTGGTTCGTTGCCGCCGTGCTGCTGCTGGTGGCGCTGAGCTTCGCCACGCTGGACCTGCAATGGGCGCAGTTCCTGTCGCTCGACGCGGCGCGCAGCATGGGCCGCTTCGTGGCCGAGTTCTTCCCGCCCGATTTGAGCCCGGTCTTCCTGGCCCGGGTGGGCTGGGGCACGCTGGAGACGCTGGCCATGTCGGCCCTGGGCACCGTGCTGGCCGCCATGGCCGGCCTGGCGCTGGCGCTGCCGGCCAGCCGTTTGTATGCCGGGCAGCGGGCGTGGGCGAAGCCGCCGACACGCCTGCTGCTGAACGCGCTGCGTTCGGTGCCCGAACTGGTGTGGGCTGCGCTGCTGCTGATCTCCGCCGGTCTGGGCCCCATGGCCGGCACCCTGGCCCTGGCCATGCACACCACGGGCGTGTTGGGTCGCTTGTTCGCAGAAGCCGTCGAGAACGCCCCGCCCGGCCCGGCCGAGGCGCTGCGCACCCAGGGCGTGGGGCCTCTGCGGGTGTTCCTGTACGCCACGCTGCCCCAGGTGCTGCCGCAGTTGATGAGCTACACGCTGTACCGCTGGGAGAACAACATCCGCGCCGCCGCCGTGCTGGGCGTCGTGGGTGCTGGCGGGCTGGGCCAGCTGCTGTCGTTCCACATGGGGCTGTTCCACATGGGCAAGACAGCCACCATCCTGGGCGCCATGCTGCTGCTGGTGGCTTTGGTGGACGCCTTGAGCTATGCGTCACGCCGCTGGCTGACCCGTTGAAAGCCCTGCATCCAGGCGTCCGCGGCAGGCGTAAGAATCCACAGACCGCGCCTGACTGCCCTTGATGCCCGCCTTGCCCACCCCGCCCGCCCGTCTGTCAACACGCCGAACCCTGACCTGGGCGGCGCTTGCAGCGGCCGTGGTGACTGCGGCCCTGCTGCTGTGGGGCACCCCCATAAGTCTGCCCGATGCCGCCTGGCTGCAGCAGCGCCAGGCCGACGTGCACGCCCTGCACGCCGCCGGTCCCTGGACCTTTGCCGTGGGGCTGTTCGCACTGTTCACGCTGCTGTCGGCGCTGGCCCTGCCCGGCTGCAGCGTGCTGGCCCTGGCCGCGGGCATGGTGCTGGGCTGGCTGCCGGGCACCTTGCTGGTGGTGCTGGCGTCGACCGTGGGCGCGACGCTGTCGTTCCTGGCCGCGCGGCACTGGTGGCGCGATGCCGTGCAACGCCGCTGGGGCCACCGCCTGCACCGCCTGCACGCTGGCCTGGCGCGTGACGGCGCCTTCTACCTGTTCTCGCTGCGCGTGGCCCCGGTCATCCCCTTCGCCTTGATCAACCCCTTGATGGGCTTGTCGGCCATGTCCACACGTCAGTTCTTCGGCGTCAGCCTGCTGGGCATGCTGGCGGGCAGCGCAGCCTATGTGTACGCCGGCACGGCACTGGCGCGAGCGCAAGGCTGGCAGGACCTGACGTCGCCTTCGATGGTGGCCGCGCTGTTGCTGTTGGCCACCCTGCCCTGGGCATCGCGGTGGGTGTGCCAGACCTGGCGCCAGCGCGCCTGACGATGTCGTCCGTGCCGAACCTGCCGAACCTGCCACGCGTCGGCCTGCTCTTCGGCTACGACTGGGACGCCGACGGCTTCGGCGCGCTGCAGGACCGCGCGCGCTTTGACCACGCCGGCTTCGACCTCTTCTCCTTCCCCAGCAATGCTCACCTCGTGCACTTCGACCTGAACCGCTTTGCCCGGCGCCAGGCCGCGCGCGGGCGCAAGCTGGGCTGGACCGGGGTGGTGTCGCACCACGAGCAGTTCGGCGCGCTGGCCGCCGCGCTGGTGGCCGAAGAACTGGGCCTGCCGGGTGCCACGCCTGAATCGGTGCTGGCGATCCAGCACAAGCTCTATGCCCGCGAGGTGCTGCAACGGGTTGCGCCCGAAGCCAACCTGGCCAGCCAACGGCTGCACGCGGCCTACGGTGAAGACATCCCGGACGGGCTGACCTACCCCGCCTTCGTCAAACCCGTGAAGGCCGCGTTCTCGGTGCTGGCGCGCGAGGTGCGCAACCGCGACGAGCTGCAGGCCCACACGCGTTTCGGCCGGCGCGAACTGTGGGTCATACGCCGCCTGGTGGAGCCCTTCGAACGCGTGCTGCAGCAGCGCCTGCCGCAGGCTGGCACAGCCCACAGCCTGATGCTGGAAGCGCCGGTGGCGCACGACACCGCGCAGTTCAACCTGGACGGCTGGGTCTGGCGCGGCCAGGCGCAGGCGCTGGGGGTGGTCGACGCCATCATGTACCCCGGCACCCAGGCTTTCATGCGCTGGGAACACCCCAGCCGCCTGGCGGCCGACCTGCAGCAGCGCGCGCTGGACGTGGCGCAGACCTTCCTGGCGGCCGTGGGCTACACCCACGGCTTCTTCAATATGGAGTTTTTCCACGATCCGGCCAGCGACCGGCTGAGCGTGATCGAGTTCAACCCGCGCCTGGCCTCGCAGTTTGCCGACCTGTATCTGCGCGTGCAGGGGCGCGACGCACACGCCATGTCGCTGGCGCTGGCGCTGGGCCAAGACCCCGCCGCGCTGCCGCGCAGCCAACCCACTGCGGGCGCGGCCGCCAGCCAGGTGTACCGATCGTTTGACCCGACTGTGCACGTGCCCATGCCCGACGCCGCCCAGCAAGCCCAACTGGCAAAAGCCTTTCCTGATGCACGCTTGTTTGTGTACCCGAAAGCAGGACACTCGCTGGCGCGTGACTTCAAGTGGCTGGGCAGCTACCGCCACGGCATCGTGCACCTGGGCGGCCGCGACGCTGCCGACCTGCGTGAGCGCACGGTGCGCGCCAGCCAGATCCTGGGCTGGTTGGCACCTTATGCCGACCAACTGCCACAGACCGCACAGTCGTCGCGCCACGCAGCCGCCTCCCTCCTGTCCAACCAAGCCCTCCACACCGCCCCATGACCACGCCCCTTGCTGAAAGCTCCCCACCCACCGCATCCCGCCGCCACCACGGCCTGCTGCTGACCACCGCCCTGTGCGCGACGCTGCTGCTGGGCGGCTGCTCGGCCCTCATCGCGCAGAACCCGACCTCGGCCCTGCAGCCGGTGAACGCCGTGGCCGACGCCGGCGACGAGCGCGTCATGCTGGCCGGCCACGACGTGGTGGCCTACTTCACCCTGGGCCGGCACGCGCCGGGCCTGCTGCGCATCAAGTTGGTGTACCAGGGCGTGACCTTCCGCTTCGCCACCGAACAGCACAAGGCGCTGTTCGACGCCAACCCCACCAAGTACCTGCCGCAGTACGGCGGCTACTGCGCCAACGGCATGGCCTACGGCATCCCCTGGGGCGGCGACGCCGACACCTGGGTGATCGTCGACGGCAAGCTCTACATCAACGGCGGCGCAGCGTCCAAGGCCGCCTTCTTGCTCGACGTGCCCGGCAACATCAAACTGGCCGACAAGTACTGGCTCGAAGAAGTCCAGGGCAGCAACAGCTTCGTGCAGCGCGCCAAGCGGCTGGTGTTCAAGGTGCCGCACTACAAGAGTGGCGCCGAGCTCGACCGCCTGGTGAAAGAGTCGGCGGCCAAGAAGGGTTGATCAAAGGGTTGAACACCGGGCCGAGCACCCCCGCGCCTCCTGCCACCGGCACCTGTTCGCGGCGCAGCGCCCTGCTGGCCACGGGCCTGCTGGCCGGCTGCACGCTGGACCCCGACGCCGACCACAGCGGCCCCGACGCACCCACCGCCGCACCCCTGCCGCGCCCGGCCCGCGTGGCCTGGGTCTTCAGCTCCGGCGGGCCGAGAGGCTTCGTGCATGTGGGGGTGGTGAAGGCGCTGGACGAAATGGGCCTGCAGCCCGACCTCATCGTCGGCGCATCGGTGGGTGCGCTGGTGGCCGTGCTGCGCGC
Organism: Burkholderiales bacterium; assembly: GCA_031414735.1. Classification (GTDB taxonomy): domain Bacteria; phylum Pseudomonadota; class Gammaproteobacteria; order Burkholderiales; family Burkholderiaceae_C; genus Rubrivivax. Next base: position 1,855 of record JANNWL010000079.1, on the reverse strand, counting down.
CGCCGGCCTGCGCGGCCCGGCCTTGCAGGCGCTGGCGCTGGACCTGCAGCCCGCGCGCCTGGCGCGCCTGAGCATCGGCGGCAGCGAACGACTGAGCGGCACAGCCCTGGCCGACCTGGTGCGCGAGCAACTCCAGGCCCTGGGCCAGCGCCCGCTGCTGCAGACCCTGCCGGTGATGGCGGTGTGCGTCAGCACCCGCCTGTCCGACCGAGCCGCCGTCGCCTTCAACCGCGGCAACGCCGGCCTGGCCGTGCAAGCCGCCTGTGCCATCGAAGGCCAGTTCAGCCCCGTGCGCATCCGCGGCCAGCGCCATGCCGACGCCGATCTCACGCTGCCCCTGCCGGTGCGCATGGCGCGCGCACTGGGCGCCCAGCGGGTGCTGGCCGTGGACGCGTCAGCCCACGAAAGCCGCGCCCCGCCCGGCACCGAACGCTGGCGCGAAAGCGACCTGCGCAAACGCGCCCTGACCCAGCCCGACGCCAGCGCAGCCGACCTGCTGCTGCACCCGGACATCGGCTACTACGCCAGCATCTCGCGCGAGTACCGCGAACGCTGCATCGAGTCCGGCTACCGCAGCACGCTGGCTGAGGCGGTCCGGCTGAAGCAGCTGCACGGCGCCGGCTGAGGCGCGCGGCCCGTTGGCCGACAGCCCGCCGATGTCGGCCGAGGCGACCGGTTCAACGCACGGCCTGCGCCACCTGCTCGGCCAGCCGCCACAAGGCCAGACGGTGGGCGGCCACCAGCGCATCGACATCCGGCCCGACGCTGGGCACGCTGATCTGCGTCGTCTGCACCACGGGCGCGCTGCGGCCGCTGGTGTCGGACAGCGTCCAGCGGGCCTGCAGCAGCACCGCCGTGCGGTCGGGCGTGGCCAGCAAGCTCAGGATTTCTACGCGGCACTGGCGCGTGATGGCCACGCCCGCCGGCAGCGGTGCGGCCCAGACGCGGGCCTCGCCCAGCAGGGCGGCCAGGTCCTGGCGCAGCAGGCGCGGCACGGCGTCGGCCAGGGGTTCGGCCCAGCGGTGGCCGGCCAACGCTTGAACACCGGCCTGGCCCTGGGGCAGCAGCAAGGCGTCGCGCTGCAAGGCTTCGGGCAGGGCGACCGGCAGCAGCAACTGCAGCACGTGTGGCCCGGGCACGGTTTGCACCGGCGCCGGTGGCGCGCCGCGCAATTGGTACAGCGCCGGCGGCGGCGCGGGGCTGGCGCAGGCCGCGAGCAGGCCGGCCAGCAACAAGGCGGCGAGGTACGAGGCGGGGGTGGGCTTCATGCCAGGCTCCGGTCAAGCGCAGCAGTTGAGGCCGCGAGCTTCATGGCACCGCCTTGCCGCGGATCAGCGACTGGGGTTGCTGCTCGAGCGTGTCGGCCAGCTCGCGCACCGCGCGGGCGGCCCGCGCCAGGTCGGCCATGGCGCGCTGCACGCCTTGCACGGTGGCTGATTCATCGCTGGCTGCGTTGCGCAACGCGGATGCGGCGCGGGTCAGCTCGTCGGCGGCCTGCTGCACGCTGGTGACGACGCGCGAATCGGGCGCCAGCAAGGTCTCTGCACGCGCCGCGGCGCTGCCTACACGGTCGGCCGCGCCACCGAAGCGGTCGGCCGCCGAGCCCAGACGGGCCGAGGCCTGGCTGGCATCGGCCAGCGTGCCCTGGGCGGCGTCGGCCAGGCGCGGCACGCGCTGGTCCAGCGTGGCCGACAGGCGCTTGAGCGAGCCCGCAGTCTGCGCCAGCTCGGCCAGCGTCTGCTGCAGTTCGGGGCCGGCCACGAGCTTGCGCGCCGCAGCCAGCGTGGCCGTCAGGTCGTCGGTCATCTTGGCCAGGTCGACGCGGTCGATCTGGTCGGTCAGGCTCTGAAAACGC
>JANNWL010000078.1:0-6746 GCA_031414735.1 Burkholderiales bacterium | reverse complement strand
GCTTGGGGGTGGCACACCGGCGCATGGGCGTTGGTGATGTTGCAGCTGGGTCTTGCAGCCATGAACATCAGGGGCGCTAAGGAGAACGCGAAGTGATGGGCGTGGACCCGCGAGAACCTGAAGATCTGTACCGACACTGCAAAGCCAGCCGCGACCCGCACCAAGCGAAGGCGTTGAGAGCTGCTCACCATGCCTCGTTAGGCGCGCCAGCTCAGTGGCCATTTAATCGGAGGTGACGGAAATGGCACGCTGGTCCCGTTGGCTGTTGGTCGCCAGCGCCGCAACTGCCCTGGCACTGGCGGGCGGTGTCCTCGTGTCGAATTTCATCGGCGGCGAGAAGAAGATCGAGCGCCGCATCGAGCGCCTCTACGGGCTTGACGACCCGCGCTTCATGCATGAGCTCGGTGTACTGCTGGGGCCGCCGTTCCTGCACGGCACGCGCGCGCAGGCGCTGCTGAATGGTGACCAGATCTTCCCGCCCATGCTGGCGGCGATCCGCAGCGCCAAGCGATCGATCACCTTCGAGACCTACATCTACTGGTCGGGCGACATCGGCCGCGAGTTTGCCGAGGCGCTTGCGGAGCGTGCCCGCCAGGGCGTGAAGGTCCACGTGCTGCTCGACTGGGTTGGCAGCGCCAAGATGGATGAGAGCCTTGTCGAGACCCTGTCTTCAGCGGGTGTGCAGGTCCACCAGTTCCATCCGCCGCACTGGTCCCACCTCGGGCGATTGAACAACCGCACACACCGCAAGCTGCTGGTGGTCGACGGTCGCGTCGGGTACACCGGCGGCGTCGGTGTGGCGCCGGAATGGACCGGTCACGCGCAGGACCCGGCGCACTGGCGCGACACGCACTTCGAGATCGAGGGGCCCGTGGTCGCGCAGATGCAGTCGGTGTTCATCGACAACTGGATCAAGGTGACCGGGGACGTGCTGCATGGGCCTGACTACTTCCCCAACCTCACGCCGGCGGGACCTGGTCTGGCCCAGATGTTCAGCAGTTCACCGAGCGGCGGCAGCGAGAGCATGCAGCTGATGTACCTGCTGGCGCTGACCGCGGCGTCCCGTTCCATCGACCTTTCTGCCGCCTACTTCGTGCCCGACGCGTTGACGCTGCAGGCCCTCTTGCTGGCTATGCAGCGCGGCGTCAAGCTGCGCATCGTCGTGCCGGGCGAGCACATCGACAGCGAGACCGTGCGCAGCGCGTCGCGCGCCACTTGGGGCCCGCTGCTTGCCGCCGGTGCCCTCATCGCGGAGTACGCACCCACCATGTACCACTGCAAGGTGCTGATCGTCGACGGACTGCTTGTCTCGGTCGGTTCGACCAACTTCGACAACCGCTCATTCCGGCTCAACGACGAAGCCACGCTGAATGTCGTCGACCCGGCCTTCGCCGCGCTGCAGACCACCACCTTCGAGGCAGACCTCGCGAAGTCGCGCCCAGTGACCCACGCCGAGTGGCTGGCGCGCCCCCTGCGTGAGCGCGTCGCCGAGAGGCTGGCATCCCTGATGGGCACGCAGCTTTAGGGATGTTGATCAGGTGGCGCTGGCCAGTCCCGGTCGCGCTGACGTTCGGTGTCGCACAGACTGACTCGATACAGGCATCGAAGATTGGTTCCTCGAAGGACTGCGAGTCGAACAAGACAAAGGCAGTCCGGGCGAAGTGGGCGTCTCGCGGTGGAGACCGCAACCATGCTCTCGATCGCAAATCACCTGTGGCGCGAAACCTCGTGCTGAACCCTCTGCGGCTTGATGCCGTCATATCCCAAGGAACTCATCATGAACAGCGACAACCGCAACGACCGCGACATCGACGACAACCGCGACCCGATCTCGGGAGCGCCGGGCGCCCATCCCGTCGGCACGGGCCTGGGGGCTCTGGTCGGCGGCGCGGCCGCCGGTGCAGCCACCGGGACTGTCGCCGGGCCGGTTGGCACGGTCATCGGCGCGGCGGTCGGCGCGGTTGTCGGTGGGCTGGCTGGCAAAGGTGTGGCGGAAGTGATGGACCCGACACGTGAGAGCGCGTACTGGAGCGAGAACTTCAGCGGGCGCGACTATGTCGAGCAAGGTTCCAGCTTCGACGACTACGGCCCCGCCTACGGCTTCGGAGTGAACGCGCGTGGCCAGTATCCCGGACGTGACTTCGACGACGTCGAGTCCCAGATGTCGGGCGATTGGAACGCCAGCCGCGGTGCGTCGAACCTGAGCTGGAACAGGGCGAAGCACGCGGCGCGAGACGCCTGGAACCGCATCAGCCCGAACAGCTGACACAGAGCGCGCATGAGCCAACCTGCCACCGCTTCCGTCCAACGCCCATCACTGGCGCTGCTGGGCGCGGAGCCGTTCCGCGCAGCGATGGAGTTCGCCTGGCACAAGCTCGCCAAGAATGGCACGGCCCAAGCTGGCGATGGACACCCCGTGGTGATCTTTCCGGGCCTGGGCGCAGACGGCACCTCGGTAGCCATGCTGCGCGAGCACTGCCGCTCGATCGGCTACCAGGCCTTCGATTGGGGTCAGGGGTTCAACACCGGCCCCCGGGGCGACCTCGACACTTGGCTTGACTCCCTCAAGTGCCGGGTGTCGGACCTGCTGTCTGGTCATGAGCAGCCAGCCACCCTCATTGGCTGGAGCCTGGGCGGGCTCTATGCGCGCGAGATCGCGAAGTTGATGGCGCCGCGCCTGCGGCAGGTGATCACCATCGGCACGCCTTTCAATGCAGAGGGCGATCACACCCACGCGGGCTTGCTCTTTCGCCTGCTCAGTGGCTCGAAGGCGGTGCTCGATCCGGCGATGAGCCGGCGGCTGCGCACGCCGCCACCGTTGCGGACGACGTCGATCTACAGCCGCACGGATGGTGTCGTCGCCTGGCGGACCTGCCGCCACGACCAGCGTTCGAAGCTGGTGCATGACATCGAGGTCAGCAGCAGTCACATCGGAATGGGATGGAATCGCGAAGTCCTCGCCGCCGTGACGGATCGTCTCGGGCAGGCGCCCGGCCCTTGGAGGCGGTATGTCCAGGCAAGTTGAAGCCTCGGCCGAGAACGACGCGCCCGTGTTGCGCGCGCCTGCGATGCAGGGGGTCGCCCTCTTCCGCAGTTTCCAAGTCACCTACAGAAGCCTGACCATGTCCAGCAACCGAGTCCCCCAGTCGCATCGCCCCAACCACGACGTTCCCGAAGAGCGGGAGCCTCCTGCGCTACCCGTCGAGCCCGACGAGGGGCTGATTCCGCCCGTCATCCCAGATGACCCCGAACCGCCTTCGGGCCGTTGATAACTCCTGGCCGCGCACCGACGCCTGCGTCCACATCAAAAGGTCTCCCATGAAGTCAAACCACAAGGCCAAAGGCGCAGCGGAGCCGCAGCGCGAAACCGCCCTGCAGTCGGAGCAGCTCGCCGCCGTTCAGACCCTGGCCGCATCGATGCCCAACAACACCGGCCAGGGGAAGGGGTTTGGCCGCCAGAACGCTGTGGCGCCGGCGCGTGGCGCCAGCATGTCCAGCGACTCGCCGACAGTCTCGGCCAGCACGCTGAGCGAGATCAACACGTCGCCGAAGTCCGGCGCCCTTGATCGCCAGCGCTCGGACGCATCCGGCCAGGTGTTGACGACCAACCACGGTGTCGCGATCGGAGACAACCAGAACTCGCTGAAAGCCGGCCTGCGCGGCCCGACGCTGCTTGAAGACTTCATCCTCCGCGAGAAGATCACGCACTTCGACCACGAACGCATCCCCGAGCGCATCGTGCACGCACGCGGCTCCGGCGCCCACGGCTTCTTCGAGTGTTATCGCCCGCTCGGCAAGCTGACGCGCGCATCGCTGTTCGCCGAAAAGGGCAAGCGCACGCCGGTGTTCGCGCGGTTTTCGACCGTCGCCGGCGAGCGGGGCTCGAAGGACACCGCCCGCGACGTGCGCGGTTTTGCGGTCAAGTTCTACACCGACGAAGGCAACTGGGATCTGGTCGGCAACAACATGCCGGTGTTTTTCATCCAGGATGCGATGAAGTTTCCCGACCTCGTCCATGCCGTCAAGCCCGAGCCGCACAACGGCATGCCGCAGGCGGCGTCGGCGCACGACACCTTCTGGGACTTCGCCTCGCTCAGCCCCGAGACCACCCACACGCTGATGTGGGCGATGTCGGACCGCGCTATTCCGCGCAGCCTGCGCATGATGCAGGGCTTCGGCGTGCACACCTTCCGGCTCATCAACGCCGAGGGCCAGTGCAGCTTTGTCAAATTTCACTGGCGCCCGCTGCTCGGCACCCACTCCCTGGTCTGGGACGAAGCGGCCAAGATCGCCGGCGCCGACAGCGACTTCCATCGGCGCGATCTGTGGGACGCAATCGAGGCCGGCGAGTACCCCGAGTGGGAACTGGGCTTGCAGGTCTTCAGCGAGGAGCAGGCCGAAGGCTTCAGCTTCGATGTGCTCGACGCCACCAAGCTGATTCCCGAAGAGCTGGTGCCCGTGACGCCGGTGGGGCGCATGGTGCTGAACCGCAACCCCGACAACTTCTTCGCCGAAACCGAGCAGGTGGCGTTCTGCACCGCGCATGTGGTGCCCGGCATCGATTTCAGCAACGACCCGCTGCTCGCTGGGCGCATCCACTCCTACCTCGACACCCAGATCTCGCGCCTGGGCGGCGCCAACTTTCACGAGCTGCCGATCAATGCGCCACTGGCGCCTGTGCACAATAACCAGCGCGACGGCATCCACCGCCAGCAGATCCCCAAGGGCCGGGTGGCCTACGAGCCCAACTCGCTGGCCGGCGGCTGCCCGTTCCAGGCCGGCAGCGCCGGCTTCGTCTCCTTCCCGCAGCCGGTGCAGGGCGACAAGCTGCGCGGCAAGCCGGAGAAATTTGCCGACCACTACACCCAGGCCAGGCTGTTCTACGACAGCCAGACCGATGTGGAGAAGGCCCACATCGTCAGTGGCTTTCGCTTCGAGCTGAGCAAGCTCACCGTGCCGGCGATCCGCGAGCGCATGGTCGCCTCGCTGGTGAACGTGTCGGCCGAACTGGCCGCTGCCGTGGCCGACGGCCTGGGCATGGCGGTGCCCGCCGCCCTGCCCCGCGCGCTGGAACACCCGACGCCGCCCGAGGTGACGCATTCGCCCGCGCTCTCACTCACCGCGCGGCCTGGCGACGGCGGCATCCGCACCCGGCGCATCGCCATCCTGGTGGCGGACGGCGTCTCTGGCAGCAGCATTGCAGCCGTGCAAGCGGCCTTGCGCGAAGCCGGCGCCGTGCCCTGCGTGATCGCGCCGCGCATCGGCGCCGTGAACAGCGTCGACGGTGCGGCGCTGCTGGCCGAGGGTTCGCTGGAAAACTCGGCGTCGGTGCTGTTCGATGCGGTGGTGCTGCCGGCCGGCGCAGCCGGCGTGGACGTGTTGGCGCACCACGCGCTCACGCTCGAATTCATCAGCCTGCAATACCGCCACGGCAAGACCCTGTTGGCGCTGGGTTCGTCGCAGTTGCTACTCGACAAAGCCGGCATCTCGGCCACCCTGCCATCGGGCGATGACGACCCGGGCATCGTGCGCGCGGCGCGGCATGACACCGAGCGCACGCTGTCCAGCTTCATTGCCGCTGTCGGCAAGCACCGCCACCCGCAGCGCGAAAGCGCGCCACGCCACCCCAGCAAGGAAGCAACATGAGCAGTGTCTTGATCGGCGTCTTCGACAACACAAGTCAGGCGCGCGAAGCCCACGCCAGAATCGCTGCCAGCGGCATCGATCTGGACGCCATGAACTTCAGTGGCACGGACGGCGCCACCGCCGCGCAACAGCCCAACGGCCAGCGTCTGGCACCCGACAAGCAGGGTGTGTTCGATCGCTTCTTTGGCGATCTCTTCGGCAACAACGTCGATGCTGCACCCGATGCCCAGGCCATGCAGCGTGGTCGCTGTGTGCTGACCGTGGCGCTGGCCGACGACGACCGCGCCGACCGGGTCAGCGCCCTCATGGAGAACTGCGGTGCAATCGACATCGACCTGCGCGCCGAAGCGTGGCGCGGCACGGCCCATCCGGCCCAGCAAAGTCTGCTGCCCGACGATGAGGCCGCGTCGTGAGCGCCCTGATCGCAGGCGACAACGTACCCGCGCAGGGGCACCAGGTGCGCATCGAGCTGCAGATCGAGTTGAACTACGAGGTCGGTGCGCCTGGGGCCGACTTCATCTTCAACATCCACGCCGCGCGCACGGCCTCGCAATCGGTGGTCGCGGAAAGCCTGCTGCTGAGCCAGCCCGTCGCCGCACCGGTGCATGCCGACCCCGCCACCGGCAACCGTTACCTGCGGGTGCGCGCGCAGCCTGGGCCGCTGAAGGTGGCCTACATCGCCTCGGTCGAACTGTTGCACCACCGCGCCGACCCGCCCCAACTGGCCGAGGTCCCAGTCGCCGATCTGCCGGCGTCGGTGCTGAGCTACCTGTACCCCAGCCGCTACTGCCAATCGGACCGCTTGATCAAATTGGCGATCGACGAGTTCGGCCACCTGCGGCCAGGGCATAGCCGCGTCCAGGCGATCATGCAATGGGTGCAGCAACGGGTCACGTTCGCCTCGAACACGTCGAACTCGAATACCTCCGCGGTCGATACCTTGATCGAGCGCGTGGGCGTGTGCCGCGATTTCGCCCATCTGATGATCGCGCTGTGCCGCGCCGTCAACATCCCGGCGCGCTTTGCCACCGGCACCGACTACGGTGCCGACCCGGCCCTGGGCCCGCCCACGCGCTCGATCAAGGTATCGACCGCGGAGG
>JANNWL010000077.1:0-12501 GCA_031414735.1 Burkholderiales bacterium | reverse complement strand
GCGCTGGAGGACTACCAGATCGACATCATGATCGGCGAGGGCCCGGCCGCGCGCAGCATCAAGCTCGACCTGCAACCCTTCACCCTGGTCGGCGCCACCACACGCGCGGGCATGCTGACGAACCCGCTGCGCGACCGTTTCGGCATCGTGGCGCGGCTCGAGTTCTACACGGCCGAGGAGCTAACGCGCATCGTCACGCGCTCGGCCGGGCTGCTGAACGTGCCTACGGATGCCGCTGGCGCGCTGGAGATTGCGCGGCGCAGCCGCGGCACGCCGCGCATCGCCAACCGGCTGTTGCGCCGGGTGCGCGACTACGCGCAGGTCAAGGGCGACGGCCGCATCGACGCGGCCCTGGCCGACCGGGCGCTGAAGATGCTGGACGTCGACCCGCTGGGCCTGGACGTGATGGACCGCAAGGTGCTCGAAGCCGTGATCCACCGCTTCGACGGCGGCCCGGTGGGGCTGGACAACGTGGCCGCGGCCATCGGCGAGGAGCCCGGCACGATCGAGGACGTGATCGAGCCCTACCTCATCCAGCAGGGCTACCTGCAGCGCACGCCGCGCGGGCGCATCGCCACGGCAGCAGCCTACCGCCACCTGGGCCTGGCGGCGCCCGCGCGCACCGCGCGGACTTCGGACGATTTGTTCGAGTCTTGAGCCAGGCCCGCCCGCCTGAGGCGTCGATTTGGCGTGACCGCCGTCACGCCGCCGTGCAGTCCGTAACGTTTGCAGGCCCGCGTTAACGTTTGCTAGCACTGTAAAGGCCGTCCTGGCCATCAAGTGCCGGCGCGGCGCACCGATATCCCGGAAGAGCCGGCGGCCCATACCAAGCCGCAGGCAATCACTTCCCGGTGTCCGGCATGCAGCGTTTCGCGTCTCGCGGTTTCACACTCATCGAACTGATGGTGACGGTGGCCATCGTCGGCATCCTCGCCTCGGTGGCCTTGCCCTCGTACAGCGCCTATGTGTTGCGCTCGCGCGTGCCGCCGGCATTGGACGGCTTGTCGGCCTACTTCACGCGCATGGAGCAACGCTTCCAGGACAGCGGCAACTACGCCAACGGCGCGGCCTGCGGCGTCGCCCTGCCGACCGCCACCAACTTCACCCTCACCTGCGCGCTGAGCAACGGTACCCAGGGCTTCACCGCCACGGCCACCGGCAGCGGCACGATGACCGGCTACGCCTACACCATCAACCACAACGGCAGCCGCAACACCACGGCCCACCCCAAGGGCCTGCCACCCACGGCCTGCTGGAGCATGAAGGGCAGCACATGCGACAGCTGAACCGGAATCGGCACGGCGGGCTGCCCGGGCGCGGCCTGAGCCTGATCGAACTGATGGTGGCCTTCACCATCATGAGCCTGTTGACGCTGGCCGCGGCGCCGTACTTTTCGGAGTACGGCATCAACGCCCGCTTGCGCGAGAGCGGCAACACGCTGTTTGCCGAGGCCTTGTTTGCGCAGAGCGAGGCCATCAAGCGCAACAACGAGGTGCGGCTGGTCACGGTGGCCGGGATCATCACCGTGTCCGACATGCGGGACCCGGCCAACCCGGTGGAGCTGCGCACGCGCAGCCTGGGCATCGGTGTCGGCGCCGAAAACCGGCTTGTCACCTTCAGCAGCCAGGGCTCGACAGCCCTGCTGACAGCGGCGGCCATCAACCTGTCGCACGTACTGATCGCCTGCTCTGGCGACCACCGCTGCCCGGGCCTGCGTGTGGACGCCGGTGGCGCCATCCGCCTGTGCGGCAACCACCTCGTGAATTGCGCATGACCGGCACAACCCGCACTGGCACTGCCGCGGCCCGCGGCGTGGGGCTGTTCGACGCCCTGATCGCGCTGGTCGTGCTGTCGCTGGGCATGCTGGCCATGACGCGATTCCAGGGCCGGATGGTGGCGCAAACCACCGAGACGCAGTCGCGCCAGGTGGCCGCGCAGTTTGTGGCCGAACACCTCAGCACCGTGCTGGTCGACGTCAACAACGCGCCTTGCTACACCTTGCCGCAGGCCGGGGTCTGCGCCAGCGCCGTGGCCCGCGCCGGTACGGCCGACTGGGCCACGCGCACCGCTGCCGCACTGCCCGCGCCGGTGACCACCACATCCACCTTGGAAGCTGTCAGCGGGCGCCTCACCGTGGCCATCACCTGGCTGGGCAAGGACAGCGGCGACACCCGAACCCTGCAGGCGGTGACCGATGTGCGCCCCTGACCGCTCCCGGCGGGCCGGCGGCCGTGGCCTGTCCCTCATCGAGGTCTTGGTCGGCATGGTGGTGGCCCTGCTGGTGGGCCTGGCGGCGGTGGGCAGCGCCACCATGTTCATGGCCGCGCAGCGCCAGGGCATCGGCACGGGCGGCTCGCTGATCAACGCCAGCACAGCCCTGGGCGCCCTGCGCGACGACGCCTCGGTGGCCGGCCTGGGCTTCTTCGGCGACAGCCGCTACCTGTGCAACCGGCTCAATCTCAGCGTGGGCAACGCCGTGATCCAGAACGGCGTGGCCTTCACCCCGCTGCGCATCACGCGCGACGGTGTCAACGACCGTGTCGACGTTGTCTACGGCACCCAGGTGGCCTCGGGCGCCAACGTGCTGCTGAACACGGCCAGCACGGGCATCGATGCCGAATTGCGGTCGTTCCTGCCCGTCACCGTGGGGCAGGCGGTGCTGCTGGCCCCGGCCACCGCGGGCGAGCCCTGCATGGTGCGCACCGTCACGGCAGTCACCGATTCGACCGTGGACGACCCGCAACGCCTGGCCTTCGCCGCCACCGGCGACTACAACAAGGCCGTCTTCACCACCGCCGTGACCTACGCCGACCGGGGCCGCGTGGCCCTGCTGGGTCAGCTGCGCTGGGCCCGCTACCGACTCGAAGGCACCGACCTGCGGCTGGAACGCCCACTCGCCGGCGACCCGGTGGTGCTGGTGCGCAACGTGATGGCCTTGCGCGCCCAGTACGGCATCGCCAACGCCGCGGCCGGCAGCACGGGGCTGGAAACCTGGCAGAGCGCCACTGGCGGCTTCGCCAACCTGGATGCCGCCACGCTGCCCCGCGTGCGCGCGCTGCGCATCGGCCTCGTCACGCGCAGCCCGCAGGCCGAAAAGCCCAACGCCGCCGGTGTCTGCGAAGCCACCGACGCCATGCCCACTTTGTTCGGCGAAGCCGTCACGGCCGATCTGGCCGAGTGGCGCTGCTACCGCTACCGCACGTCGATCGTGGTCGTGCCGCTGCGCAACCTGGTGATGGGACTGACGCCATGAGTGCAAGCGGGGCCCGCATCCCTCGTGGCGTGACCATGCTGCTGGTGCTGCTGCTGCTGTCGGTGATGCTGATCGGCGGCATGGCGCTGGCGCGCATCACCGAAATCGGCACGCTCGCCGCGGGCAATTCCAGCTACCGCGAAGCCTCGCTGCAGGCCTCGGAAGTGGGCCTGAACACGGCCTACGCCGCCGTGCGCGCGGTGGTCAACGAAGAGGCCAATGCCGGCGCCTGGTACTGGGCCACCATCCAGGCCGCCGACGCGGCGGGCATACCCACCGTCGACTGGGCCGCTGCGCCCGAACTGATGGCCGGCATCTACAACGTACGCTGGGTTGTCGAGCGCATGTGCAACACCACACCGGTGACGAGCACGCTGCGCCAGTGCCTGGTGCGCCAGGCACCGCAGGTCGACAGCAGCAAATTCGGCCAGGAGGCGCTGGACCCGCCGAACTCGCGCCAGTTCCGCATCACCGTGCGTGTCACCGGCCCCAAGGACACCCAGACCTGGGTCCAGTCGCTGGTCACCAAGGGCTGACGCCGCTTTCGATCGAACCCGCAAGGACCGCCATGAAATCAGCGCTTCAACTTGCCGTCAGCACGCTGGCCCTGACCGGGCTGCTGGCCGGCGTGGCGTCACACGCCACCAACCTCGCCGAGCTGCCGCTGAAGGCCTCGGTGCTGGCCAAGCCCAACGTGGTGTTCGGCATGGACGACTCGGGGTCGATGGACTCGGAGGTCATGCTCTACAACAACGACGGCGCTTTCTGGTGGGACTACACCGCCGGCAGCGGCTGGGGCGTCGATGCCGCGCACCCCAACGCGTCATTGCGCGCCTTGACATCAACCTGGTTCAACGCCGCTGGCGGCGCCAGCAACCAGTGGCGCAAGCTGGTGTACCTGTTCCCCAACGGCACCGGCCTGGGCAACCGCGTGTACAGCGACAGCGATACCGACCACTTCGCTGTTCTGCCCACCACGCAGTTCGCCTTCCTGCGCTGGTCGGGGGTGTACTACGACGCGGCAGCCGCGCGCTACCGCTCGGCGCCCAGCAACCCGGCGCAGTCGCCGGTGCACAACTCCATCTACTACAACCCCTTGATCGCCTACGCGCCTTGGGCCCCGGCGCAGCTCAGCACGGGACCGGTCACGCCCGCCAATGCGTCCAGCAACGCCGCACGTTCGCACCCGATCTACGGCGTGGCCACATTCAATCTCACGGCCAACATCGCGGCCTCGACAGCCGGCGAAACGGTCTTCACCGCCCTGCCCGGCATGCGCGTGCCGGCCGGCTCGCAGAAGAGCGTGTGCAACGCCAGCAATGCCGCTTGTGGCGGCTGGGTGAATGTGCTGGCCGATGAGGCGGCCGCCGCCGGCAGCGTGACGCGCGTGGCGATGGCCTACTACGCCGCGACCTACTGGGTGAAGGAGGCCTGCGTGCCGCAGAACACGAGCGCGGCCAACGACACCTGCGCCGGCGCGCCGGATGGCTCGACCCTGAAGCGCTATGAAATCAAGAACGGCAACAGCTTCCCCTCGGGCCGCACCTATGCGGCCGAGATGCAGAACTTCGCCAACTGGTTCCAGTACTACCGCAAGCGCAAGATGATGCTGGCCGGCGCCATGGGCGAAACCATGGAAGGCCTGACCGGCATGCGCCTGGGCGTGGTGCCCTTCAACAACCTGGCCGGCAACGTCACCATGTACGACGCCGACGCCGCTGCCGCCGCGAGCAACCGGCTGCGCGTGGCCGGCATCTTCTATGAAGCCAACGGCAACGGCGGCACGCCCACGCGCGAAACGCTGAAGTACATCGGCGAACAGTTCAAGCGCACCGACAGCACGGGCGGCAAGTACAACGTCATCCAGTTCGCCTGCCAGCGCAACAACGCCTTCATCGTCACCGACGGATTTGCCAACGCTTCCGCCGTGGCGATGCCAGCCTGGGACGCTGGCAAGTCCGCCGCCACCTGGGGCGCCGGCGCGCCCTACGCCACCACCTACGACGGCAGCCTGGCCGACCTGGGGCTGCGCTACTACACCAACAACCCGCGCCCGCCGACAGACCTGGTGAACGGCCTGGCCGCCGGCGCGCTGAACGCCACGCCCAGCGACACCAACACCACGCTGCACATGAACACCTACGGCCTCACGCTGGGCGCCCGCGGCACGCTGTTCCTCAGCGAATCCACGCCCGCGCCAGCCGTCGCAGCGGCCTGGCCCAACCCCAGCGCCAACCGCAGCCCGACCTCGGTGGACGACCTCTGGCACGCCACCATCAACGGCCGCGGCAAGATGTACCTGGCCACCACGCCGGAGGAAACCGCGCTGCGCATCCGCGCCGGGCTGGACGACATCCTGAGCCAGGAAGGCGCCCAGGGCGGCATCGCGGTCAGCGCCGTCAACCTGGACCGCAGCGACTCGCAGGCCTACCTGGGCGTGTACAACCCGCGCGGCTGGGCCGGCGACCTGACGGCCAACCCCATCGACATCAATACCGCCGCGGTGGGCGCCACGCCCAACTGGTCGGCCGCCAGCGTGCTGGCTGCGCGCGACTGGGCCACGCGCACCGTCTTCACCTCCAGTGGCGCGCTGGGCGTGGACTTCACTGCCGCCACGGTGGGTGCCCTCGTCAACCCCGACCCGGTCGCCTTCACCAACCAGGTGGTCGTGGACTACCTGCGCGGCAACCGCACGGGCGAAGGCGACACCGTGCGCGCGCGCAGCAGCCTGCTGGGTGCGGTGGTCAACGCCGAACCGGTGCTGGCGCGTGACGAGCGCATGGTCTACCTGGCCTCGGGCGACGGCATGCTGCACGCCTTCGACACCGTCACCGGCGCCGAGCAGTGGGCCTATGCCCCGCCCGACACGCTGGTCAACCTGGGCAAGTCGGTGCAGCGCGGCTGGGTCTACCAGACGCTGCTCGACGCCACGCCCACCTACGCCCGCCTGACCACCGGCCGCAAGCTGCTGGTGGGCGGCCTGGGCGCGGCCGGGCGCAGCTACTACGCGCTGGACGTGACCACGCCGCGCGGCATCACCGCAGCGCAGGCGCAGGCCCAGTTCAAGTGGGTGTTCCCGGCCGCAGGCGACGCCGCCAACCGCGCCAACATGGGCTTCGCCACGGGCCGGCCGGTGATTGCGCGCACTGCCGTCGAAGGCAACGTGGTGCTGGTGACCTCGGGCTACGACAACGGCCTGAGCATCGGCGACGGACGCGGCCGGCTGTGGATGCTCAACCCCAACACCGGCGCGGTGATCAAGACCTTCCGCACGACTGCGGGCGCCGTGGGTAGCGAGGCCGGGTTGTCCGCGGTGGCGGCGTTCAAGGAAGCCGACGGCATGGTCCGCTACGTCTACGGCGGCGATCTGCTCGGCAACGTCTGGCGCTTCGATCTCACGGCTGCGGGCGCGGGCGAAATCAACGGCGAACTGCTGGCCTCGCTGAAAGACGCTGCCGGCAACGCACAACCCGTCACGGCCACGCCCGAACTGGCCATGGTGGCGGGCAAGCGCGTGGTGCTGGTGGGCACCGGGCGGTTGCTGGACGTGACCGACTTCGGCAGCGGTCTGACCCAGTCCTTCTACGCCATCGCCGACGGCGCGAACCTGCCCAACGCCCGCAACGGCCTGGTGCGCCAGACCTACACCCGGGCCACCGACACCCTGAGCGCCAACGCCGTGAACTGGACCACCGACCGCGGCTGGTATGTCGACCTGCCCGCCGGCGAGCAGGCCAACACCGACCCCATCGTGGCTTATGGCGCGGTGGCCTTCGTCACCAACGTCAACGGCGGCAGCAACTGTGCGCAGTCGTCCTTCATGTACCTGGTGGACATCGGCACCGGCACCAAGGTGGCCGACTCGACCTTTGTCTCGCAGACCATCGCCACCAACGCCACCTCGTCGCGCGTGATCACGCTGCGCGTCGTCAACGGCAAGATCATCGGCGTGGCCCACCGCTCGGACAACACGGTCTACCAGCGTGAACTGCCGCTGGGCCAGGTCATCCGGCCCGCGAAGAATTCCTGGAAAGAGATCAGGCGCTGAACGCTGCGGTGAACTCGGGGGGCGACGCCAGGTGGGCGTCGTCGTTCCAGCCCACCAGGCTCAGGCCCTGGGGCGTGCACAGCAGGCGGTTGATGCTGGCGTTGCCCAGCTGCCAGCTGCGGGATGTTTGCAAAGACGCGCGGGTGGCCGCGCGGTACAGGCAGTCCAGCACGCCGCCGTGGGCCACCACCAGCACCGCCTGGCCCGGGTGCCCGGCGGCCAGACGCAGCACGCTGGCCACACTGCGGTCGTAGAAGTCGGCCAGTTTCTCGCCACCCGGCGGGCCGAAACCGGGGTCGCGCTCTCGCCAGCGGCGCGCTGCGACGGGCCACCGATGCTCGATATGCGCATGGGTGAAGCCTTCGAACTCGCCAAAACTGCGTTCACGAAGACCCGGGTCCGGCTGCACGGCCAAGCCCTGCTGACGCGCGAGCGGCTCGGCGGTGGCGGCAGCACGCTGCAGGTCGCTGCTGTAGACGGCGGCCAGCGGCTCACCGGCCAGGGCCTGCGCCAGTTGTTCGGCCTGCCAGCGGCCCAGCGCGTCCAGCGGTTCGTCGCGGTGGCCCTGGATGCGCAACTCGGCGTTCCAGGCCGTGCGGCCGTGGCGCACGGCGAACAGGCGGGTCGGCTCGATCATGGCCGGCGGCCCCGGACCCGGCTCAAATACCCAGGTTCAGCAGGCGGTGGTTCAGCGTGTAGGTGCCCGAAAACGTGGCCTCGGCCAGCACGCGGTCGGCCAGGGCCCGGCGCACGTCGGATCCCGTGAACAGGCCTTCCAATGGCAGCTGCGGCAGCACCACGGCGTACAGCGTGAAGACGTAGTGGTGCACCAGGGAATCGTTCCAGGGCGGGAAGGGGCCGTCGTAACCGAAGTACTGGCCGGCCATGTCGGCATGGCTGGCGAACCAGCCGGTGTAGTCGTTCAGGCCGTGGCGGGCGCCGTCCTTGGCCTGGGGGCCGGGCTTGCCGCGGGGCACGAAGCCGCGGCTGAATTCGCCCTCCTGGATGACCGTGGGCAGCGGCGGCAGGTCGATCAGCACCCAGTGGAAGAAGTCCACCCGCGGCAGATCCACCGAGACCTCGCGGCCGGGTTGGTTGACGTCATCGCCCCGGCTGGGCACGTCGAAGTCGTGGCATATCAGCACCATCGACTGCGCGGCAGCAGGCACGTCGCGCCAGGCCAGGTGGGGGTTGAGGTTGTCGCTGAACTTGGCACCGCCCGCACCGTCGGGCTGGCCCGCGGCGTAACGGGGGGGAATGCGGTCACCGTTGGTCCAGCTGTCGCTCCAGAGCTTCATAGTGCCCACTCCTGTGTTGTTGTTGAATCCATGGCCGGCCCCCTGTGGCCGTCTATACGCCCCACACCACCGCCACGCCGGCGGCCTGGGCGCGGCGCAGCATTTCCACCATCGGCCAAACCCGCTGGCGCAAGGCCACCGCGCGCGGCTGGTCGGGGTCGGTGGCGTCCTGGGTTGCGGCGGCGGCTTCGGCAGTCACGGCAGCTTGCAAAGCGGCCAGCGCGGCCGCCATGGCCGGCGGCTCGATGATGCCCTGGGCCGCCGGCTCGCGACCCATGAGGCGCAAGACCTGGTCGCCCTGGGGCCCCAGCATGATCAGGTCGCCGGTGGCTTTGCTCTTGAACTTGTAGATCATCGCGCCGCAGGGTGGCAAAAATGGACAACAGCCATTGTGCGTCCTGCGCCAGCCGGCGCAGCAATTTCGCGGTGCCGCCCGGGGGCCGGGCTACCCGTGTACCAGGCGCATGCGCGGCGCGGCTGACGCGGGCGTGTCGACAGCCATGCGCTGCTCGAAGCTCAGCGCGTCCAGCGCCGGCGCGAACAGGAAGCCCTGGAAGCTGTCGCACCCTGCGTCCTGCAAGAAGGCGCGCTGGGCCTCGGTTTCCACGCCCTCGGCGATCACCTTCATGCCCAGGGCGGCGGCCATCTGCAGGATGGCGCGCACGATGCCGGCGTCACGTTCGTCGCTGGGCAGGCCCATCACGAAACTGCGGTCGATCTTGAGCTTGTCGATGGGAAAGCGCTTCAGGTAAGCCAGGCTCGAATAGCCGGTGCCGAAATCGTCGATCGACAGCTTCACACCCAGCGCGGCCAGGGCCTGCAGGCGGCGCAGCGCCTCGTCGGCATCGTGCACGAGGATGGACTCGGTCAGCTCCAGTTCCAGCAGCTGCGCGGGCAGGCCGCTGACGGCCAGCACGTTGGCCACGCGGTCGACGAACTGCGGCTGCTGGAATTGCAGCGCCGACACGTTCACCGCCACGGGCAGCGACTGCCCGCGCTGGTGCCACAGCGCGGCCTGGCGTACGGCCTGCGACAGCACCCAGTCACCGATGGCGACGATGAAACCGCTGTCCTCGGCCACCGGGATGAAGCGTGCCGGCGGCACGTCGCCCAGTTCGGGGTCGCGCCAGCGCAGCAGCGCCTCGGCGCCGACCAGGCGGCCGTCGTCCAGCGCCACCTGCGGCTGGTAGTGCAGGCGGAAGCGCCGGCTCACCAGCGCCTGGCGCATGGCATGGTCCAGCCGCATGTGCGAACGCCGGTCGCCCTCGGCTCGGGCCTGGTGCAGCCGGTAGCTGGCGCGGCCCCCCAGCTTGACGGCACGCATGGCTGACTCGGCATGGCGCGTCAGGTCGTCCAGGCCCGTGCCGTGCGCGGGGCACAGGGCGATGCCGATACTGCACGTCAGCGTGAAGGTGGCGTCGCCCACCTGGCTGGGCTGGCTCACGACCTTCAACACGCGCCGGGCCGTGGCTTCGGCCGCCGGGCCGTCGGCCGGGCTGACGAGCAGGGCGAACTGGTCTGCGCCCAGTCGCGCCAGGGTGTCGCCATCGCGCAGGCAACCCTGGATGCGCTGGCCCATGTCGCGCAGCACCTGGTCGCCCACGCCGTGGCCCAGCGATTCGTTGATGTGGCGGAAGCGGTCCAGGTCGACCACCAGCAAGGCGATGGAGCCGCCCTCGCGGCGCAGCGTCGTGGTGGCCTCATCCAGGCACTCGGCCAGGCGGCGGCGGTTGGGCTGGCCGGTGAGCGCGTCGGTCAGCGACATGGCTTCCAGCTGCCCGTCGATGGCCAGCCGCTCGCTCAGGTCGCGGTACGAATACACGCGGCCCAGCACGCGGCCGGCGCTCCACAGCGGCCGCGTCACGCGTTCCAGCACCTGGCCGGAATGCAGGTGCAGCCGGTCCGTGGCCGTCACGCCCGTGGCCAGCTGCAGCGCCTGCAGGCGGCGCTCGTAGTCCTCGGGGCCGACCACGCTGCGGTTCATCCAGGTGTACACGGCCGCGTCGTCGTGCTGCTGCAGCAGCGTGACGGGCATCGCCCAGACCTGCGCAAAGCGCCGGTTGAAGGTGCGGATTCGGCCGTTCAGGTCGGCCACCAGGATGCCGTCGGCGGTGGCCTCCAGTGTGGCCTGCAGGTCGGCCAGGGCGGCCTCGCGCCCGTCGTCGGCGTGTTGCTCGGCGCTGCGGTCGCGCAGCAGCACCAGCGCGTGCGTGGCGCCGCCCGCGGCGTCGGGAATGGGCTGGATGCTGCGGCTGACATGCAGCACGCCGCCGTCGGGGCGGGCCAGCAGGGCGTCGGAATGCAGCTCGCAGCAGTCGTGATCGGTGACTGACGCCCAGTAGGCCAAGTCCTCGGGCGACGCCGACAGCGCCACCGCGGACTCGCCGATCAGCCCTTGCACCGGCCTGCCCAGCAGCACACCGGCCGCCGCGTTGGCTGCAACCACACGCTGCGACGCCAGCGCCACCACCCAGGCCGCCTGGGGCAGGCCCTGCAACAGGGCCGACCAGGCCAGCACGCCCGGCAGGGCAGCGGGGACGGGGGCGGCCGTCAAGCCGACACCTCTTCGGGCTGCACCTGTGCGGCCAGGGCTTCGAAGTAATAGGCCACGCGGGGCCGCGGGTCCAGGTAGTCCAGCGCGGCCGACGGCATCTTGGCCGGCGCCAGGCTGCGCCTGATGCCGATGTCGCGCGCATGCTCCAGGTTCAGCACCAGTGCTTCTGACTTGGGCACCCGCGGGTCGTGCACCAGCACGCGCGGCTTCAGCGGGCGTGACGAGTTGATGCCGACCACCATGGCGTAGCGGTCGTCGGTGAGCTGCACCAGCGAGCCCGCCGGGTAGACGCCCGTCATGCGGATGAAGGTGCCCAGCACGGCCGCATCGAAGCGGCTGCGGCCCTGCGCGAACAGCGTGGCCACGGCCTCGTGCGGGGTCAGTGCCGGGTTGCGCGCCGGCGGGTTGCACAGGTTGTCGTAGCGGTTGACGATGGCCACGATGCGCGACGCCAGGCTCATGCGGTCGGCCGACAGCTGCTGCGGGAAGCCACTGCCGTCGGCGTGTTCGTGGTGCTGGGCCAGCACGGCCAGGGCCCCGGGCGCCAGCGCCATGCGCTTGCCATGGGCCACGCCGCGCACCACGTGCTCGCGGTAGGCCGCCATGTCGACCCAGTTCAGGCCGTCGTCGGCATGGCGCAGCCGCTCTGCCAGGTCGATCTTGCCCACGTCGTGCAGCAAGGCACCCACGCCCAGCTCATGCAATTCGCTACCCTGCAGGCCCAGGGTGCGGCCGATCAACAACGAGATCACCGTCACGTTCAACGCGTGTGCGGCCGATCGGTCGGCGCCGGCGACGTTGACCAGGCGGATGCCGATGTCCGACTCCACCGTCAGCTTGTCCAGCATCGCAGCGGCCAGGGCCTCGGTGTGGCGACGCGCGTCCTCGGGGCGTTGGGACACCGCGTCGCTGGCATCGCGCCAGGCGCGGGCCGCCTCGCCGTACTGGCGTTCGCAGCGCTGCAAGGCTTCGCGCTGCTCGGCCAGAGCCTGCCGGCGCTGCGCCGCCTCAGCTTCGGCCGGCGTCAAGGCAGGTCGCACGGCAGCTGCCTGCAGCACGGGCACAACGGGTTCGGGCGGATCGCTCCTTTCGGGCACCCAGCGCACCTGCTTCAGCCCCAGGCCGCGCAGTGTGGCCAGTTGCTCTTCGGTGGCGATGCGAAAGCTCGACAGCGGGAAGGGATGCGACAGCCAGCCCCCTTCGAGCTGGACATAGATGCCAATGCGCAGTTCTTCGACAGCAATCGTGCTGGACATGGGAGTTGCCTCGGGCAGGGGACGGCGGTCTTGGCAAAACCGCGTGGCTTCCTGCTTATCGGCTGATCTGGGCTGCGGCTTGAGGGGCGGCG